>JBEHYH010000405.1:0-6030 GCA_048498275.1 Myxococcota bacterium | reverse complement strand
TACTAATTGGTCGTTCGGCTTACTTTACCTTTGTCTCGATGACGCGGCTCCCAACAAGAGCAGGCGCGCGAGTTCGAGGTCGAGGTCGAGACTCCTGACTGAATGTCAGGGTTGTGATGAAAGACGGCACTTTCGAAAATTGAATTCTTACTCTTCGTATGCACTGACAAGTTTTTCCGGTGGCTATTTCGGTGGGGTCACACCCGTTCCCATCCCGAACACGGAAGTTAAGCCCACCAGAGCCGATGGTACTCCGCGGGAAACCGCGCGGGAGAGTAGGTCGCTGCCGGATCTTATGCCCCCACGACGTGATGAACGTCGCTGGGGGCTTCTTTTTTTGCCTGTTTTCATGGGTTTCAGGCTTTTCGCGAGTGGCCAGCGGATTGACGCAAGAGCCCGAGACGACTAAAAGTTTTCTGTCTGATCGGACCCGTTTCAGGAGGTCCGTCGTCTTGAGAGCGAGATGAAGAAGCCCAGCGTCTTCGGGAAGTACCTGCTGCTTGAACGACTGAACGTCGGTGGCATGGCTGAGGTTTTCGCCGCCAAAGCATTCGGCGTCGAGGGCTTCGAGCGCATCCTGGCGATCAAGAAGATCCTCCCCACGATGGCGGAGGATGACGAGTTCATCACGATGTTCATCGACGAAGCGCGGATCAGCGTTCAGCTGAACCACGCGAATGTGGTGCACATCCACGAGCTCGGGAAGCACGACGACGCCTACTACATCGCGATGGAGTACGTGTCGGGCAAGGACCTCCGCGCGCTGCTCGAGCGGTTCCGCCGGCGGAAGGAGATCATGCCGACGGCGATGGCGGTCTTCATTACGTCGAAGATCTGCGAGGGCCTCGACTACGCGCACCGCAAGAAGGACGCGCGCGGGCAGGAACTCCACATCATCCACCGTGACGTGAGCCCGCAGAACATCCTCCTCTCGTACGAGGGCGAGGTGAAGATCATCGACTTCGGCATCGCGAAGGCCGCGAACCGGAGCCAGAAGACACAGGCCGGCATTCTCAAGGGCAAGTTCGGCTACATGAGCCCCGAGCAGGTGCGCGGGCTGCCCATCGACAGGCGCTCGGACATCTTCGCGGTCGGCGTGATCCTCTACGAGATGCTGACGGGCGAGAAGCTCTTCGTCGGCGAGTCGGACTTTTCGACGCTCGAGAAGGTGCGCAACGCCGACGTCCCCTCGCCGCGACAGTTCAACAACAACATCCCCGCGGGGCTCGAGAAGGTGGTCATGAAGTCGCTCGCTCGCGAGGCGGCCGACCGTTACCAGTGGGGGAGCGATCTTCAGGAAGACCTGATGCGCTTCCTGCTCGCGGGTGACGCCATCTATTCGTCGAAGCATCTCTCGGCGTTCCTGAAAGACGCGTTCGCCGAAGATCTCCTCCGCGAGAACGAGAAGATGGAGCGCTACGCCTCCGTCGAGCGGCCCGATCAGGTCGACGTCTCCGGAGTGACCGCCGCTCCCACGCCCCGCGCGTCGACTCCGCAACCTGCACCCGCAGCCCCGCCGCGGCGCAACACGCAGCAGCCCGGTTCCCTCGCCGCGCTCTCTGGCAATCCGCCTCCCCGTCGGCCCACGCAGAACGTCGCCGTCGCTTCGGGCTCCGGCGCGGTCGCGATGGGCCTGCAGCAGGCGAAAATCGAAATTCCACCTCCGACCGAGGAGGAGCTCGCCGAGATGGACGGCAACCGTGATCGCACGGTGATCGTCGACAACTCCGGCTCCGCACAGGAAGAGAGCAATTCGACCGCCATCGGCATCTCGCCGCACAGCGTGAAGAACCCGGGTGGCGGCAGCACCGAGCCTGCCGGCCGTCAGCTGCGGCCTCAAGCGCCGGTCTCGAACACCAGCACGACGCAAGATCGCCTCCCGCAGGCGCCGAACCGTTCGTCGGCCATCAAGAGCCTCCACGACCTGCCGTCAGACGACGAAACGTTGATGCCGCAGCCGCGGAACTCGCTCGTCGATGAAGACACGGGCAGCCACGACCTCCGCCCCATCGAGATGACGGGCTTCCGCGCCGCGATGGACGTCGGTGGCGGTGACAACGACACCGGCAACAACCTCGCGCCGGTGTCGGGCACCGGCGAGTCCGAGCAGCACGACCCGATGGACAGCACGATTCCTCCGCGCTCCGCGCAGCAGCGCCCGAAGATCGTCATCGGTGGCGATGCGCCGGTCGGTGGAGCGACCAGCATCGGCCCGTCTCCGTTCGCGAAGAACGAGACGCGCATGTACGAGAGCCACGACGACGGCGCCGAGGAGGGCGAAGAGCAGGCTCAAGACGAAGAGAATTACGACGAGAACCAGGGCCAGGACGACGAGCAGCAGGAAGAGCTCCAGGACGAGGAACAGGATCAGGGCGAAGAAGAAGAGCAGTCGCAGGACATCGTCACCGGTGCGCACGCTCCGGTCGCGCCGCGCAGGCAGCCGGCGAAACAGACCGCGAAGAAGGCGGCGGGTGGCGACGACCAGAAGCGAAAGATGCTCCTCATTGCCATCGCCGGCACCGCGGCGCTCGCGCTCATCGTCATCGTCGCCGCGGCCGTCAAGTTCGCGGGTGGCGGCAAGACCGTGGTCGGCCTCTCGGGCTCGCCGCAAGAAGTGCCGTACGTCACCATCATCAACCCCGGCAATCTGAAGGTGGAGAGCCCCACCAAGAGCATCGAGCTCGAACCCGGTGACTACACCTTCGAGTTCAAACCGTCGGTGCAGGGGTACACCGTGTCGCCGGCGAAGAAGAAGGTCACCGTCAAGTCGGGCGCGCCCATCGCCATCGCGGTGCGCTTCACGCCCGTCGAGGCCGACACGACCCAACAGCAGGCGCAGAATACGCAGACCGATACCGGCAACGCCGACGCTCCGAAGAATGAGCCGAAGCCTGAACCTACGAACGAGCCCACCGCTGCTCCGACCACGTGGGTCGCGAAGCTGACGTCGAGCGAGCCGAAGGTTGAAATCGTTCGCAATGGCAAGGTGATCGGCACCACGCCGCTCGAGGTAAAGGAGCTCAAGCAGGGCGAGCCGTTCGACTTCGTCGCGCGCAAGGCGGGCTTCTCGGAGGTCAGCAGCAGCCTCTCGAACCCCGACAAGAAGGCGGTGGTGGAGAAGGACATCTTCCTCGACCGCGTCGCCGCGAAAGAGCCCGAGCCCAAGGTCGTGAAGAACGAACCCAAGCCCGAGCCCAGGAACGAGCCGAAGCCCGAGCCCAAGGTCGTGAAGAACGAGCCCAAGCCCGAGCCGAAACCACAGCCGAAACCTGAACCCAAGCCGGTCGCGGCGAAGGGCTCCGGCAAGGCGGCGTTCACCTCGTCACCGGTCGGCGCCGAAATCTGGGTCGACGGCAAGAACACCGGCAAGAAGACGCCGTTGCCGAAGACTGCGGCGCTCGAGTTCTCCATCGGCAAGCACAAGGCGATCTTCAAGCAGGGTGGCAAGGCGTCGGCGCCCGTCGACTTCGACATCACCGCCGACAACAAAGACAACCCGGCCATCGTGAAGGGCTCGTTGTGACTCCGCGCGTCGGGCGGTGATGCTTGGAGTGAGCGTCGTCTCCGTGGCATAGCTTCGCCATGGAGAACGTCACCCCCGCTCCGCTCCCGTCGTCCCCTCCCGCGCCGAAGCAGACCGCTGCACCGCAGCCGTTTTCGTACCCGCTCAAGCGCGAATTCATCGAGCCCGATTGGACCCGCATTCCCGGTTACGCCGGCGTGTCGAAGGCCGATTGGGAAAGCGCGCTCTGGCAGCGTCGCCACACCATCAAGAACCTCAAGGAGCTCAAGGCGGCGCTCGGTAATCTGCTGCCCGACACGCTCCTCGCGTCGATGGATCGCGACCAGAAAGAGCGCGCCACGATGTCGATCCTCATCACGCCGCACATGGTGAACACCATGAACATGGCGGACCTGTGGGGCGACCCGCTCCGCAAGTACATGCTGCCGGCGTTCGAAGACCGTCACACGGTGTGGCCGAACCACCCGATGGCCTCGCGCGACTCCTTGCACGAGCAGGAGATGTGGAAGGTCGAAGGCCTCACGCATCGTTACCCGACCAAGGTGCTCGCGGAGCTGCTCTCGACGTGCCCGCAGTACTGCGGCCACTGCACCCGCATGGACCTCGTCGGCAACGACGTGCCGCAGGTCGACAAGCTGAAGTTCCACGTCTCGCAGCCCGAGCGTTGGAAGCAGATGATCGAATACCTCAAGGTCACTCCGAACGTGCGCGACGTGGTCGTGTCGGGTGGTGACGTGGCCAACGTGCCCATCGGCCAGCTCGAGAGCTTCGTCAGCCAGTTGATGGACATCCCCAACATCCGCGACATCCGCCTCGCGTCGAAGGGGCTGATGGGCATCCCCCAGCATTGGCTCGACGACAAGGTGCGCGCCGCGCTCGAGCGTCTCGGCAAGAAGGCCAACGAGCGCAACGTCGACATCGCGGTGCACACGCACGTGAACAACGCGAACCAGGTGACGCCGCTGCTGGGCCGCGCCGCGAAGATGCTGTTCGACGCCGGCTTCCGCGACGTGCGCAATCAGGGCGTGCTGCTGCGCGGAGTGAATGACAGCTCGAACGATCTCCTCGAGCTCAGCTTCATGCTGCTCGATCACGCGCGCGTGCTCCCGTACTACTTCTACATGTGCGACATGATCCCCAACTCGGAACACTGGCGTGTTTCGGTGGCGACGGCGCAGCGGCTCCAGCACGACATCATGGGCTACCTGCCGGGCTTCGCGACGCCGCGCATCGTGTGCGACGTGCCGTACGTCGGCAAACGCTGGGTGCACCAGGTCGCGCACTACGATCAGGTCAAAGGCATCTCGTACTGGACGAAGAACTACCGCACCGGCATCGAGCTCGAAGACGTGGGCGCGCTCAACAAAGAGTACGTGTACTACGACCCGGTCTTCGACCTCCCCGAGAGCGGTCAGAAGTACTGGAGCGAGAAGGCTGCACAGAACGTTCAGCCGACGCACTCCGTGCACGCTTGAAGTAAGGCGGGCGCGTGCCCTTCGATTCATCAGCGCGCCGTCGCGCCCTGTTTCCCGACGCCACCGACGCCCAGTGGGGCGATTGGAAATGGCAGTTGCGCCATTCAGTGCGCGACGGAGCCGGGCTCGCGCGCGCGCTGCAGCTCACCGATGACGAACGCGCTGGGCTCGATGAGACGGCGAAGATCTTCCGCGTCGGGGTCTCACCGTATTACCTCTCGCTGATCGACCCGGAGCACCCGTTCTGCCCGGTGCGCATGCAGTCGATCCCCGTGCGGGCCGAGGCATCGGTGCAGCCGGGCGAGCTGGCAGACCCGCTCGGTGAAGACCCGCATCGGCCGGTCGAGGCCATCGTTCACAAGTACCCCGACCGCGTGCTCTTTCTCGCGACCGACACGTGCAGCGTCTACTGCCGGCATTGCACGCGGCGCCGCATCACCAAAGGCGGCGAAGCGGAGCTCACCAAGACGCAGCTCCAGCTCGGCCTCGAGTACATCGCGTCGCACGTCGAAGTGCGCGACGTGCTGATTTCAGGCGGCGACCCGCTGATTCTTTCCGACGAACGGCTCGAGGCGATCCTCAAACCGCTGCGTGAAATTCCGCACGTCGAGATGATTCGCATCGGCACGCGCATGCCGGTGACGTTGCCGATGCGTGTGACTCCGGAGCTGGCGAAGTTGCTGCGCCGCTACGCGCCGTTGTTCATCGTTACGCACTTCAATCACCCCAAAGAAATCACTCCTGAAGCGCGCGCCGCGTGCGAGCTGCTGGTCGACCACGGCGTGCCCGTCGAGAACCAGGCGGTGCTGATGCGCCGGCTCAATTCAGACGCGCGCATCATCAAGGAGCTGAACCACGCGTGCCTCAAGATGCGCGTGCGGCCGTACTACCTGCACCAGATGGACGTCGCCGAAGGCTGCGAACATCTGCGCACGCCGATCGAGAAGGGCGTGGAGATTCTGAATCAGCTGCGCGGGTTCACGACGGGGCTTGCGGTGCCGCACCTCGCGGTCGATCTGCCCGGCGGCGGGG
>JBEHYH010000404.1:0-6070 GCA_048498275.1 Myxococcota bacterium | reverse complement strand
GGTCGACGTGGCCGAGCCCCAGCTCCTCGAGGCCGCTGATGTTGCCGTGGTCGACCGACGCGACGCACGCGTGCTTCTCGAGGTCGACCAGCGCCGCGCCGAGAAAGCCATCGGCGCGTTCCAGGCGGCTCAGGTTCGAGACCACGTTGTTGCCGGAGCCCGACCCCTCACCCGACGGAGCTTCCCCCGCGAGCTCCGTCAGGGAGTCGAGGTTGATGCCCGACTCGCTGCTCTTCACACCCGCTTCGCGTTCGTCGCGCATGCGGTACGCGTCGATGAGCAGCTCCGAGAGGCCCGTCGAAATGGTGTGCTCGCGCGCCGGCGTCCCGCTCCAGGAAAACCCCCCCGAGGTCCAGGACAGGATGTCGTTGAACGCATCGACTCCGTTCAACGTGCCGGCGCGCGCATCCACCACGCGTCCCGATTCGAACGCGATCTCGCCCACGCCATTGTTCGAATGCACCAACAGCGTGCCGGAGCGGTTGGCCAGCCCATAGAGCTGCACCACCTCACCCAGCATGCTCACTGCGATCGCGCCGCTGAACGCCGACGGCGCGGGCTGCGCACAGACCCGAACCAACGTCTCGCGCAGCGCCTGAAAGGTGAACGGCTTGGGCAGGTACGCGAAGCGCCCCGCGCGCGCGTCATGGTCGACCTGCGCCGTCGGGAAGGCGGTCACCACCACCACGGGCACCGGCCCCCACTTCTCGTGCAGCCGCGACACGAGCTCGAGCCCGTTGACGTGCGGCATGCGCACGTCGGTGATGAGCGCGGTCGGGCGCTCCTTCTCGATCCACGTGGCGACTTCACGGGGGTCCGTCGAGCCGCGGATCTGCGAAGAGCCCACGACGCTGGCCAGCATCCCCACGGTGGCCCGCACCAGCTCGGGCTCATCGTCCACCATCCAGAAGGGCCCTTGAGGAAGCCCGCTCGCCGATTGCGTCGCCATGCGTGGTGCGGAGCGATTGCAATCACGCGGCCAACACCCAACTCGTTGATCCTGCTCTCAACGACGCGCGCGAACCGGTCACCTTCGAACCAGCGCGGTCAGGTTCTGACCGGCATCAAACTTTTCAGAGTCAGCATCGACACTTTTCGACTCACGCGTGGGTGTGAGTTGCCCCCTCGTGAAATCACCGGGAACGCGCGCGTGTTGCTGCGAGTACGAGGGGAACCATGGCGAGTTTTGGTCACGTGGCCGTCGGCATCGCCGCGGCGCGCGCGTACGACGGAGCATTCAGATGGAAGACGATGGTCGCGCTGTCGGCGTTCTCGCTGTTGCCCGACCTGGACGTCATCGCGTTCAGGTTCGGCGTCCCCTACTCCGCACCCTTCGGTCATCGGGGCGCGACGCACTCGGTGATGTTCGCGGTGCTGGCCGCGGTGTCCACCTGGGTGGTCACTCGCAAACCCAAAGACGTGCTGACGATGTTCCTCGTGGTGCTCTCGCACCCGCTCCTCGATTCGCTGACTGATGGAGGCCTCGGCGTCGCGCTCTGGTGGCCGTTCTCGAACGAGCGCGTCTTCGCCCCGTGGACACCCATACCCGTCGCGCCCATCGGCCAGGGCATGCTGTCGGCGCGCGGGGCGTACGTGATGGTGGTCGAAGCGGCAGTGTCGTTGCCGCTGATTCTCATCGCGCATTTCGCGACCCGCGCGCGTCAGTTCTTCGCCGACTTGAGCCCGTAGAGCTGCAGCCGCCGCCGGAGCGCGAGGCGGGAAATACCCAGGCGCTCCGCGGCGCGGGTCACGTTTTCCCCCGTGTGCTGGAAGACAGAGACGATGTGGCGCTTCGTCACCTCTTCGAGCGAGAGGTCATCATTCACGGCGGGGGCGTGGTGCGTGACGGGCGAAGCGCCCCAGAGCTCATGCGGCAGGTGCTGCACGCCGATGGGCTGACCATTCGAGAGCACCAGCGCGCGTTCGATGACGTTGCGCAGCTCGCGCACGTTGCCCGGCCAGGTGTGGTTGATGAGCGCGTTCATCGCGTCGCCGGAGATGCCGATGGACGCGGTGCCCAGCTCGGCGCCGAGCTTGGCGATGAAGTGGTACGTGAGGTGCGGAATGTCTTCGCGGCGCTCACGCAACGGAGGCAGGGGGATTTCGAACACCCGCAAGCGCTCGTAGAGGTCGGCGCGGAAGGCGCCCCGCTTCACCTGCTCGCGCAGGTCGCGGTTGGTCGCGAACACCAGCCGCACGTCGCAGCTCACCGGGACGTTGCCGCCGACGCGGCGGAAGGAGTGGCCCTCGAGCACGCGGAGCAGCTTGCTCTGCAGATCCAACGGGAGCTCGCCGATTTCGTCGAGGAACAGCACGCCGCCCTCGGCCTGCTCGAAGAGCCCCGCGCTGCGCCGGGTGGCGCCGGTGAACGCGCCGGCTTCGTGGCCGAAGAGCTCCGATTCCATCAGCGAGGGTGAGAAGCAGGCGGCGTTCGCGGTGACCAATGGGCCCGCGCTGCGCTTGCTCAGGCGATGCACCATGGTCGCGGCGACCTCCTTGCCGACGCCGGGTTCACCGGTGAGCAACACCGTGGTCTTCGGAGCGCTCGCCGCGGCCTGCACCAGCTCCACCGCGCGCTTCCACGACGGTGAATCGCCGATCGGCATCGCCGCGGTGGTGCCGCTGCTTCGTTCGGTGCCGGTGCGCCGCGCCTTCGAGAACTCCGCCGCCGAATCGACCGCGTGAAAGAGCGTCTGCCGGTCGACGGGTTTGGTGAGGTAGTCGACCGCGCCCTTGCGCATCGCCTGCACCACGGCGTTGGTGTCCTCGACTCCGGTGAGACAGATGATGGGCAACAGCGGGTCGACCGACGCGAGCTGACCGATGACGCTCAAGCCATCGGCGTCGGGCAGCTTCAGGTCGAGGAACGCGACGTCGTAACAGGCGCCATTCACCTGCCCGACCGCGTCTGCCGCCGAATGCGCGATGTTCACTTCATGACCGCCGCGCTTGAGCAGGGTCGAGAGCGCGAAGGTGTAGTTCTCATCGTCATCAATGAGGAGAAGGCGAGGCACGTGTCACCACTGACCGCGAATCGGCGCGGCGGTTGAAGGGAGGTACACCCGGAAGGTCGCGCCCCTGGGCACATCGACGACGTGCCTGAGCTCGCCGCCGTTCAGGCGTGTGAGGTCGCGCGCGATGGCCAGGCCGAGACCGGTGCCATGCGCTTTGGTCGTGAAGAAGGGTTCGAAGATGCGTTCAGCGAGGTCGGCGGAGACACCGGGCCCGTCGTCGCTCACCTCGATGCACACCGAGGGGACAGGCGTGCGGCCCGGCCGCGCCGTGATGCGCACCGTGCTCTTCGCGGCGTCGAAGGCGTTCTCGACGAGGTTCACGAGCACCTGTTCGCTCTGCAGGAGATCCACCATCACCGGTGGCAGATCGTTCGCGGCGGCCGGCACCTCGAGACGCACCGGCGTGTCGCGTGGCCGCAGCAGATTGACGGCGTGCTCGATGAGAAAACGCGTCGGGTGCAACGCGCGGTTGGGCGGCTTCGGCCTGCTGTACGCGAGCGCCTGGCGGATCAGTGATTCGACCCGCGCCACCAGCCCGGGGATGCGCGCGAGCCCCGAGTCGTCATCGGGGTTCGACAACAGCGCGGCTTCGCTCAGACTCAGAATCGCGGCGATGGGGTTTCGAACCTCGTGCGCGAACCCGGAGATGATGGACTCGACCGTGTTGCGCAACTGCACCCGCGCCAGCGCCTGCGCTTCAGCGAGGTATTCGTTGATGGAGGTGACGCTCGCGACGAGCACCTCTCCGTCGGGGCCCGCGCGGCTGACGTGCACCAGCAGCGGCGTGGAGCTGGTCGCGAACCCGAGGTAGCTGAAGGGCACCGGGCCCGAGGCGCTCTCCACGTCGCGCGCCTCGGCCGGGCGGATCAAATCGACGAGGCGGGCGCCCTGCGTCAGCTCCGCGCGGTCGACCGCCATCAGCGTGGCCGCAGTGGCGTCACCCGAAATCACTGTGCAATTCCCCCCCAGCGCCAGCAACCCCACCCGGACCAGACGCAGCGGCGACTGCGCTTGACTCAAATCAATCATCAGCCTCCCAGCCTTCCCTCCCGTTCCAGAAACAATAACGGTCACATTCTTTCCACCACAACGGGTCTGTTCAGAACCGGTGCGAGTAGCGACCGGTGCCATTCGAAACACACTGCAGATTTTCAGTGCGCCAAAGAGCCGGGCAAGGTGCTACGCGCGCGCCCGCTATGGCTCTTTCCATCGGAATCGTCGGGCTGCCCAACGTCGGCAAGTCCACGCTCTTCAATGCGCTCTCGAACGCGGGCGCGCTCGCGGCGAACTACCCCTTTGCCACCATCGAGCCGAACATCGGCGTGGTGCCGGTGCCTGACGACCGTCTCGATCGCATCGCGGCGCTCATCAAGCCGCAGAAGACCATCTACACGACGCTCGAGTTCGTCGACATCGCCGGCCTGGTGCGTGGCGCGTCGAAGGGTGAAGGCCTCGGCAACCAGTTCCTCGCCAACATCCGCCAGGTCGACGCGGTGCTCTACGTGCTGCGCTGCTTCGTCGATGACAACATCACCCACGTCGAAGGCAGCGTCGACCCGCGCCGCGACAAGGACGTGGTCGACACCGAGCTCTGCCTGAAGGACATCGAGACCATCGAGAAGCGCCGCGACAAGACCGCGCGTTCGTCGAAGGCTCCGGGCAAGGAAGGGGAGCTCGCGAAGGCGGAGCTCGCGGTGCTCGACAAGGTGAAGGCCAAGCTCGACCAGGGCATCCCCGTGCGTGGCCACGGCCTCACCGAAGACGAGCAGGCCATCATCAAGGAGCTCTTCTTTCTCACCAACAAGCCGGTGCTCTACATCGCGAACGTCGCCGAGGCGCAGCTCGCGACGGCCGATGCCGACAAGCACGTGCAGACGGTGCGCGACATCGCGAAGTCTGAAAACGCCGAGGTCGTGGTGCTCGCCGCCGCGCTCGAGGCTGAAATCCAGCAGCTCCCCGCCGAAGACCGCCCGTCGTTCCTGAAGGACTCGGGGCTCGACGAGCCCGGCCTCAACAAGGTCGTGCGCGCCGGGTACAAGCTGCTCGGGCTGCAGACGTATTTCACCGTCGGCGAGAAGGAATGCCGCGCGTGGACCATTCGCACCGGCTTCAAGGCGCCCCAGGCCGCCGGCGTCATTCACACCGACTTCGAGAAGGGCTTCATCAAGGCCGAGGTCATGGGCTGGAAGGACTTGCTCGAGCTCGGCAGTGAAGCGGCGGTTCGCGACAAGGGCCTCCTGCGTATGGAAGGCAAGGAGTACGTCGTACATG
The DNA here is from genome assembly GCA_048498275.1 of Myxococcota bacterium. Taxonomy (GTDB): domain Bacteria; phylum Myxococcota; class Myxococcia; order Myxococcales; family Myxococcaceae; genus Archangium_A. Next base: position 785 of record JBEHYH010000404.1, on the reverse strand, counting down.
ACGGCGACTGCATGCACTTCCGTTTCAACGTGACGACGTAAGCTGCGCACCAGCCATGTCGCTGAAGCTGCGATTCCTGTCTCGGGCGCGCTTGTGGAGCGAGGTGGTGGTGTCTTCGGGCGAGCGTGTATTCGTACCGACGACCTCCGCGTTCACGGTGGGAGCGCAGGTGTCATTGGAGCTCGAGTGTTCGGAGCTCGGCGCTCCGATTCCAGCGCAGGGCGTCGTGCAGGAGCTTCGCGCGCTGACGTCATCGTCGGCCGCGGGCGTGCTGGTGAAGCTCGACGCGGCGTCGGTCGAGCGGTGCCGCGCGCTCGTCGGTGACCACGATGACGCCGCCCGCGTCGCCGGCCGGAGTGAGCCGCGCTTCGACTGCGACCTCCGCGCGAAGGTGCTGAGCCCCGACCCGATGGAGAGCTGCTCGGTGAAGAGCCTGTCGGTGCACGGGCTCACGCTGCACACGCCGCAGCCGGTGGCCCAGGGCGCGCATCTGTTGGTCGCGGTGCAGTTGCCCGAAGGCTCGGAGCTGTTGCTCTCGACGGAAGCGATGTGGTCGCGCCCGGAGCTCTCGCTCTCGGGGCACCGGTTGCTGAGTCTGTCGATTGACGCGGAGCTGCGGCTGCGCATCGCCGCGGAGACGCTGTCTCAAGCGACGTTGCGCTCGGAGCGCTACACCGTGCTCGTCGCCGATGATGACCCGTCGATTCTCGATTTCACCTCGCGCGTGGTGACCAAGGCCTGGCACCGCGTGCTGCGCGAGCTCCAGCGCGGTGTCACCGCGTTCA
>JBEHYH010000403.1:0-6071 GCA_048498275.1 Myxococcota bacterium | reverse complement strand
CGCCTGCGTGGCAAGGGTGTGCCCGCGCTGCGCGGAGGCACTCCGGGCGATCTGTACCTCGTGGTGATGGCGAAGCTGCCGGAGCCGCTCGACGAAGCGACGCGCAAGAAGCTCGCGGAGCTCAAGTACGCCAGCGATGTCCGCGGCAAGTTGACGCTGTGAACTCGTTCCGAGCTTGGTAAGGGTCCGCGCGCGATGGGATTTCTCGATTCGATCTTTGGTGGCGGGACTCCGGCGGAGAAGGCGGCACGGCTCAAGCCCAAGGCGACGCAGAAGTACGGCGACCCGACCACGCGCCAGAAGGCGCTGCAGCAGCTCGGTGACCTCAAGCACGCCGACGCGGTGCCGGTGATGATGGCCCGCTTCACCTTCAACGTCGACCCGCAGACCACCGACGCCGAAGAGAAGCAGCACATCTTCGAATCGATCGTCGAACTCGAGAAAGACGCCGTGCAGCCGGTGCGCGAGTTCCTCACCAAGAGCGACCAGTCGTCGAGCTGGGCGCTGAAGATCCTGTCCGCGCTGCTGACTGAAGATGAAGTCATCGGCATCGTGACTGAAGAGCTGCAGCGCCTGGGTTCTTCGTACACGCGCGACCCCGAGAAGAAAGAAGTGCTCCTGCACTTCCTCGAGGGGAAGACCGATGCGCGCGTCGGGCCGGTGCTGGTGCCGCTGCTCAACGACATGTCTGACGACGTGAAGATGGCGGCGCTCAAGACGCTGGCGTCGGTGAAGTTCGAACCCGCGCGCGACGCGGTGCTGGAGCTGCTGACGAATGACGAGACCGGTAAGCGCGTGCAGACCTCGTGCTTGAACCTGCTCGCCGCCACCGGCTGGCAGATTCAGGGCTTCCGCGAAAAGGTCGAGAAGCGCCTCGGCGACGGTTTCACGCTCGACAAGTCGGGCACCGTGAAAAAGCGCGGCGCGTGACGATTCTTTGTCACTGATTTTGCGCGACGCGCGTTGAACCCGGTGAAACGCTCCCCCACTCGGAGGAATCACCGTGAGTACCCTGCCCTCGACGCTGGACGCTGTCGTCGTGTACCGCGAAGGCGCTGTCTGCCGGCGCCTCGCCCGTATTGAACCCTCGAACTCGCGCACCGTGCTGCTCGGCCGGCTGCCGCTCTCGCTGGAGCCGGGCACGCTGCGTGCGCAGATCGTTTCAGGCGACGCGAAGGTCGTCGACGTTCGCGCGCAGTTCGATGTCGAGCTCGCCGAAGAGACCGACGTGCCCGCGGAACAGAAGGCCCTCGAAGAAGCGACCGCGAAACTGAAAGCGCTGACGGAGCGGCATTCTCGCCTGGAGTCGGAGATCGCCGAGCTGAATGGGTTGCGGCCCGTCTTTCTCGAGCCGAAACGTGGTGAAGCGCCGCGGCCTGCGCCGATCGACGCGATGGTGAAGCTCGGCGAGTTCCGTGAAGCGCAACTGCTGCCGCGCCTCGAAGAGCGGCGCGCGCTGAATGAGTCGATCGCCGACGCACAACGGGAGCTGGAGCTGCGGAAGAAGCGCATCGCCGAGGCCTCGAGCGCGAAGCGCGCCGAGCGTGCGCGGGTGTGGCGGGTGGCGAACATCACGCTCGCTGAAGCACCGACGGGGCCGATTGAAGTCTCGCTCGAGTACCGCGTGCCGGGTGCGCGTTGGGTGCCGAGCTACACGCTGACCATGGAGCGCAGCTTGACCGCCGGCTCGCTGCAGATGCGCGCGTCGATCGTGCAGATGACGGGAGAAGATTGGAACAACGTCGCGCTCTCGCTCTCGACGGCGTCGTCGACGCGCAGCGCGCAGATGCCCGAGTTAAAGGCGCTGAAGCTCGGCCGCAGCCAGGAGACTCCGCCGAAGTCGGGTTGGCGCGCGCCTCCACCGGGACTCGATGCGCTGTTCGAGTCGTATGACGCCGCGTTTCATCACGAGGTCGTCGTTGCAGCAGCGCCGGCGAGAGCCGCGAAGGCGATGCCGCCGCCTCCTCCTCCCGCGCCGATGGCGATGCCTGCGCCCGCTCCGTCGATGTCGATGGCGGCGGCGCCCAAAGGTGGATTCTCGATCGGCAGAGCGTCCTCCGCGGGGCCGCCGCCTGCCGCGCCGATGAGAAAACGCGCTGCGATGCGGCCCCAGGCGGTGATGGAGAGCGCAGCGCCTCCCCGAGACATGGTGTTCGGTGGCGGGGGCCGCGCTGAAGCTTCGTATGACGAAGACGCTCCCGCCGAGGAGATGGCAGACGAATCTGAAGCCGGTTTCGACGGCGCGTACCCGGGTTCTCCGGCGGCGGCTCCCGAGCCCGGGCTCGGAGACGCGTTCAGCGACTACTCGCGGTTGGTGATGCCCTTGGCGAGCGCACGTGGAACGCGCGGCCGTCTCGTGGAGACCACCGTGCAGTCATTCACCGGCGTCTCGGTGCAGATCGACTTCGTCGCGCTCGTCTCGACGGCGCAGCGGTACGCGTTGAACGCCGGTTCCGATTCTCTGCCTGCGCTGACCAACCCCGTGACGTCAGTGAAGTCGTTCGACTACCGCTACGACGCCGCAGCGCGCGTCGAGATTCCGTCGACGGGCAACTGGGTGCTCGTGCCGGTGATGACGTGCGCCGTCGGCCTCACGCCCGAATACGTGTGCGTGCCGTCGGTGGAGCAGAAGGTGTACCGCACGTTGTCGATCTCGAATCGCAGCACACACGCGCTGCTGCCCGGCCCGGTCGACGTGACGGTGGGTGATGAGTTTCTGCTCACCACCACCCTGCCCGCGATTCCTCCCGGCGCGAGCGAGTCACATCGTCTCGGCCTCGGCGTCGAAGAATCGATCAAGGTCTCACGCAAGACACGCTTCAACGAGACGACCGGCGGGTTGTTGAACAACTCGACGGTGTTGCCGCACGAGATCGACATCGAGCTCAACAATCGCCTCGGAGCGCCCGCGTTGATCGAAGTGCGCGAACGCGTGCCCGTCGCCGCGAGCTACGAGAAGGACCTCAAGATCGAAGAGAGCGCGTCTTCACCGCCCTGGGAAAAAGTCGAAGGGCCCGTCGACGGAGAGATCGTCAAGGGCGCGCGTCGCTGGCGCGTCACCGTCGCTCCCGGAGCGACGCAGAAGCTCACCGCCGCGTTCACCATTCGCATGCCTTCGTCCTCCATGGTCGAGGGCGGAAACCGGAGGAATTGACCATGCTGCCGATCTCCAAAGTGGTGGTGATGGAAGACCGCGCGCAGATCGAACGCGCCGGAGAAGTTCAGCTCGATGGCGAAACGACGATCGAGGTCGCCGGCATCGCGATCGCGGCCGTCGATCGCTCGCTCAAGGTCGAAGTGCGTGGAGGCACGCTGCTCGAAGCGAAGCTGGTTCGCCGGTGGAAAGAGGTGCCGCGCGGCGGTCTGCCCGCCGACGCGAGTGCCCTGCGCAAGCGCGTCGAGGAACTCCGGCTGCAGGTGGCCGCGCAGAACGATGTCGCGACGCAGTTCACGTTGCGCGCGGAGATGCTGCACGGCGCGCGCGACGCACTGCTGAAGTCGATCGGTGAGCAGACGGGCTTCGGAACGCCTCAGCTCGATGCGTGGAAAGACCAGCTCGCGGAGCTCTCGCGTCGTCAACAGACCCTCGATCAAGAACGGTTCGCTTCGCGAGAAACGTTGAGCACGCTTCAGGTGCGCCTGCAGGAGGTGCAACGCGCGCTGTCCGCCGAGCAACCCGAGAAGAAGCAGGAATGCGTGCTGGTGTTGCGCATGACCGGCAACGGCGTCGCGAAGGTGCGCGCGAGCTACCTGACGCCATGCGCGGTGTGGCGCCCGGCCTATCGCGCGACGCTCGCCGAAGGTCAGGTGACGCTCGAAGCAGAGGGCGTCGTCTGGCAGCACACCGGCGAAGATTGGGAAAACGTCGAGCTGCTCTTTTCCACCGCGCGGCCGACGCTCGGCACCACGCCCCCGACGCTCGAAGAAGACATCATCTCGCTGCGCCCGAAGGAGTCACATGAGAAGCGCGTGGTCGACGTTTCGATTCGCGAAGAGGTGATTCAGAGCGCGGGCGAAGCGTCAGCGGAGATACCCGGCCTCGATGACGGCGGCGAGACGCGACTGCTGCAGGCGACCGGCCGCGTGACGGTGAAGAACGACGGGCAGCCGCAGCGTGTGGCGCTCTTTTCGTTCACCGCTCCGGCGCGGGTCGAACGCGTGTGCCCGGCGGAACTCTCGAGCCTGGTGTTCGTGCTCGCGCGCTTCGCCAACACGTCGCCGCAGGTACTGCTCGCGGGGCCCGTCGATCTGATTCGCGGCTCCGGCCTCGTCGGTCGCGGGCTGCTCAAGTTCGCGGCGCCGGGTGAGACACTGAAGCTCTCGTTCGGCAGCGAAGACGGCCTGCAGATCATCCGCGAGACCGAGGAGAAGGTCGACGAGGCGATGCTCACGCGCCGCCGCACCACGACACGCAAGGTGAAGCTGCACGTCTCGAACATGCGCAACGACGGCGCGAAGTTGATCATCGAAGAGCGCATTCCCGTCTCCGAAGTGAAGGAGGTCGAGATCGCGGTGCTCACGAAGGACTGTTCGCCGACGCCCGCGACCGTGACGAAAGACGGCATCGCGCGCATCGAGGTCGAGCTCGGCGCGCAGTCGACGAAGACCGCGCGCTTCTCGTGGGAGCTCAGCGCCGCGTCAAAGGTCGCCGGCGTCTAAGGCCCGTCAGATTCATCGAGGAGCAACGCGGCACTACGCGCGGTGCTGTTATCGAGTTGGAGCAACGCCTTTCGCTCCTCGAACAAGGCGCGCACGGCCCGCATCGCGATATCGAGCGCCTGAAAACACAGCGCAGTGTCCGCGGGGCTGACTGTTCCGCCTCCGTGAACAATTTTGCTTCGGAGCGAATAGATCGTCGCCAGCTCCTTGCGGAATGCGCGGCGTCGCGAACGATCCGGCTCCAAGAGCACAGCGAGTGCCCCGGTCACCCGGAAGGACATCTCGGGGCCGCCGAATAGATTTTCCCAAGCGACCACCGAGTCGATCAGGAGATCAGAAACATCGCGAGCATCGGATACCGCACGAAGGAGCCGCGAAATCGCGAGGGCGATTTTCTGTCCTTCAGGCGATGCCAGATGCAGATACCAGCGTCGCCAAAGTTCGATGTCGGCTTCCGAAAGCTGAGTCGGAACGATACCGATCATCGCGTCGGCGAAACTCCACGACCCACTAGGACCAAATAGCGGATCGTCCAACTCCGAGCCGGCGCGCTTCGCCAACAGGTGCAGTCGGTCGGCGGTTCTCAGCGCAAGAATCAAACTCGCGCGCAGGCGAAGCGATTCCTCGTCGAGCTCGTCGTACGCAATCGGGGGCGCACCGTTCCATCCGGCGGGAGTGGCGACGTCTACGCGATACGTGACGTTCACTTCGGCGACTACGTCACCACCTCGGCTCACGACTACATTGTTCGGATTTCCGACGTTGCCCGCCAGGTGCTCCGGCACCTGCTGGTACTCATGCGCGAGCTTCGCTCGCAGCCTGACATCGCCGAAGTCGTAGACCTTCGATGGCGGAATCAGGACGCCGCAGAGCGACAACCTCGCGACGAGAACCGTCTCTATGCCGGACAACGCGTCGCGAACGACTCGGAGCAGAGCAACGCTGTTAGAAACAAATTCGTCCTGTCTGGCGTGGCCGCGAAACCAGGCGGCGATGAGGAGCGACGCTGGCAGCGCGTCGAGGCGAACCGCACCGCCACGACCAAACGAACTCAGCATTTGGTTGGAACCGGCAGCGTTCGGCGCAAATCGATTCAGCTCTGGGTGATTCGCGAACTCTTCGACGAGTCGATGCGTCTGAGGATGGCTCGAAACAATCATCGAGATCTTCGCCAGTTGCGAATCACGATCCGCCGACATGTCTTCGGGAACACCCAACTGAGTTGCGAACCCGAAAACGCTACGCGCGAGATCACCAAGCGACTGCTCCAGTGCATCGGGAGCAACGTTTTCGGTTTGATTCTCGGAGCGCGCCATCGCGCTCTAAATCCTACCTGACAGTCTGCTTCGGGCGGCGATCACGGTGTTGCCCATCAATCCAGGAAGAACCGCCGCTCACTGTCGCCGCCGGGA
>JBEHYH010000402.1:0-6086 GCA_048498275.1 Myxococcota bacterium | reverse complement strand
GCGCTTTGGCCGACGCGACCATCACCTTAGTCGAGCGCGCGACCCGAGGCAGCGAGCAGGTGATGAGCTCGCCGCTGGTGGTGCACTTCGATCGCACGGCTCCGGCGGTGCTCCTCCGCTCACCCGAGCCGGAGGTCGGAGGCTGGGGGCTGCGGAGATCGGCGATCGTCGTCACCGACGATCTCTTCGCGCCCGAGCTGCTCACCGCGGCGAACTGCTCGCTCACCATCGACGACGGGCCGCTCGCCGGTACCGAGCTCCCGTTCGACTTCTTCGCGAAGAACCTCAACCCGGGCACCAGCCCGACGCCCGGGGCACCGATTCTCTCGCTCAGCCTCCAGGCGCGCGACGCGTGGCCCGAAGACGGCGGCTTCGTTTCGCAGAGTGTGCATCTGCGCGCGTCGTTCGACGGGTTCCACGACGACGCGGGCAACGCGCTGACCGGCTCCAGCTTCTCGTGGCGCATCGAGCCCTGGCAGTCGCTCGCCGGCTTCACGGACACCGACGACGCCATCACGCTCGCGACCTCCGCCGATGGCCGCGTGATCTTCGCGCGCAACGCCGGCGCGGTGTTGACCGTCGACACCGACGCCGAAGGCAATGGGTACACCCCGCCGCTGGCCTCGGCTGCCGGCGCGCACCCGCAAATCGCGATCAACGCGCAAGGCGAGGTGGTCACCGGCTGGCTGCGCACCGGCCTCGTGCACGTCGCGCGGTTCACCGATGGAGGCTGGCTCGAGTATTCGACCGACGCCAACCCGCACACGCCGCAAGACGCCGGTGTCACCGCGAGCAACTTCGCGCTCGCGCTGCGGCCCGATGGGTCGCCGGTGGTCGCGCTGCAGCAGTCGAACGGCACCACCTTTCATCTGCAGTCGTGGAACGGCGCGGGGTTCGACAACCTCGGCACCTTTGTGACGGGCGCTGAACCCGATGGGTTCGTCTTCGACATCGACTCCGCGAATCACCCGGCGCTGGCGCTCTCGGTCGGAGGGAACGTCCGCTTCCGCCGGTGGAGCGGGACCGAGTGGGTTTCACTGTCGGGTGCGACCGCCACCCCGACCGATACGCCGGCCATTGCGAATGCCATCGGCTTCTCGCTCTCGATGGCCTTCGACGGCGAAATGCCGATCATCGCCGCCACCACCAATGCGGGCGTGTCAGTCGTGAGATCGACGCAGACCTCCCCCACCACGTGGACCACGCTGCCCTCGCCGCAGGCTTCGTCGTACGGCGTGCGCGTGCGCAACGACGCCGCCGGGCTGCTCGTCGGCTCGCTGGTGAACGGCGTGATTCACGTCGACCGCTATGACGGCAACGCGTGGCAACCGTTCGCCGCTCCGTACGGCACCAACATCGACGGGTGGGACTTTGCGATGACGACGCCGGTCGCCATCGGAGAACCGCCGCACCTGCTCGGGCCGCACACGCGCACCGCGGTCTTCATCGTTCATGACGCGGCCGGTACCCGCGTGATGCGCGCCGGCCGGTAGGCGTGTCACATGCTCATGCGACACGGCGCCGCCCGGCATCTCTCCGAAGATGCGTGAATGATCGTTCGACTGCGTCTGCTCGCCCTCGCCGTCTCTGTCGCTTCACTCGCTGCATGCGGCCCTGCTGGTCAGGGAGATACCGGAGGCGGCGCTGGAACTTCCGGCGGAGGCTCCGGTGGTGGCGTGGGAACCGGCGGCGGTTCAGCCCACACCGGCGGCGGCGCCGGACAGACCGGCGGCGGCTCGACGCAAACGGGCGGTGGCTCGGCGACGGGCGGTGGTGATGGAGCCACAGGCGGTGGCGTCGGCGTGACGGGAGGCGGCTCCACCACGACCGGCGGCGGTGATGGAGCCACGGGCGGCGGCGTCGGCATGACGGGCGGCGGCTCCACCACGACCGGCGGCGGCGACGGAACCACTGGCGGCGGCTCCGCGCAGACCGGCGGTGGAACGGGTTTCCCCGACAGCGGCATCGATTTCCCCGACGCATCGGTCGCGGATGCAGGCGTGGTGCTGACGTGCCCGCAGGGGTGGATTCAGTGCGGTGATTCCTGCATCGACCCGTCGAACGATCACGACAACTGCGGCTTCTGCGGCAATGTCTGCGACCCGACCGCGAACGCGCTCAGCGCGACCTGCACCAACTCGGTCTGCGTCGTCGCCGCGTGCACCTTCCCCGCGGTCGACGTCGATCACGCGTACGCCAACGGCTGCGAGGGCCAGCAGGACTTTGCGATCTCCTTCAACGAGAGCGCGCTGCAGCTCAACCCCGACGGTGGCGCGCCGACGCTGTTCTTGAACGCCGGCGGTACCAGCACCCTCGACGTCAACATGGTGCGCTCGAACTGGGGAGGGTCCACCATCAACGCCAACTTCTCGCAGGCCAACTCGGGCACCGCCATCTACGCGAACGACGCGCTCAACATCACCGACACCGCGACGTTCAACATCCAGACGCAGTCGACGACGACGGCGGGCTCGTACGCGACGACGGTGCGGGTGTATTCCGGGAGCATCGAGCACACGCTGCCGCTCAACGTGCAGGTCATTCAACCCACGATGACCATCAGCGGCATCACGGTGCTCCAGAGCAACGTCGCCTTCTCCGGTTCGCAGGTGCCGACGGGCGCGGGCCTCATCACCGTGCGCGTCGCGGGTACCGGGCTGCTCTCGGTCGCCTCGGTGTGGCAGGGCCAGACCGTGCTCGGCCAGGTCTCAGGTGGTACCGACACGCTCCGCGATTGGACACTCAACATTCCGCACGGCGGCTGCTTCAACGACGTGTCTGGTTGCCCCGTCGCGCTGCTCTTCAAGAACAGCAGCGGAGGAGACATCAACACCGTGTCTGCGGCCTTCACGCTGACCCCGGTGGTCACCAATTCACTCACCGGCAACGACGTCAGCGGCCGCGGCACCTGGAGCAGCCCGTATCAGTCACTCGATCGCGCGTTCGCCGTGTCAGGCGCGGGCGACGTGGTGCTGTTCCTCGAGAGCACGCCTCCCGCAGCGACGAGCGCGCCGAGCGGGCTCGATTCAATCGTGGCGTACGGCTCAGCCAAATCGATCGAGTGCAACCCGACGACCCCGAGCATCGGGCTCCAGGCCGCGACGGGCCTGCGCGTGGTCGGGGTGACGTTCTCGGGTTGTGACGCGGGCGTGGTGCTCGAAGACAACTCGGCCGCGCCGCTGCTGATCGTCAACAGCAAGTTCCCCAACATCCCCCACCCGCTGGAGATCTCCATCCCCGGAGACGTGACCATCAGGAACTCGACGTTCTCGTCGCTCGCGGCGCCGGCGACGATGTTCTTCACGTCTGGCTCGTTGGAGCTCCAGCAGAGCACCTTCAACGAGGTCGCCATCAACGCGATCAACACCGCGGTGCACGTCAACGGCGGCACCTTCACCGGCTCACAGAACGCGATCACCATCGGCCTCTCGAGCACACCGGCGAACATCGAGAACGCGACGGTGTTCACCTCAGCCGACGGCGTGGTGCTGACGCCCGGCGCGTTCGCCACGCTGACCGCGGTCGACCTCCTCGGCGCCAACCGCGCGGTCGTCGTGAACGGCGCGAGCGCGACCCTCGCTTCCTGCAACATCCACCAGAACGAAACGGGCGTGTACGTCACCGGCGCGAGCCCGCAGATCACCACCTCGGGCACCACGGCCTTCTGGGCGAACCGCGTCAACGGGCTGACCATCGCGCCGACCAGCGGCACCGTGGTCGCCAACATCACGGCGCCGTTCGCGGGCAACCGGACCGGGCTGCTCATTCAGAACGCCGCGGGCGCGACGACCAATCTGACGCTGAACGCCAACTTCTTCGAGAACACCGACTACGGCCTGCGCGTCGAAGGCGGCACCACCAACCTGGCGACCGGGAGCCGCATCGACGGCATCCAGAAAAAAATCGACGCAGGCATCGTGTGGCTCGCGTCGGGTGCCGGCAACCTGCATTTCACCAACGGCGTGCTGAAGGCTCCGAAGGGCCAGGCGATCCGTGCTGACAGTGCCTCGCACCACGAGTTCGACGTCGGCATCAACGGCAACGTCACCATCGACATGACGGGCCACGTCTTCGACAACACGTTTGGCCTGCAAGATCTCCGCGCGGTGCCGGGCGTGACACAGACCTCGCAGATCCACGCGAGCTTCATCGGCGCCGATGGGCACCCGTATTCGTGGCAGGGCTCGTACAGCTTCACCGGGAGCTACAACACGCAGATCACTCCGCGTGAATGGAACTGCTGGGCGACCGCGAACACGTTCGTCTTCATTCCGTAACGTCGACCGATCATGCGACTGCCGGGCACTCGTCGAGGCGCGCATTGATTCGCCGTATGCGAACTCAACTCCTGACGATGTGTCTCGCGGTTTCGCTGTGCGCCTGTGGCCCCGAAGAGCTGGTGACTTCGGCCCCTGAAAAGCAGACGGCGGCGATCACGCCGCTCCGCATTCTGTTCGTGGGCATGACGGTGACCGACAGCGGCCGCACCACGAACAGCTTCTGGAGCAAGCTGGGCACTCTCGGGCCGATCACCCACCCCGTGCCGGACACGGCGCTGCCCACAGCGCTTCAGCTGAAACAGAACTACGACCTGGTCGTGATCGGTCGCATGTACATGGCGCACTCGAACGCGTCCGCTTCGCTGGTCGGCTTCGTCGCGGGCGGAGGCCGCGTGTTGCTGGTGGGCGGGTTCGACAACACGTCGCTCTCACGCACACGCGAGCAGGAAATGATGCAGTACTTCGGCATCGCGGTGAACAACACCGGCGTCGGCATCACGGGGGCGACTTCTTTCGGACCATCGGCGCTGACGCAGGGCGCGCTGACGACGCCGCCCGCGGTGTACCTGTCTGACTACTTCAGCGACGCGGTCGGGACGGGAGTCACCATCGAAGCGTTCACCTCCGCACCGAGCGGCGCGGAGCTCCCGATGGCCGTCAGCTACCAGTCGCTGGCCACCGGCGGAGGCCGCGCGGTCTTCTGGCTCGACGAGCTGGCGATCACCGACGACCCGGCCACCGGCGTGTGGTCGACGACGCAGGCGCAATACTGGGACAACGTGTTCAACTACCTGAACCCGTGATCGCGCTGCTCCTGAAGCTTCATCAACGGCCGGTGGCGTGGGTCGCGGCGATCGCGGCCGCGCTCTGGCCATTGGGCGGGCCGGGAGAGCTGCTCTGGCAAGCGTTTCAAACGCTGCGTTCAGGCGGTGCGCTGAACAGCGACGCGGTGCTGGCGACGGCGCTCGGCGGGTTCGCCACTCCGAGCGGAGCCGTGCGCGCGCTGCTCGGTTTCATCGGCTGGCTCGCGCTCGCGGCGATCACCCTCAGCGCCGATCTCCGCACGTTCAACGTGGGCGTCTCGCTCAGCCGCCTGGTTCGAACGCGCGGAGTCGGGTTGATGGCCGCGACCGCGGTGCTCTTCATCCCCGCGTATGTGCTCGCGGTGTTCCTCAAGAAGGGAGCCGTGTGGAGCGAAGCGGGCCTCGCCGTGTTGCTCGCCGCGTGGAGTCTCTGGCTCGCGCTGGCTGATCGCTTCGCCCTCGCCCGCTTCAACGCCGCGCAGGATCGCCGCGCGAAAGACGAGAACGATCGCAGTTGGAACTCGCCGTACTACCTGAACACCGGCACGCCCTCCCCCGGCTCGCGCACCAGCATCGCGACCGGCGCCGATGACGCGGTGACCGATGGTGGCTGGGCGCTCCTCAGCCGCAACGGCGTGCTGTTGGTGCTGCTGTATCTGGTGCTCGACACGCTCCGCGTGGCCGCCGGCGCGCAGTTGATGTGGCCCGTCGCGACCGCCGTCGGCGCAGAAGCCGCGTTGATTCTCTCGGCGGCGTGTACGCGGCACTTCCTCAAGCAATGAGGCGCGCGCGCAACGCGATCGCCGTGGCCTCGCTCTTGGTGCGCACGCCGAGCTTCGCGTAGAGCCGCCGCACGTAGGTGCGCACCGACGCGAGCGAGATCTCGAGGTGCAGCCCGACCTGCTCGTAGCAGTACCCCTCGGCGAGATAGCGCAGCACCTCACGCTCACGCGGCGACAACGGCGGCGCACCTTCGGGGGGCGGAGCCGACCGGAACTTCTGC
>JBEHYH010000401.1:0-6092 GCA_048498275.1 Myxococcota bacterium | reverse complement strand
ACGTACCTGCGGCCCGGACTGCCGCCGACGCCGCGGGAGTGGAAGCGCAACGTGGGGTGCCCCAGCCGCGAGAGGGCGTACGCGAGCTCGGCGCCGATCACGTGATCCATCCCGCTGCCTTCGATCGGCGGCGGCGGCAGCACCAGCAGCCCCGGCCGCTTCTCACCGCGATGCGACACACCCTCGAGCACCAGGCCCGACGGCAACGGAATCAACGTCGGCCGCTCGAGGAACTGCCCCTTCAAGACCATGGGTCACCAGAAACAAAACGGGAGCCCTGCATCAAGCAGGACTCCCGTTTGATGTTCACTTGCGTGAAGCGATTACGGATTGCCAGGCGAGCCGGTGTCCGGGTTGTTGTCGTACGCGGTGATGTTGTCCGCGTCGATCAAGCGGCCCACGAACGAGATCTGCGCCGCGCACGAGGTCGCCGGAGGAGGCGTCGCCGCGTTCACGCCCTGACCGGGGCAGTCGGTGAAGCCGCGCTGGCACTGGTAGGTCGCCGAGAGGTCGATCGTGCCTTCGGGCGAGAACGAGTAGTCGTTGAAGCTCACGGTGACCGACGTCGAGTACGCGAAGGTGTACATGACGTCCGGGTTGCCCTGGGGGTTCGTTCCCTGCTGGAACTCGAACCAGGTGCGGTTACCCGAGAACTTCTTGTTCTCACCCTCGATGATGCCGGAGGTCTGAATGACGTGCGAGTCGGCGAGCGTCCAGCTGGCCTTGCCCAGGTCGAGATATTCAGCGTTCTTCGCGCCACCCCAGATCGTCCACTGCCCTTCGGCGTAGTAGTTCGTGTACGTGTTCGGAGGCGTCGAAGGCACCTGGTTACCGATGTAACAGGTGGGCGTGCCGACGTTACGCTCGTTCGTGTTGTCGATCGCCACGCGGTACATGCGCGGCTGACCGTTGTTGCAGCCCGAGAGGGCGAAGAAGGACAACGCACCGACAAGAAGCAGAGAGATGGAACGCATTTTGGGAAGTTTTATCCTTGAGACGTGTGAGGTACCGGCCCCCTAAAGAACCGCGCGCCGTATGTCTCTGGCGCTGGGGCATGTCAACCCGGTTCAGCGTTCGAGACACACCAGGAGGGTTTGATGTGCAAACGAATTACTGCGCCGAACGCAGCACGAAGAACTTGAGGTATTTCCCCTCGCGGAACTGCAGCCGCACGGGGTGATCAGGCGGCTGGTACCTTTCTTCGACGAGCGTCAGTTGCGTACCGGCGTTGTACGCCCCCTCTTTCACCGCGTCGTAGAAGGCCTCGGGTGACACGCGCGCCGAGCACGAGGCGGTGCAGAGAACGCCTCCCGGCTTGAGCACCGCGAGCGCCTGCCGATTGAGCGACGCGTAGCCGGCGATGGCCCCTTCGACCGCCTTCTGGCTCTTCGCGAACGCGGGCGGGTCGAGAATGATCAGGTCGAACATTCGACCCTCGCGTTTGAATGAGTCGAGCAAATCAAACGCATCAGCAGCGAGAAAGTCGTGAGCGCTGGCGTTGAGGCCGTTGAGCGTGAAGTTCTCGCGGGCGAGCGCGATCGCGTCGGCGTCTTGATCGACCGAGAAGACCGACTTCGCGCCACCCAGCGCCGCGTTCACCGAGAAGCCGCCCGAGAAGCAGAAGCAGTTGAGCACGTCGAGGCCCTTCGAGATCCGCCGCAGCAGGTGGCGGTTCTCGCGCTGGTCGAGGAAGAAGCCGGTCTTCTGACCGGCGTAGACGTCGACCAGGAACTTCGCGTCGCGCTCGGTGATCGTCAGCGGGCGCGGCGCTTCAGGGCCCCACAGCATGCGGCCGTTGCCCTTCTCTTCGTCGACCTCGGCGTCATCGCGGCCGACTTCATCACGGCCCACCACGCCCTTGAGACCGGGCACGACTTTCTGGAGCGCCTCGACGATCAACGGGCGATACGGGTTGAGCCCCGCGCTGTAGAGCTTGAGCACCGCCCAGCCGTCGTAGAGGTCGACGATCACGCCGGGCAGGCCGTCGCCTTCGCCGTGCAGCAGGCGGAACGCGTTGGTGCCTTCGAAGTCGATGAGCGAGTGGCGCGAAGCCCACGCCTGTTTCACGCGGCGCTCGAAGAACGCGGCGTCGATGGTCTCTTTGGGGTCCGTCGTGAGCACCCGCACGGCGATGGCTGAAAACGGGTCCCAATAGCCGCGGCCGCAGAAGCGCCCGTCGTCGGTGAGGTCGACCACGCTCCCCACGGGGATGCGCGGCGTCGCCTCGACGGCCTTCTTGAACACCCACGGGTGACCGGCGCGGAGGTGACGGCCCAGACCCGGCTTCACCGGCACTTTGACGAGATGGCTCATGATTTTTTCCTGGCGCGAACAACCGCATCGGCGACTTCACCGAAGCCCTTCGCTTCGCGGGCGCGGGTGATGAACTTCGGAGGCGCGTCGATGGTGTCCAACACGTCGCGCACGTTCGCGACGCCGACCGACAGTGAGAACGCACCGAACATCGGCGCGTCGTTGAACGAATCGCCGACGTACACGTAGCGCGCGTCATCGTGGGCGACGGTCTTCTTCCATTCGGTCTTCACGAAGCGCCGCACGGCCGAGAGCTTGTCGAACTCCCCGAGCCAACAGTTCACGTGCACGGAGCTGCGCACCGCGGTGACGTCGCGTTCGCGCAAGAATTTCTCGAGCGCGTCAGCCGCCGCGGCGCCGAGTGAGACGTCTTCGTTGTAGTCGATGGCGAGATCGACCTCGGTGTGCGCGGAGTCGCTCGACAACCGCGCGCCCTTCACGCGCTTCATCGCGGCGTTCACCAGCACGTGGAGCCGCTCGCGGTTTTCGACGCGGGTCTTCTCGTTCTGGTCGTAGCTCTTCTCGAGCTTCGAGCCGCGCCACGCGTAGTGCAGCGCCCCGTTTTCCATGATCGCGCCCGCGACGGGCAACTGCCGCGCCCACGCCTCACCCCACCCCGCCGGCCGGCCCGAGACGAGCACCACCGGCACCTTCACGGCGTTGAGCCACTCGATGGCCTTCAACGTCGCGGAGGTCAGCTTGCCGTTGGAGGTCAGTGTGCCGTCGACGTCGGTGAAGACGGCTTCGACGCGCGAGAGATCGGCTTCGCGCAGCGGCCTGGGAGGAGACATCACGTCTTCGTTCAATACACGGACAGACCGGCGATCTGTACGAGGAACTGCTCGACCTGCTGGCTCAGCGGCTCGGGCACGCCGCGGCGCTGCGTGCGCAGAAACGCGTCGAACTCCGAGGAGCGGCCGTAGAGCGTCTGCCCGAGATCGATGGCCTGCTTGAACGCGTTCACCTGCTCGTCGCCGGTGGTGTTGGTCGCGCGCTCGAGCACCACGCCGACCTCGGCGAGCACCTCTTGATCGTGCTGCACCAGGATCTCGCGCTTCGAGATGTCGCCGAAGGCATCGACGAACTCCACGAACGGCTCGAGGAGCTCGAGGAGTTCGAGCTTCGACGGCGAGCCGCCGGCGATCATCTGCCGCAGCTTCCCGCGGAACTCGAGGATGCCCTTCTTGTCTTGCGCCCGGAGCGCGCGCCACGCGGCGGTGCGGCCGAAGGCGTTGAGCTCCTTTTCCATCTGCTGGGCCTGCGGGAGCATCTCGGCCGGCGACGCGTCACCGACCTTCTGAATGCGCGCGCGCATCAGGCGGCGCAGGTCGGCGGTCATCGAACGCACCACGAGCGTGGAATTCAGCGCGTCGTCGTAGCCGGGCTCGACCTCCTTGCGTTTGCACTCGCCGAAGACCTGGGCGACGTCCCACACCAGCTTGCCGATCGCGTCGCGGAAGCGGAAACGGAAGATCTGCAACTCGGTGAGCAGGTTCCAGCGGTCGCCGACCACCGACGGGTCGCGCATACGCATGCCGAAGTTCATCACCTCGGTCTTCGCTTCGGCGGCGGCCTTCGAGAGCAGCGCTTCGACCTCGAGCTGATTCGGCGCGACGGTCAGCTTGCCCGGGGGAAAGCTCGCTTCGATCTGCGCGGCGAAGGTGTTCACCTCGGCGATGGTGTTGCTGATGATCGGCGCCACCGTTTCCCACATTGACAGGTCGGCGGAGCCATCGACGTCGGGCTCTTCGTATTGAATGAGATCGAGCTCGCCCATCGCCGAGATGGTGCGCGCGGCGGCGATGAAGACCACGAACACCCGCGACGCAAAATCCTGGTCGGCTTCTTCAGCGATCAGTGCATCCAACTTCGCTGGCAGAGCCGACGGTTCCAAGGTGACCCGTATGCTACCTGCGCGCTCGGAAGTCGAAAGTTCTGCTACCTAGCCGCTCACCATGGCCACCGTTCGCGTGCGGGTGCTCCAGAAGGACCAACTCGTCGATGGGAATGAAGAGCTGCTCAACGTGGAGGGCCTGAAGTGGATCGACGTCACCGCGCCCGATGAGGCGACGCTCGCGTCGCTCGCGAACAGGTACGGGCTGCACCGGCTCGCGATCGAAGACTGTCTGCACCTCGATCAGCGCCCGAAGCTCGAAGACTACGGCACGCACCAGTTTCTCGTGCTGCAGGGGTTCAACACCGACAGCGCGACGTGGAAGGACATGGAGATGCTCGAGCTCCATTTCTTTCTCGGGCCCGACTGGTTGATCACGGTGCACAACCACCTGAGCCCGTCGATCGAAGCGACCGGCCGCAGAGTCGATGGTGACCCGAAGGGCACGATGGGCCGCGGCGTCGACTTCGTGACGTATCTGATCGCCGACGCGCTGGTCGACCGCAACTTCCCGCTGCTCGAGTGCTTCAACGACGAGCTCGAAGAAATGGAGGAGCGGATCTTCGCGTCGGCGCCCACGCGCGCGATGCTCCGCGATCTGTTCGAGCTGAAGCACGCGCTGGTTCGCGTTCGCCGGGTGCTGTCGCCGCAGCGCGACGTGGTGGGTCTGCTCGCGCGCCACGGCATTCCCCAGGTCAATGACCGCACGACGATCTACTTCCGCGACGTCTACGACCACCTGGTGCGCATCTACGAACAGATCGACGGCGCGCGAGATCTCGTGAGCAGCGCGGTCGAGGCGTACATGAGTCAGATCGCCAACCGCACCGGAGAGATCAGCAAACAGCTCACGGTGTTCGCGTCGATCTTCATGCCGTTGTCTTTCGTCGTCGGCTTCTTCGGCCAGAACTTCGACGGCATCGCGCGCCACGAGTTCCTCGCGCCGATGCTGGCGACGATGGTGATCCTGCCGACGGGCATGATCCTCTGGTTTCGTCACAAGAGGTGGTTCTGATGCCTTCGATCTCGCTCGGTGGTCGCTCGTATTTCTATGAAGACGCCGGTGCGGGCACGCCGCTGCTGTTGCTGCACGGCTTCCCGTTCGACTCGCGGAGCTACGCGCCGCAGTTGGCGAGACCTCCGCGCGGTTTTCGACTGATCGTCCCCGATCATCGCGGGTTCGGGCGTTCTGACTTCGTGCCCGGCGTCGCGACGATGGATGACATGGCAGAAGACGCGCTCGCGCTGCTCGACGCGCTCCAGATTCAGACCGCGGTCGTGGGCGGAGTGTCGATGGGCGGCTACGTCGCGATCGCGTTGACGCGCCTCGACCCGGGCCGGGTGAGCGGGCTGCTGCTGATCGATACGCAGTCGACGCCCGATGACGACGCCGGCAGGCAGCGCCGCGAAGCCACCGCGCAAGACGTCGAGAAGAACGGCGTCGACGGCGTCGTGAACTCGTTGCTGCCGAAGCTGGTGCTGCCGACGGCTCCCGCGCGGGCGTCGCTCGAAGCGATGATGCGCGAGCAGAACCCGCTCGCGGTCGCGGCGGCCTCGCGCGGCATGGCGGCGCGCATCGACGGCAAGGACATTCTGAGCCGCTATTCAGGCCCGTGCCGCATCATCGTCGGCGAACACGACGCCATCACGCCGATCGAAAAAGCGAAGCAGATGCAGGCGCTCATCCAGGGCTCGACGCTCCACGTGATCCCCCAGGCGGCGCACCTGCCGAACCTCGAACAACCCGAACTCTTCGCCGAGGCCCTGTCATGAAACCCATCACGCTCGCCGTACTCGTCTGCTCATCACTCGCGTTCGCCGACGATCTGCAGCCGGCTGAAGGGAAGAAGGCGTCGGAACAGTGAGGGCTCATTCTCGACTTGCG
>JBEHYH010000400.1:0-6098 GCA_048498275.1 Myxococcota bacterium | reverse complement strand
CTGGTTCTACGACTCCAACGTTGACGACCTTGTTTGTTAAGTGAGGAATTATCGTGGACTCATCACCCGCGCTGAATACGCGGGGTCGACGTCGAGCGCGCCGAGCCAGTCGAGGTGCCATTCACCCTCCAACGTCGACACGAGGTTGAGCGCCTCGAGCACGCCCTTGCCTTCCCACAGATGGCCGTTGGCGATGATGCGGCGCTCGCGGCGCGGCGGCCGCGGAAAGAAATGTTCGACGCCCGGTTGCGCGACCCAGGCGCGCGGCAACGTGGGGTGAAGCTCGCGCGCACCACGCTCCGCGCGAGCGCTGACGAACTGCACGCCGGAGCACGCCGACACCAACGCGCGCTCCGCGTTCAGCAGCGCGCCGCTGGCGTGCAACGCGTTCGCGGGTTGATGAATCAGCGCCACCTTCGGGCCGCGTACGGCGTGCAGCCGCGGCGCCCACTGCAATGCGCCCAGCCCGTCGACGAGATTCACCGCATCGTCCTCGGGCGCGGCGCTCACCTGCGCGTCGTGGCCCTGCGCGCGCAACGCACGCGCCAGCTCCGCGTCGTAGAGCGACCCGCCCGACGAAGGTTCACCGGGCCCCGCGCCACCGGGCACCACGACGCGCACCTTCATGCGAAGTGAACGTGAAAGCTGGCCCACGCCGAATCGTGTTCCCACAGCACGACGTCGAAGCCCGACAGGTTCGGCTGCGTGCGCAACGCCGGTTCGAGCTGTTTGCTCAACACCGCGCAGAACAATTCGATGCTCGGGTTCTTGCCTTCGAAGCCGGGGAGCTCGTTGAGCGAATGCCCCGAGTACTTCGCGATGAGCTCCTCGAGGTGACGTTCCAGCACCGAGATGTCGAAGAGGTACTGGTGCTGATCAAGCTTCGGGCCGAGACACACCACCTCGAGCACGTAGTCGTGGCTGTGATGGGTGTTCTCGGGGCCCCAATCGCCTCCGATGAGGTGGTGAAAGGCGGTGAACTTCCGGCGGACGGCGACTTTGTACATGTGCGTTCTCAAGGCCAGGTCAGCACGGTGTGCAGACAGCCCTCGGGGGGAGAGAGGAGCGCTTCGAAAGCTTCGGCCGCGCGCTCCGCGGGGAAGCGGTGGGTGACGAACTTCGCGAGCTCGAGCTTCTGCAACCACTCGAGCGCGACCTGCATGCGGCGTGACTTGTCGAAACGGCCGGCGAGCGCGGCGTCGATGCGGCTCACCTGGCTGAACTGAATGCGCTGGCGGGCGCGGTGCACGCGGGTGCCCAACGCGAGCGGCTGCGCTTCGGGGCCGTACCAACTGCCGGCGATGACGCGACCGTCGTCACGCGCGAGCTCGAGCGCCGCCGCGAGGCCGGCGTGCCTGCCGCTGAGCTCGAAGACGACATCGCACGCGCCTCGGCGTGGCGCCGGCAACGTCTCCACGTTTGCGAACGCGCGGCGATCCGCGCGCGGGTCCAACGCGAGCACGGGGCCCAACGCGACCTTCGAGAGCATCGCGGCGACGAGCTGCCCGACGACGCCGAGCCCGACGACGCCGCTGACTTCACCGAGCAGCGGAGCGCCATCCATCACCAGGCTCACCGCGGTCTCGACGTTCGCGAGCATCGTCGCGGCGGCGGCGTCGACCTCAGGCAACACGATGACCGAGTCGGCATCGAGCACCAGTTGCGATTGATGCGGAGCGAAGGCGAACACGCGCCTGCCGCGGAGCGCCGGGACGTCAGCTCCGGTTTCTTCGACGACGCCGACGGCGCAGTAGCCATAGCGCAGCGGGTACCGCAGCCCGCCCTTCATGCCTTCGAGGGAGGTGTCGAGTGGTTCACCGGGCTCGAGCTGCCCGTTGAAGATCAGCCGCTCCGTGCCCGCGCTCAGCCCGCTGACTTCGACGCGCACGCGCACGTCGCGCTTCGACACCGCAGGCAGCTCCACGTCACGGAGCTCGACCCGTCGCGGCGCCACATGAAAGACCGCGCGCGCGTTCATCGTTTCAGCCCGTCGCCTCGACACCCGCGAAGGCGAAGGCGCCCGCGGTGATGACGTCGTCGCCGGCAAAGAACGTGGTCTCGGGCTGCCAGCGGGCCAGGGCCGCGCGCGTCGCCGCTCCGCAACCGAGGGCGTCGGGCCGGGCGAGCGCGCGCGAGGAGGTGGTGAGGCAGATGAAGTTGACGAGCCCTTCGGCGAAGAACGACTCGAGGACGTCCGCACCGCCCTCGACCATGACGCTGCCGACGCCGCGACGCGCGAGACGCTCCAACACGTCGGTCAACGCCACGCCACGCGCCGCGTTCGACACGCGCTCGACGTCGACCCGCAGGCCGCGCAGCACGAGCTCCTTCGCCGCGGGTGCAGACTCGGTCGTGAACACCACGACCGGCCGCTCCTCACTCATCACCAGCCGCGCCTGCGGAGAGACCGCCAACTGCGAATCCAACACCGCGCGCAGGCCCGTGCGCCCGGTTTCGAAACGCGTGGTGAGCCGCGGGTCATCAGCCTGCTGCGTGCCACGGCCCACGAGAATCGCGTCATGCGCGGCGCGCAAGGCGTGCGTCACCCGCAGCGCCGGGGGCGAAGAAATGAGGGTCTGCTGCCCGCGCGACTCCGAGAGAAACCCGTCGCGCGACAGGGCGAAGGCCGCGGTGACGAACGGCCGGAAGGCGGGTGCATGCGCGCGAGCTGCTTCAAAGGAAGGACGCCACTCGTGCGGCATGGGGCGATTTGGGCTTGTAGTCATTGACCGGCGTGTTTGAAAAGACCACTCCTCGTGTCGGCCCTGGACGAAGTCCGTCATTACTTCGATTCGAACACCACGTCATTCCTGCGAACCGGACAAGGCGGGCAGGCGATTCGACGCGCGGTGTGGGGGCCGGGTGTGCGCACACGCGAAGAAGCCTTCGCGTACGTCGACGTTCTGCTCGCGCAATTGCTCGACAACCGCGAAGCACCGCGCGTGCTCGACCTCGGGTGCGGCGTCGGTGCGAGCCTGCTCCGACTTGCGCACACCTCGCGGCTCACGGGCATCGGCGTCACGCTCAGCCCGGTGCAAGCGCACTTCGCGCAACAGCGGTTCGCCGCGGCCGGTTTCGCCGAACGTCTGCGCGCCGTGGAGGCGAGTTTCACCGAGCTGCCAGCCGAGCTGGGATTCTTCGACCTGGCGTTCAGCATCGAAGCGTTCGTGCTCTCGCCCTCGCCCGAGGCGTACTTCTCCGAAGCGGTGAAGCACCTCAAGCCCGGCGCGCGGCTCGCGCTGATCGACGACTTCCTCACCTCGAAACCAGAAACCAGGCAGACAAGGCGATGGGTGCGGGAGTTCAAACGCGGCTGGCTGGTGAGGAGTCTGGAGACGCCAGATACGCTCTCGACCATCGCATCGCGGTTCGGGCTGACGCTCACACGCGACGATGACCTCACGCCGCTCCTCGAACTGCGGCGGCCGAGAGACCTCTTCCTCACCGCGGTGATGTCGGTCGGGCGCCACCTGCCGATCCATTCCCCGTTGTGGAGGTCGTGGCTCGGCGGCAATGCGCTGCAGCTCGCGCTGCAGGGTGGCGCCCTCGCATACCGGTTTCTCGTCTTCGAGAAAGCTCCGTGACCGCGAAGTGGAGCGTCGTGCAGGCGCTCTTGTGTCTCTGCGCGGGTGCGGTGTCGTTCTTCTGTTCGTCGCTGGTGCCGCTCGCGGTGACCGGCGGCGCCTCGCTCTTCGTCTTCTTCGCCATCGCGCGGCCACGCCTGACGCGCGTCTTCGGCCTCGGCGCGGCGAACGCGGTGACCCTGCTGCGGCTCGCGTTGCTCATCGCCTCGGGCCTCGCGTTGCCCACGTGGTGGAGCTTCGCGCTGGTGTTCGCGCTCGACGGCGTCGATGGCCGACTCGCGCGGAAGCTCAAGGAAGAGACTCCGTTCGGCGCGCATTTCGACATGGAAACCGATGCGTTGCTGGTCGCCCTCCTCTCCCTGGCGATCGTGCTCGTGGGCGCGCCGGTGTGGGCGTTGACGATGGGCGCGCTCCGCTACGTCTACGTGCTCGCGCGCGCGCTGTCGCCCGCGCGGCCGGCCAGAGAACGCCGCAGCAACTTCAGCCGCTACGTCTTCAGCATCACCGTGTGCTCGATGCTGCTCTCGCTCACGCCGGCGCCCGACGTGCTCAAGCAGCTCGCCCTCGTGGGCGCGCTCGTCAGCCTGTTGATTTCGTTCGGGCCCGACTTCGCGGCGCTCCGGCGCGCGAAATGATCAACTGTCGTGCCGCAGCGGCGCGAACATCGGCACGTTGTTGCGGATCAGGTTGCCCCACAGGTTCCTCTTCTTCGCGTAGGCCTCCAGAACTTCCTTCGGGAGGTGATCCTCCGGCCCGAACTGCGCGACCGGCTGCCCGTCTTTCATCACGGGTTTGCCGTCTTCATCGCGTTTGATCGTGTACTGAATGAAGCCGTTCGCGGGGTCGGCCTTGTCGTGTTCGAAGGCGCCCAGCAGGTCACTCGCGAGCTCCTTCGACTTCACCACCGCGCCGACCTCTGAATTCACGAACCCCGAGAGCAGATCGAGGTTGTAGGTGCTGATCACCGCCTCGTCGTCGTCGATCACCGCGCTCTTGGTGTGGAACTTCCGGTCTCCGGTGGCGACGTAGACGTTCGCCGTCGGGCACTTCGCGAGAATGGTCTTCCAGTCTTCGAGGAAGAAGGCCTGCGTCACGTCGGAGTCGGTCGACAGCGGGCTGTTGGTGATGATGTCGATCTTCACGCCGCGCGCCGACGCACGTTCGAGGGCCTGCAGCATGTCTTGCGTGAGCACCACGTACGGGTTCTGCACCACGATGCGGTTGTGCGCGCCTTCGACCAGCGCCACCAGCGACGGCGCGATGTTGTTCACGCGCTGACCGGCGGCCGCCGACGTCTGGTCGATGATCTTCGCCTGCGTGTCGTGCGTGTTGCTCTGACGCTGCTCGTAGAGCACACGGCTGCCACGCGCTTCGGCGTGCGTCACCAGCTTCATCGCCTGCTCGTTCAAGAACTCGAGGTCGCCCTTCGACGGCTCGCGCTTCAGGTTCGCGGGGAGATCATTCTGAACGGTGGCGAGCACCTGCTGCACGAGCTCGCCCGCCATCTTCTGCTGCATCGCGGGGTCGGTGCGGAGCTGATCTTTCTGCGCATCGGTGAGCTGCGGCGCGCGCGTCCACGCCTGCATCATCTCGTACGCGCCGAGCAGTTGAATGTCCTTCTTCGACCAGTTGCCGAGGAAGTCCTTGGTCACGCGATGCGAGGCGTCGCCGTTCTTGAGCTCCGCTTCGAAGGCCTCCTTCAGGCCTGCCGCGGTGTCCTTGCCGGTGAGGAGCACGTCCATGTCGCGCCACGCGCCCTTCATGTCCTTCGGGTTGGCGTAGTAGTCCTGCGCGATGTTGCGGCCGCCGGTGACGCCGACGTTGCCGTCAGCCACGAGAATCTTGTCGTGGTTCGACGCGAGCGCCGCGTAGCCGCCGTTCTTGATGAAGTCGAGCGGGCGGCTCGTCACCGGGTTGTAGACGAACGCCTCTCCGCCCTGATTGACGATTTCCTCGAGGTAATCGCGGCCGCGCAGCGGCGCCTTGAAGCCGTGCGTGCCGAAGGTGTCGGCCATCGCGTCGACGCTCAGCCGAACGTGCACGCCTTCGAGCTGCTTCTTGAGCAGGCCTCCCAGGAACGCGAAGCCGTACGGGTCTTTCTCGACGATGAAATACGACGAGTCGATGGAGGTCTTCGCGTTCTCGATGATGTCGA
This sequence comes from Myxococcota bacterium, assembly GCA_048498275.1. GTDB lineage: Bacteria > Myxococcota > Myxococcia > Myxococcales > Myxococcaceae > Archangium_A. The sequence goes on along the minus strand of JBEHYH010000400.1, from coordinate 359 downwards.
GGCGCGCGTTCCACGCGTCGAGGCCGTCGTCGAGGATGCGCGCCTTCGCCGGGCCGCCCGGCGCCTTGATGGCGTCGAACGCGATGGCGGTGCTGGCGACGGTCGCGGGAATGTTGACGGAGGGCGCGGCTCCGGTGAGCGCGGCGCCCTTCTTCGAAACTTCGGCCGCTGACGCGACCGGCGCGTCGATGCCGCTCACGGCCTTCGGCGCGGTGGAGCCCCAGAGCTTCGTCTCGGGCGTCACCACCGGCTGCTTGTCGGTCTTCGGCAGCGTGGGAGCAGGCGTCGCGGGCGTTCCAACCTTCTTCGGGCCGATGGGCATGCGGCGTCTTTTATCGCGTCGACAGGTGGGCGCGTGG
>JBEHYH010000399.1:0-6133 GCA_048498275.1 Myxococcota bacterium | reverse complement strand
TCGATGCAGCGATGCCTATCGTCGGCAATGCTCTGCAGAGTAAACCGCTTACCACCTGACCGCCCCCAACGGAGAAACCCGCCATGCCCCTGATCGAACTGCTTTCCGCCACACCGGCCGACGCCGACCTGCTTGCCACCCTGCACGCCGACAGCTGGCGCCATGCCTACGCCGGCCTGATTCCCGCCCCGTACCTCGAGACGCACGCCGACCGGCTGGTGCTTGAGCGTGAAGAGACACGAGACGACGCCGCCCGCGCTGTGGCCGAGCACGTACGTCGGCAGGCCCGGGTTCTCCTTCTTCGCCAGCGCCGCCACCGTCTCGACGTCGCTCACGTAGTCGTCGAGTGACTCCACGTAGAAGCGCTCACCGTCAGACTTCCCGCGCCCGCGGAGGTCGACCGCGTACACCGCGAGCCCCTTCGCCGAGAGCTGTTCGGCGGTCTGCACGTAGTAGCCGCCGTGCGAATTGAAGCCCGGCACGATGACCACCACGCCGCGCGCCTTCGCGGGCTGCCAACTGCGAACGAACAAACGAAGACCATCACTGCCGTCGAGGTGGAGCTCTTTCATGTTCTCTTCCGATGAAGGTGGGTGCGCGGGTCTGAGCGCGACGCGAACCCTACCCAGATTCATCGCGACAAAAAGGTGCGCGAGGGCCCGGTGACGAAAAACGCCCGCGACGCGCGAGGCGACGCGGGGCGTTTGAACCGCGACAACCGGGGTCACACGCTCACGGCGTGACGTCGAACATCACGCTCTCATCGGCCGCCTGGCTGCCCGCCACTTCGGCGCGCAGCGCGTAGCCGTCTTGCGGCGTGGCGATGATGAGATTGTCGAACACGATGTAGCCACCGTCGGCTTCCTTCGCGGCGCCGTTCTGCACGCTGCCGCCGTTCGAGCGCACCAGACGCACCGACGCCGAGAAGGCACCGTTCGCGTGGTTGCCGTGCGCATCGAAGACCTCCAGCGTCGGCGCCGGAGTGATGACCGCGTTCGCCGCCGTCGTCGTCGGCTGCACGACGAACTTGATGCCCTCGGGCGCGCCCGCGACGAAGGGCACGCTCAACGTCGGCAGCGTGGTGGTGGTGTTGCCGACCTGCACCGTCGCCGTCACCGTCTTCACGTCGGCCTTGTCGCTGGTGACGTTCGCGTGCGCGACGCCGCTCGAATCGGTCGCTCCGCCGCCGTTCACGTTGGCGTTGGTCGCGCTGAAGGTGACGTTCGCGTTGGAGATGGCCTTGCCATCGGTGTCACGAATGGTGGCGGTCACCGTCACGCCCGTCGTGTTGTCGGCGATGCCGGCGTCGGGCGAGAACGAGAGCTCGCACTTCGCCGCGTCGACCGCCGCGGTGCCGCCACCGGCGCCGGAGCACGCAGCGAGAGAGAGAACCAGACCAACGAGCGCGAGACGCATGGTGAGTTTCCTGAACAGGAGTGAACACGGGCCCGGCGGCGTGCCGAGCCCGTTTTCAGTGTGAAGAATCAGCGGCTGTAGAAATCGCCGCCGAAGGAGATGACCGCGTTGCCACCGACGAGGGTGTGAGCCGCGTCGTAGTAGTCGAGGTACGGCGTCCACACCGTGCCGCCGATGGGCGTCACCTCGACGAGGGCCTTGAGGTGGAACTCGGTGCCGGTGATGGGGAACGCGTACTGACCCTGCACCTGACGAACCTTGGCCTGCAACGCGGCCGGGTAGGCGACTGGAGGAATGGCGGCTCCGCCGGCGCCGGTCGCAGAGATGGTGAGGCGGAAGTTCATCTGGAAGCTCGTCTGGTACGTCGTGATGGCCGTGATGCCCGTGTAGATGAGCTTGCCCTGCGCGGCCTGTGACACGTCGGGGTTCGCGAACCGCTCGGCCGCGGTGATCAACGTGTCGGTGTCCATCGACAAGCCGTAGTTGTTGAACGCCGGGTCGTCGAACGGCGTCCAATAGATGTCGAAGAGCTCACCCCGGCTGATGTTCGTGTAGTCCCACGTGAGGCCGCCGACGCGGCCGGCATTGCCGCTCGACGCGAACGTGAGGCCATACGGCGGCGTCGAACCCCACGGGTTGAGCACGAACGGCGACTGTGCCTGCGAGCAGCAGACCGAGTTCACCGGAGCCCCGAGCAGCGTGCCCGGGCACTGGTCATTGCCGTCATCGACGTTGTCGTTGTCCTGGTCGATGTCGGTGCAGCTCTTGCCGTCACCCGCGAGCACGTAGTGCGCCATGCACGAGCACACGAAGCTGCCGACCGTGTTCGCGCAATTCTGCGCGCAGCCGTCGGTATTCAGCGCGCATTCATCGACGTCGTCGCAGCTCTTGCCGTTCGCGTTCAGCGAGTAGCCGGTGTTGCACGAGCAGGTGAAGCCGCCGGTGTTGTTGGTGCAGTTCTGCGCGCACCCATCGGTGTCGAGCGCGCACTCGTTGACGTCGTCGCAGCTCGTGCCGTTGGCGTTGAGCGTGTAGCCGGCGTTGCACGAGCAGGTGCGGCCTCCGGCGATGTTCGTGCAGTTCTGCGCGCAGCCGCCATTGCTGGTGATGCACTCGTTGACGTCGTCGCAGCCGTGCCCGTCCGCGCTGAGGAAGTAGCCGGGGCCGCACGAGCACGAGTACGAGCCCGCGCTGTTGTTGCACGTCTGCGCGCACCCGCCGTTGTTGGTGAAGCACTCGTTGACGTCGAAGCAGGTGGTCTCGCCGGAGCCCGTGTACCCCGAGGGGCACGCCGTGCAGTGCGCGGTGCCGGGGTCGTTCACGCACGTCGTGAGCGGGTCGCACGTGCGCTGACCGTTGGTGCACTCGTTGACGTCGTTGCAGGTGTGACCGTCGGCGTTGAGCGTGTACCCGGCGTTGCACGAGCAGGTGAAGCCGCCGGTGGAGTTCGCGCAGTTCTGATCGCACCCGCCGTTGCCGGTGTTGCACTCGTTGATGTCGACGCACGACGTGTCACCGCTGCCGGAGTAACCCGACGGGCAGGCCGTGCAGTGCGCCGTACCGGGGTCGTTCACGCACGAGGTGAGTGCGTCGCAGGTGAGCGCGCCCGTCGCACACTCGTTGATGTCGGTGCACGACGTCTGGTTCGCATCGAGCGTGTAGCCGACGTTGCACGAACACGTCCTCCCGGGCACGGTGTTGGTGCAGTTCTGCGCGCAACCGCCGTTGTTGGTGTCGCACTCGTTGATGTCGATGCAGGCCGTCTCGCCGGTGCCGGAGTAACCCGACGGGCAGTTGGTGCAGTGCGCGCTCCCCGGGTCGTTCACGCACATCGTGAGCGGGTCACAGGGCCGCGTGCCGAGCGTGCACTCATCGTCGTCATCACACGCGTGCAGGTCGGCGTTGAGCGTGTACCCGGCGTTGCACGAGCACGTGTAACCGCCGTCGCTGTTGGTGCAGTTCTGCGCGCAGTTGTCGGTGTTGAGGTTGCACTCGTTCTGGTCGACGCACGACGTGGCGCCGTTGTTGTCGAAGCCCGGGGGGCAATCGAGGCAACTGTGGCTGCCCGACGTGTTGTCGCAGACGCGGAGCGGGTCGGTGCTGCAGCCGCCGTTGTTGCCGTCGTTGCACTCGTTGATGTCGATGCACATGCCGCCCGCGTTCTCGCTGTAGCCGGCGGGGCAATTGCCGCACGAGTACGTGCCCGGCGCGTTGTTGCACATCATCAGCAGGTCGCAGCCGCCGTTGTTCACGAGGCACTCGTTGATGTCGACGCAGCTCGTGGCGCCCGTGCCCGTGTAGCCCATGGGGCAGCTCGTGCAGTGCGCGCTGCCGTGGTCGTTCAAGCAGCTCGTGAGCGGGTCACAGACCAGCGTGCCTTCGGCGCACTCGTCGATGTCGGTGCACGCGGTGTCGCCCGTGCCGTTGTAGCCGGTGGGGCACGCGCCGCAGGTACGGCCGCCGACCGTGTTGGTGCACGTCACCAGCGCGTCGCAGCCTCCGTTGCTCACGGCGCATTCGTTGATGTCGACGCAGCCGTTGACGCCGTCACCGGAGTAGCCGGCCGGGCACGCGCCGCAGGTGCGGCTGCCGGCCGTGTTGGTGCACGTCACCAGCGCGTCGCAGCCGCCGTTGCTGATGAGGCACTCGTTGTCGTCGGTGCAGCCTCCGGCGCCGGAGCCGCTGTAGCCGGTGGGGCAGCTCCCGCAGATGCGGCCGGGCGCGGTGTCGGTGCACGACACCAGCAGGTCACAACCTCCGTTGTTGGTGAGGCACTCGTTGATGTTGATGCACGTGCCGGCCGAGGTTTCTTCGTACCCCGCAGGGCAGTCGCTGCACTTGAACGAACCGGGCGTGTTGAGACAGTCCATCAACGGGTCGCAGGTGTCGGTGCCCATCGCGCACTCGTCGATGTCGATGCAGGCGCCGTTCACTTCTTCGTAGCCGCTCGGGCAATTTCCGCACGCGTAGCCGCCGGGCATGTTGGTGCACGCCACCAGTGGGTCGCAGCCGCCGTGCATCGTGGCGCACTCGTCGATGTCGGTGCACAGCGTGTCGCCGCTGCCGGTGTAGCCGTTGGGGCAGCTCGCACAGGTGCGGCCCGGCGTGGTGTCGGTGCAGGTCACGAGGTCGTCGCAGCCGCCGTTGCCGGTCTCGCACTCGTTGATGTTCACGCACGCCTCGCCAATCTGCGCGTAGCCCGGCGGGCAGTTGCCGCACTGGTAGCCGCCGTCGCGGTTGGTGCAGACGGTGAGCGGGTCGCACGCCGAGGTGCCGGCGTCGCACTCGTCGATGTCGTTCGCGCAGGTGGGGCCGGTGAACTGCGCGGTGCAGTTGCACTCGCCGGTGCTCTCCACGCACGCCGCGCCGTTGTGACAGGGGTTGGGCGTGCACAGGTCGACGAGCTTGTCGACGCGCGGCTTGGTGCAGTTACAGCCTTGAGTGAACAACCCCGAAACGCCCAACAACGCCGCGAACGCGAGCGCGCGATTCTTCGTGAACATCTGCTTCTTCCTTCTTAGCCGGTGAGGGGGGAGGCGAGAACCGGTCTGCCGATAGGGGAGGGTTTCACGAGCGCCAACCGGAAAACAGCGCGCTGCGCGTCATGTAGTGCCCCCGCAAAATGCCGCTGTACCCGAACAGCGTGGAAACCGGGGGTTCAGCGCCAGGTGACCAGCAGCGAGACGCCGGGCGGGTCGCGGTCTTCGATTTCGACGCTGCCTTCGTCGACCAGAAGAAAGAGCCCGCCTTCGATGGTGCCGCGCCACATGGTCGGCATGCCGTTGACGTCGTTGATGACGATGCGCGCGCTCTTCGGTGAGAGCAGCGTGGTGTCGGCGGCGCTGAAGTTGTCAGACGTGCGGAAGGTGCGCGTGAGCCGCGGCAAGGTGCGCGCCGGGCCGACCAGCTTGAGCAACGCGGAAACCGCGGAGCCGACCAACGTGCGCTTCCACCCTTCGATGAACGCGCGGCCGATGAAGCGCAGCCCTTCTTCTCGCTCGAGCTCGGGGAAGACCTGCGAACGGATGAAGTCCATGTGCGTCGCCCAGAGTTCGACCGGCATCGCCGGCGGGAGCTTCGCGAGGTCGACGCCGCGTTCCTTGAGCTGGGCGAGCAGTTGCGGCGTGACCTTGTCACCGAGGCCCTTGAGCAGCCCTTCGATGGCCGCGGGGAACACCAGTCGTTGAGATGGCGCCGTCACCGGCCCTGCTTATACCGTGCGCGCCGTGAAGGAGTTCTCGCTCATTGAACGGTTCGTCTCGCGCTTCGAGGTGGAACGTCCACCGTTCGGCCCCGGAGATGACTGCGCGGTGATCGGCCGCACCGTCGTCACCACCGATGCCGTCGTCGAGAACGTGCACTTCACGCGCGCGTTCCCGTTCGAAGACATCGGGCACAAGGCGCTCGCCGTGAACCTGAGCGACGTCGCGGCGATGGGCGCGGCTCCGTCGTGGTTCACCGTCGCGCTCGCGTTGCCCGACGAGGTGACGGTGAAGAACGTCGAAGCGCTGGCGCGGGGCATGTCGAAGCTGGCGCGCGTGCATCGCGCGAAGCTGGTCGGCGGCAACGTCACGCGCGCGAGTGAATTGAGCCTCACCATCACCGCGGCCGGAGACTTGAAGCGCGCGCCGCTGCTGCGATCAGGAGCGCGTGCCGGAGATTCCATCTACGTCTCCGGCCCGCTCGGTGACGCGGCGGTTGGCTTGAAGTTCGAGGC
>JBEHYH010000398.1:0-6190 GCA_048498275.1 Myxococcota bacterium | reverse complement strand
CGCACCACCTTGCAGTGCGTGCGTGAGAGCGAGCGGTGAATGGCGCATCATCGACATGCAGTCGGCCAACGGTTTGATGGTCAACGGGGAGTCGTACGCGCAGGTCACGCTGCGCCCCGGTGACGTCATCGAGCTGGGTCACGTGAAGATCAAGTTCGCCGCGGCCGGCGATGAGGTCGACGTGCCCGCCGCTTCGAGCGGTTCTTCGAGCGAGACGCTCGCGCCCGCCGCGCCCAGCAAGGTGCCGTTGATCGCGATGGCGATCGCCATTCTGGTGCTGCTGGTCGGTGGTGGCGGCTGGCTGGTGCTCAAGAGCAACACCGACCCCACGGTGCCGCCGAAGAAAGACCCGACCACCAAGACGCCGACGCCACCCGTCGACGACATCGCGGCCAAGCGCGCCGCGGCGCAGAAGAATGCGCTCGAGAAGGTCGAAGAGGCGAAGACCGCCGCGGCGAAGCTCGACTTCGTGGCCGCTGAGGCCGCGCTGAGCGAAGCCAAGGTGAACGGCGAGATGATCCCCGAGGCGAAGGAAGTGCTCTCGCTCCTCGCGGCCGAGAAAGACAAGCGCACGGCGCTGGAGCTCGCCGGCCGCTTCCTCGACACCAACGCGCTCGACAAGGCGAAGCTGCAGCTCGCGCAGGCCGAGAACACGAAGCTGATGGCTGACAAGTACGCCGAGCTCAAGGAGCGCTACGAGAAGGCCGTCGCGGCGAAGACGCCCGCGCCGAAGAACGACCCGGCGCCCAAGCCCGAGCCGAAGAACGACCCGAAGCCTGAACCGAAGAACGACCCGGCGCCGAACAACACCGCGGCTCCGAAGAACGCGGAGGCCGAAGCGCTCGTGAGCGAAGGCACCGCTGAAATGAAGGCGGGCAACCTGGAGCGCGCCGCCATTCGCGTCGAGAAGTGCATCAAAGTCGCTGCGTCGTACGCGCCCTGCTACAAGCTCGGCGGTTCTGTGTACGCGCGCATTTCGCAGCGTGATCAGAGCCTGAGTGATCAGGCCAAAGCCAAGAAGTACTACCAGCGCTTCGTCGAGCTGGCCTCGCCCGATGACCCGGCGGTGCCGAAAGTGAAGAAGCTGCTCGAAGATGCTCAGTAGTCCCAACTGAAGAGGGGAATGGAACGTGCGCGGCTCTCAACAAGTCCGGATCCTTGTCGTCGATGACGAGTCCGATAACGCTGAACTTTTCAAGGCACTGCTGACGAAGGAGGGCTACCTCGTCACCACGTTGCTCGACCCGACGCGCGTCATCGCGACGTTGAAAGAAGGCAATTTTCATCTCGTGTTGCTCGACATGATGATGCCCAAGCTCTCGGGTACCGAGGTGCTGGAGCAGATCCGCGAGCTCGACGACGACATCGCGGTCATCGTGGCGACGGGCTTCCCCACCGTGGAGACGGCGGTGGCTTCGCTCAAGCTGGCGGCCAGCGACTACGTGAAGAAGCCGGTCGAGCCGGTGGCCTTCATCGAGACCGTGAAGCGCGTGCTCGAGAAGAAGGGCATCACGCGCGACCCCGAAGCCGAACTGCACCGCAGCATCGGCCGCTTCATTCGCGAGGGCCGTACGCGCCAGAACCTGACGCTCAAGCAGCTCGCGCGCCGCACGGGGCTCTCGGTGTCGCTGCTCTCGCAGATTGAACGCGCCGAATCGTCGGCGTCGATCTCGTCGCTGTACCGCATCGCCAGCGCGCTCCGCGTGCGCATGGGCGAGCTGTTCTCAGACATGTGAGCCGCGGCCGACGGCCCGGGTGACGACGGGCGTCGCGTCACCAGCCTGCTCGACCTGCGCTTGCGCGTGACGTTCGAGGCGACTGACCGCCCGTAAGCAATCACGCAGGAGTTCGCCCGCCTCCTCGAGCGTGAGCGAACCATCGCTGATGGTAGTCTGGAGGTGACGGAAGTTGTCGACGACGCACGCCATCGCGGAATGAATCTCCGCGCGCGCTCTCTCGGTTGCGGTCTGACGGCGATCGACGAAGAGGAAAACGCTCGACCCCAGCCTCACGCTGTCGCCGTGCAGCAAGCCCTGCCGCGCGGTGCGCATGCCGTTGACCCACGTACCGTTCATGGAGCCGCGATCGATCAACACATACCGATCGTCTTCACGCTGCACCTCCGCATGCCGTCGCGAGAGTCGCGTGTCGTCGATGCTCAGGGTGGCGGCGGCGTCTCGGCCGATCGTCATCGTCGCAGAGCCGAGGCGAATCAACTCCCCTTCCGCACGCGCCGGGCTGAAAAGCACCTTCAGCGCAACCTCTTCCAGACCGAAACGCACGTCGAACGGTGCTGCTCCCTGCGAAGGTACCTTCATGCGCCGTTCGACGATGCGAATGGCGTGCTCAGGTCACGCGCGCGCCAACCCCCCGAAGTTCCTGAGTCCACGACCCGGCTGTTTCAACTCCGAACCGATGCAAATCGCTCCTGCATCGCGCATTGGAGCAATCACCGATTCAGATGCCGTGCTCGGTCATCCACCGTTCAGCTTCGATGGCGGCCATGCACCCCGTACCGGCGGCCGTAATCGCCTGGCGGTACGTCGAGTCGGCCACGTCACCCGCCGCGAAGATGCCCTCGACCGACGTCTTCGTCGTGCCCGGCTGCACCCAGAGGTACCCGTTCGACTGGAGCTTGAGCGTGTCCTTGAACAGCTCCGTGGTCGGCTGATGGCCGATGGCGACGAACACGCCGTTGGTCTCCATCAACTTCGAATCACCGGTCTTCAGGTTCTTCACCACCGCGCCGTTCACGCCCTTCGCGTCGCCGACGATCTCTTCGATCGCCGAGTCCCACAGGAACTTGATCTTCGGGTTCTGCAGCGCGCGTTCCTGCATGATCTTCGACGCGCGCAACGAGTCACGGCGATGCACCACCGTCACGCTCGCGCAGATCTTCGCCAGGTAGTTCGCCTCTTCCATCGCGGTGTCGCCGCCGCCGACCACCATCACGTTCTGATTGCGGAAGAAGAAGCCGTCGCACGTCGCGCACGCCGACACGCCGCGGTTCATGAACGGGTCTTCACCCTTCACGCCCAGCCACTTGGCCGAAGCGCCGGTGGCGATGATCACGGTCTCCGCTTCGTATTCTTTGCTCTCACCCTTCACGTGGAACGGGCGCTTGCTGGTGTCGAGCTTGAGCACGTTTTCCATGTGCACCACGGTGCCGAACCGTTCGGCTTGCTTCTGGAAGTGCTCCATCAATTCGGGGCCGGTCACGCCGGTGGGAAAACCGGGGTAGTTCTCGACGTCGGTGGTGATCATCAACTGGCCACCGGGCACGCGCCGCGCGTCAGCTTCAGCAGGGCCACCGGCGAACACCACGGGCGCGAGGTTGGCGCGAGCCGCATAAATCGCCGCCGTGTAACCCGCGGGGCCAGAGCCGATGATGACAACCTTGCGCTTCTCCATGTGCGTTCTCCTGAAAACGAGCCGGGCAGGAAACTAATGACCAGAAGTGCCCTGTGCTACGACTCAAAGGGTGATGGATGTCGAAATCCTCAAAAAGGTGGCGCTGTTCGACGGCATGACTTCAGCGCAGCTCCGCAAGCTGGCCGCGGCGATCCGCGAAGCGAAGTTCCCCGGGGGCGCGCACATCTTCAAAGAAGGCACTGAAGGCACCTCGATGTTCATCATTCTCGAGGGCAAGGTGCGCATCTCGAAGATGGTGCCCGGCATCGGCGAGGAGGCGCTCGCGATTCTCGAGCGTGGCCAGTACTTCGGCGAGATGTCGCTCATCGAAGAGGGCCCGCGCAGCGCCGACGCCATCGCGCACACCAGCTGCGTGCTCTACGAGCTCTCGCGCGAGAAGCTCGACGAGGTGATGTTCACCGACAAGGAGCTCGCCTCCACGCTCCTGTGGACCTTCGTGCGCACGCTGTCGGGCCGGCTGCGCGAGACCAACGACAAGATTCGCGCGTTCTTCGCGCTCAGCTCGTTCGGCCCGCGCTGATCAACGGCTGCAGACGTCGTCGCTGTTGCACTTCGAGTACAGGTTGACGATGTCGGTCCAGTCGCTGCACGAGTAGTCCTCGATCGCGTGGTAGCAGGCGGTCGCCGCGGCCTCGTCGACGTGGCCTTCGCACTTGTCGGTGGGGAACGTCTTGAGCCACGACGCGCGCTGATCGGTGATGCAGTCGTCGTACGTCGAGTACGTCTCGCCTGACCCGATGCGGCCGCACTTCTTGTACCAATCGCAACTCCGGGTAGTGGCGCCGTCGACCACGGAGCAACCAGCGAGCAGCGACAACACCATCAACGTCGTGAGCTTCTTCATGCGGCATGCATATGTCACCGCGCGCGGTTTTCCACTCCCGGTTCGCCGGGATGAAAGGTGGCACGATCGAGCACACGGCAGCCGACCGCGAAGTTCATGTCTTCGGCTGAAATCTGCGCGTGGCCTTCGAGGTCGGCGCGCGTGCGAGCCATCTTGAGGATGCGGTCGTGCGCGCGGGCGGAGAGCCCGAAGGCGGTGACCGCCAGCTCCAGCATCTGGCGCGCGTCGGGCGAGGCGCGCGTGTGCCGCCACAGGAGCCGCGGGCCCATCTGTGCGTTGCAGAAGACGCCCGGAGCGTCGCGAAAGCGATGCGCCTGCCGGTCGCGCGCGGCTTCGACGCGTTGTCGGTACCACTCGCTCGACGGTTCTTTCGAATCGAGCGCGACGAGCCGCTGCACGTCGACGGGCCGCGTGTCCAACGTGACGTCGAGCCGGTCCATCAGCGGGCCGGAGATGCGATTGAAGTAGTCGCTCCGTCGCACCGGTTTGCAGACGCAGACGCGATTGGGCACGCGGTAGTAGCCGCACGGGCACGGGTTCATCGCGGCCATCAACATCACCTGACACGGGTAGCTCACGTTCTGATTCGCGCGCGCGAGGCGGATGACGCCTTCTTCGAGCGGCTGGCGCAACACCTCGAGCACGTGGCGTCGGAACTCAGGCAGCTCATCGAGGAACAGCACACCACGATGCGCGAGCGAGAGTTCGCCCGGGCGCGTGTTGGCGCCGCCGCCGACGAGGCCCGCATCGCTGATGGTGTGATGCGGCGCGCGGAAGGGGCGTTCATTCACCATCGACTCGCCGCCGTTGAGCAGCCCGAGCACCGAGTAGATGCGCGTGACCTCGAGCTGCTCCTGAAACGTCATGCGCGGGAGAATCCCCGGCAGGCGTCGCGCCAACATCGTCTTGCCGGAACCAGGCGGGCCGCACAGCAGGATGTTGTGACCACCCGCCGCCGCGAGCTCGAGCGCGTCCTTGACGTCTTGCTGACCGCGCACTTCAGACATGTCGAGTTGAGAGAGCGGCGCTCTTTCGGGCGGAGGTTTCGAACGGTCATACGGCGTGAGCGGCGCTTCACCGGTGAAGTGCGCGACGGCCTGCGCGACCGTTTCGACCGGGTAGACCTCGATGGAATCGACGAGCGCGGCTTCACCCGCATTGGTCGCTGGCACCATCACGCCGCGATAGCCGTGGTCGCGTGCGGCGAGCGCGAGCGGCAGCACTCCGCGGATCGGTTTGAGCGCGCCATCGAGCGCGAGCTCGCCGCCGAAGAGGTACCCCGCGAGCGCGTTCTGTTCGAGCAGGCCCGCGGCGCAGAGCACGCCGAGCGCAATGGGCAATTCGAACGTCGCGCCTTCTTTCTTCAGGTCGGCGGGCGCGAGGTTCACGGTGACGCGCTTCTGCGGCAGCTCGAAGCCCGCGTTCTTGAGCGCGGAGGTGACGCGGACCTTCGACTCCTTCACCGCTCCATCGGGCAAGCCGACCACGTTGAAGAACGGGAGGCCGAGCGACATGTCGACCTCGACTTCGACCACTACCGCGTCGACGCCGACCAACGCACCAGACCTGACCCGAGCGAGCATGCGCGGCGATGAGGCAATGACGGTGCCAGTCGCGGAGCGCTCACTTCACGCGCGTGTTTTCCGAGCGAATCTCAAGCTGTGAGACCTGAACTGGAGCACGCGTGTCCGTCCGTCGAGCGAGACACGCGTCTCGCTCCTGACGAACGATTCACGCTTACATCTGGGTAATGGTGACGCTACCAGCAGTGTTGCTCCGCAAACCGGGAGAACCAGCGTTGCCGCCCGAGCAGGAGCCGCCGCCATTTCCGGCATTTCCAAGGTCGTAGGGGCTTGCGCCCGTCAAAACTGCACCGCTGGTCCCGCTGCCCCAGATACCAACAGATGGGCCGCC
>JBEHYH010000397.1:0-6202 GCA_048498275.1 Myxococcota bacterium | reverse complement strand
CTGGCCCGGCTCATCGGTCACACGACCGAGTTCGCCGATGACCGCGGCGCTCTCAGACATCGAGCGTACCGCGAAGGACGCGGAGATCACCGGCTGCAAGTTCGACGAAGACACCATCGACGGCGACGAGACGGTGCTGGTGACGGTGAAGCCGCGCATCTGGTTCAACCTCGTCGACTTCACGAAGGTCGACGCGGGTACTCCCGAGGCGCCCACGCAAGTCGACCCGTCGTCGGTGCCTCACATCGCGTTCGCGCTCGGGCTCGGTCAGCTCAGCGCCTACGAATTCCAGCTCCAGCAGTGAACACGCAGTTCTGTACAACGAAAGGTGAGAAATGAAGCTCAAGGTTTGTATTGTTCTGTCTTTGTTGTCGGCGTGTGGCCCGGGGAAGGGCACCGAGAAGTTCACCACCTGGGGTGAGGAATACATCGAAGAGGGAATCCCTTCTGATGCGACCGGTCAGGCCGGCTTCCTCGACGGGTGGGCGCTGCACTACGACAAGTTCCTCGTGGTGTTCGCGGGCATCAAGGTCGCTGACGCGAAGGGCAACACCGGCGCGACGCTCACCGGCTCACGGCTGGTCGACAACACGAAGCCCGGCCGCAAAGACCTCGTCACCTTCAGCGACCTCGACGCGCAGGCGTGGGACCGCGTGAGCTACCAGATTCGCCCCGCCGCCGATGGCGCGGAGCTCGTCGGCGCGACCGAAGACGACCGCACCCTGATGAAGAACGGCGGTTTCTCGGTGTACGTCGCGGGTTCGGCGACGAAGGGCAGCACCACCAAGACCTTCCACTGGGGGTTCGTCACCGCGACTCAGTACAACGACTGCACGCAGGCCGCGGAGAGCGGCACGCCCATCGAAGGCCTCGTCGTCACCGTCGGCGGCACCGACACCAGCGAGCTCACCACGCACGGCGACCATCTCTACTACGACCGGCTCAAGGCCTCGCCCGACCCCGCGATTCAGACCTCGCTGCGCTTCGACGAGAAGGCCGCCGCCGACGCCAATGGAGACGACGAAATCACGCTCGACGAGCTCGACGCCGCGCCCATCGACGTCACGAAGTACGACCCGTCGGGCTTCGATGCCCCCACGCTCGGCGCCTTCATGAAGAGCCTCGCGCGCACCGTGGGGCACTTCCGCGGCGAGGGTGAGTGCACCATCTCCGAGGCAAAGTGATAACTGCGCGAGCATGCGCGTCTTGATGTGTGTGCTCGTGTTGTGTGCTTGCGGTCCCGCTCCGGGGCGGTTGACGTTGACCGCTTCGGGCGCGGGCGATTTCACCTCCGTCGATGGCTATGCCGTGCACTTCACCAGGGCGGCGATGGTGGTCAGCGAGTTCGCGCTCGCGACCTCGACTGATCAACAGGGCCCGAAGACGGGCGGCGAGCTCGACGTCGACCTCCTCGCGCCGCCGCCGAACCTGGTGCGCATCTTCGACAGCGTTCCCGCGCAGCGGTGGGACGCGGTGAGCTGGTCGCTCGGCAACGACGGCGGCGTGTCGTTCGAGCTCGAAGGCACCATCGTCAAAGACAACACAAACAAGACCTTCGCGTGGTCATTCAATACAGACACTTTGTATTCACATTGCGGTCAGGGCATCACCATTCACTCGGAAGGTACGACGTCGGCCGAGCTCAGCGTGCGCGCCGAGCGGCTGTGGAACGACTCGCTCCTCGATGCGGGCACGTTGCAGGGCGCGGCGATCTTCGACGCCGACACCGGCGACTCCATCATCACGCTCGACGAACTCGGCGCGACGTTCGTCCCCGCGACGTACGACCCGCCGCTCCCCGGAAACTCGATGCGCGATTTCCTGACCGCGCAGGTGCGCACCATCGGCGGTTTCCAGGGCGACTATTCGTGCACGGTGACTGCGCGCTGAAGCTCCGCGCGTGAGAGAGCGTTCGCAATGAGTGATGGTTTCGCCGCGTTTCGCCACCCGGGCGTCACGCGGCTCGCAGTCGGCCGGTTCGCCTCGGAGCTCGGCACCACCGCGACGTCGGTCGCCGTCGGTTGGCAGCTCTACGAGATGACGTCGTCGAAGTGGGCGCTCGCGTGGGTCGGCCTCGTCGAGGTCGTGCCGGTGGTGTTGCTCTCGCTCCCGGCCGGCATCGCGTCAGACCGTTTTCCCCGCAGGCAGGTGGCCATCGCCACGCATCTGTTGATGGCGGTGAGCGCCGCGGCGTTGATGGTGGTGACGCACTTCAACCTCGACCCGTGGTTGTTCTACCCCGCGCTCTTCTTCACCGGAGTCGGCGCCGCCTTCCACGGCCCCGCGGTGCGCGCGTTGCTGCCGCAGCTCGTGCCTCCGAGCGAGTTCGCCAACGCCAACGCGTGGTTCTCGAGCGCGTTCGAGCTCGCCGCCATCTCCGGCCCGGCGCTCGCCGGCTTCTTCATCGCGCTCTCGACCAACGCGCAGGTGGCGTTCGCGTTCGCGGTGCTCTCCCACCTGTTCTTCGCGGTGATGCTCTACACGCTGCCGCGCAAGCCGGCGGCGCTCACCGGCAAGAGCAACGGCGTCAAAGACCTGCTCGCGGGTTTCAACTTCGTCTTCAACACGCCGGTCTTCCTCGCGGCCATCACGCTCGACCTCTTCGCGGTGCTCCTCGGCGGCGCGGTCGCGTTGTTGCCGGTCTACGCGAAGGACGTGCTGCACGTCGGGCCGACGGGGCTCGGCTGGCTGCGCGCGGCGCCGAGCCTGGGCGCGCTCTCGATGGCGCTGGTTCAAACCAGACTCAAGCCGTGGAAGCGCCCGGGCGTCGTCTTGTTATGGACTGTGGCGGGCTTCGGCTGCTCCACCATCGTCTTCGGCCTCTCGGAGTTGATGTGGCTGTCACTGCTGGCGCTCTTCTTCACCGGGGTCTTCGACAACGTGTCGGTGGTGATCCGTTCGACGCTCGAGCAATCGCTGACACCTGACTCCATGCGCGGGCGCGTCTCGGCCATCAACGGCGTTTTCATCGGTCTTTCCAACGAGTTCGGCGCGTTCGAATCAGCGTCGGTGGCCGCGATCTTCACGCCGTTGCTCTCGGTCGTCGGAGGCGGCGTGGGCACGCTTCTCGTCGCGCTGTCGGTGTTCTTCGTGTTTCCACAGTTGAGAACATTGCCGCCGCTCGACGAGTTGAAGCCTGTACAAGACGATTGATTGTGTTGGTTTGAGCCGCTAAGTCGCGCGGCATGTCCCTCGACAATACGATTCGGGAGCTCGTCGCTGCTGAGGTTGCGCGTGCGCTGGCCCCGCTTCGGGCGCAGCTCAAGGCGTTGGCGTCGGCTGCGAACAAGCGTGGCCCCGGGCGGCCTGTCAAAGAAGGCGCGGGCCGTACGAGCAACGCGGGCCGCAAGTGCGCGCTGCAGGGCTGTGGCCGGCCCGCGCGCAGCAAGGGGTACTGCGCGGCGCACTACCAGAAGTACCGTCAGCTCGAGCGCACGGGCCGGCTGCCTCCTGATTGGAAGCCCGACGCCAGGCCGAACTCGGTGAAGAACGTGCAGTTGCCGCGCGGCCGCGCCGGAGCGAAGGCCATCGCCGCAGCGCGCCGCAGGTAAGACTGTGTTTCTGGTCGGCTGTGTTTCTGGTCGGCCTCTCGGCGGCAGAAATCGTCGCTTCGCTCTGATTTCTGCTCGCCCGCTCGCAACTGCGCGAGCGGGTGCCCTCGAGACCTCAGGTGGTTGATCCATCACGGCTCGCGTCGATGGCGCTCGAACCCACGGAACCCTGACATCGCCGCAGCGCGGCGCGCGGAACCCTCGGGTATCGGTGCGTTCGCTTTCCTTTTGCGCCGGGCTCGCGCAGAAACCGCGCATGAATCAGCGCGAGCTGGAAAAGGGCATCTTCACCGAGCTGTCGAAGCAGGAAACCTACGCGGGGTACCTGCAACTCGACCGGCTCCTCTCTGCGCAGGTTCCCCGCAGCACGCAGCCCGACGAGCTGCTGTTCATCATTCAACATCAGACGAGCGAGCTGTGGATGAAGCTCATGCTGCACGAGCTCGACCGCGCGCTCGAATGCGTGAAGCGCGACGAGCTCGAAGAGAGCTTCAAGGTCTTCGCACGCGTCGCGCACATTCAACGCATGTTGTTCGAACAGTGGGCGGTGCTCGAGACGATGACGCCGTCGGAATACCTCACGTTCCGCGACGCGCTCGGCAAGAGCTCCGGGTTCCAGAGCTCCCAGTACCGCGCGCTCGAATTCATGCTGGGCAACAAAGACGCGAACTCGCTGCTCCCGCATCGCGCGACGCCGGAGGTGCACGACTGGCTTCAAGCGCGGCTCCAGCAGCCGAGCCTGTACGACGAGTTTCTGCGCTACCTCGCGCGCCACGGGTACGCGGTGCCGCACGACCGCGTCGAGCGCGATTGGACGAAGCCCTACGAGAAGTCCGAGGGCGTGATGCGCATCTTCCAGACCGTCTACGAAGAGCCCGCGAAGCATTGGCTCGCGTACGACATGGCCGAGAAGCTGGTCGACGTGGAGGAGCGCTTTCAGCTCTGGCGCTTCCGCCACATGAAGACCGTGCAGCGCATCATCGGGTTCAAGATGGGCACGGGCGGCAGCTCCGGCGTGACGTTCTTGCAGCGCGCGCTCAGCCTCACCTTCTTCCCCGAGCTGTGGGACGTGCGCACCGAGCTCAAGGCGCCGGCACCGTGACGCTGTACAAAGGAACCACGATGAAACGGTTTGTATTGGTCTGTGGCCTGCTGTTCGTGACTGCGTGCGCGAAGGAAAATACGGTCAACATCTACGTCACCGCGGCTGACGAACCGCTGCTGCGCGACGGCATCGCGTTCATCGGAGATCCGCGAATCCAACTGAAGGTCGCGGAGAACCCGGCGAGCAGAATCGGCAGCACCGGCGCCGTCGAAATCGCGCTCGCGACCGGCGACAAATGCGACGAGTGCTACAGCATCTCGGGCCGCGGCCGGCATCTCACCGTCATCGGCGGCGGAGCGCTCGGCAAGCAGTACGCGGTGTGGCACGCGCTCGAGCTCTACGGATACCGGTTCGTTCACCCGTACCACACGCAGATTCCCGAGACGCTCGGCAGCGTGGTGACGCAGGGCAAAGACTACGCCCCGTCGATTCAGAAGCGGCGCGGGCTGCATCTCCACACGCTGCACCCCACCGAGCAGTACCAGGACTTCTGGGAGCCGTCGGACACGCACCTCGATGGTGCGAAGCGGGCGCTCGATTTCCTCGTGAAGAATCGCGGCAACTACCTGCAGTGGTGCGCGCTCGACAACATCGAGCGTGACCCGTCGCAGTTGCCCGCGTGGCAGGCGCACACGCGCGCCATCACGTCATTCGCGAAGGCGCACGGCGTGAAGACCGGCATCGCGTTTCAGTTGTTCGGCGCGAGCAACCTGCAGCAGGCGTACGACCTCATCGACGACGACACCGGCGACCCGGTGCCCGAAATGGAGCGCCGCCTCCACGTGCTCCTCGATGACAACGGCTTCGACGTGCTGAGCATGAGCTTCGGCGAGTTCTTCGGCGCGGGGCCCGACGCGTTCGTCTCGCGCGTGAATGACGCCTACGCGGCGATGCAGCGCGTGCAGCCGGGCGCGGAGGTCGTCGCCACGATTCACGTCGGCAACTACGACAACCTGCAGGTCACCTACATGGGTGAGACGCTGCAGTATTACTTCCTGGTCAAGTTCGCGAACCCGGCCATCGTGCCGTGGGTCCACACCGTCATGTATTACAACCTCTACGAAGACGCGGGCGGCGCGTACCTCTACGACGGGCCGTTCACCACGCATCGCGACTTCATCGAGCAGAAGCTGACCGCGAATCAGGCGGTCGGGTACCACCCTGAATCTGCGTATTGGGTGGCCTTCGACATCAACATCCCCACGATTCTCCCGGTGTACGTGAAGAGCCGGCACCTCGACCTGCAGAACCTCCAGGGGCTGCAAGACCACGTGCTGTTCTCGTCGGGGTGGGAATGGGGGTACTGGCTCAATGACGCGGCGACGTTGCGCATGACGTACTCGCGCACCGACGCGTGGGACGACGTCATCAAGGACATCTACGGCGGCTGGGGTGACAAGGGCGCGAAGGCGGCGTCGATTCTCTCGCGGCTCGGCGAAGCGCAGCACCGCGCGTTGATCATCGAGCGGCTCGCGGCGTACCTCGCGGCGCGCGACGCCATCATCGATGCCGGCGACAACATGGGCATCTTCAGTCAGCCCGACCG
>JBEHYH010000396.1:0-6218 GCA_048498275.1 Myxococcota bacterium | reverse complement strand
GGTGCCGCACACGTTGAGGTTGTCGCAGGCCGACGCGCCCGACTGGCTGATGATGTTCGCGTCGCCGTACATCACGCGGCCACCGCGCATCGTGAGCACCACGTCCTGCGGGTCGGCGTCGATGATGGAGCGGTAGAACGAAACGCCCTGCTTCCGCTTGAAGATGGCGACGTCGCCCAGCTTGCCGGCGGCGAGACGGCCGATGGACGCCGTGGTGGCCGTCGCGTCGGCGCCGTTCGCGGTGACGATGCGCCACAGGTACTGGTCGTCGAGCTCATTGTTGAAGCGCGCCTGATTGAGGCTGTCGGCGCAGCGCAGCTCGCGCAGCAGGTTCATCGAACCCGAAATGGTCCAGTCGGTGCCCATCGCGATGTTCACGTTGAGGTGGCGATAGAGCGTGATGAGCGCGGTGTCACCGTAGAGCGAGACGTTGGAGCGCGGGCTCCAGACGAGCGACGACTGCTGGCTGCCCATGAGCGCGATGTCTTGCGCGGTGAGGCCGACGCCGTGCACGAACGAGGTCCGCGGCGAGAGCACGCCGATGCCACCGTCGGGCTTCACCTGAGTGAGGCACACGAACTCGTTGTGCGCCGAGGTCTCGATGCCTTCAGAGACGTGCGGCACGTACGCCGTGCCCGCGGCCGTCGGCACGTCGGTCGGCACCGTCGGGTAGGTGCAGCCCGAGGTGAGCTCGCCGCCCGCGGTGTCATCGAGGGGGAAGGTGTCGGAGTTGATGCCGTTCGAGCCGGTGAGGTTGCCCAACTGGCCGGCCGGCGTGGTGTCGAGGTTGCGCATCAGGCCGCCGTTGCCCGCGTTGTACGTCGCGCCGACGATGGAGGTGGTGCCCGCCATGAGCTGACGCACCTCCGCCCAGCGGATCTGCAGGTTGGTCGCGTTGCCGCCGTTGTTGATGCGGGTGTGGCCGTTGTTGCCGTTGCGCCAGTCATGGCGGTGCTCGTAGCGCTCGGTGCCCGGCGACGGAGCGACGTACGGGTTCGCCTGGAAGCTGATGTGGTCGTGCGCGTTGATGAGGCCGGGTGAAACGACGGCCTTCGGGCAGACGAACTTCGTCGCGGTCGACGCGCCCGCGGTCGCCGAGCAATCGCTGGCGACGCACTGAATGGTGCCCGCGTTGTCGATGAAGACCTGACCGCCGACGTAGGTGACGGTGTCGGTGAGGATGATGCCGGTGATGAGGCGGCCGCTGTCGCCCGCCGTGACGTGGCAGGTCTCATTGACGGGGATCTGCTCGTTGATGCCCGCGGAGCCGATGACCGTCGCGGTGTTGGTGAACGCGCCGCAGTCGGCTTCACAGCCGTCGCCCGCTTGGGTGTTGCCGTCGTCGCAGACCTCGGTGCCTTCGCGCTTGCCGTTGCCGCACGCGGGGGTGAGCGTGCAGTCGGGCTCACAGCCGTCGCCAGCGGTGGCGTTGCCGTCGTCGCACTCTTCAGGAGGCTCGGGGATGTGGTTCTGGCAGACCGCGACGACGCCCGTGCCGCCGCCCGTGGTGCCGTTGCCGCCGCCGGTCACGCCGGAGCCACCGCCGGTGACCGCCGTACCGCCACCCGCGCCGCCGCCGGTGATCGCCGTGCCGCCGCCCGCGCCACCACCAGCACCGCCGCCGGAGCCGCCGCCCGCGCCACCGCCAGTACCTCCGCCGGAGCCGCCGCCAGAACCGCCACCCGTGGTGCCGTTGCCGCCGCCGGTGTTGCCGGTGGATTGACAGTCGGCCGAGCAGCCGTCGCCGCCGACGGTGTTGCCGTCGTCGCAGACCTCGCCGAGACCGATCTTTCCGTCACCGCAGACCGCCGGCTTGGTGGGTGTTGGGCAAGCGAGCAGCGCTCCGCAGAGCACGCCGAGGAGAGACAGTCGAAGCGAGTGGGTCATGTGAGGGATTCCCTGCGTAACGAGGCCGGCCAGACGACGACCGCCCTAGTCACCTCAGCCGCGAATGTCGAGCGACGGAAACGCCACAAAACCGCCTCCGTGACAGGCCGTGACCGTGCCCTCGCGCGACGTTGCCTGGCGTGGCGTTCAGTGCCGTCTGGCTGAAGGCGCGCGCTTTGCCCTGCGCGCCGGCTTTTCCGCGAACCGCGCGAGGGCCGCGACGTGCGAGGCGCGCGCGGCTTCGACCCGGTCGCCCAGGCCCACGCAGAAGGTCACCCCGAGGGGCAGCATCACCTCCGTGACCGGGTCATCGAATTCGCGAAAGTGCCCTGCCAGCTCGAGGCTGACGAAGCCGTGCACGTAACTCCAGAGCTGCGCGGCGAGCGGCCCGGGCGCGCCCGCGGTGACGCGCTTCGATTGCACCAGCCGTACGCACGCGGCGCTCATGTGTGAGTACGCCGCGCGGAAAGCGGAGGAGCGCCGCATCAGGCGCGCCCCCGGCCGGTAGCTCGAGCGCACCGACAGGCCGAACATCAGGTCGTAGAGATGCGGGTTGCGGTGCGCCTGCGCGCGGCTCGTCAGCGCCAACGAGAACAAGTCGAACACCGGGTCGTCGGTGATCGGCACCTTCGCGAACGCGGCGACGAGGTCGTCGAAACCGCGCGTGGCGAGCGCGCCGAGCAGCTCCGGCACGCCGCCGAAGTGGCTGTAGACGACCATGCTCGACATGCCACTCGCCGCGGCGATGGCGCGTGCCTTGAGCGCTTCGGGCCCTTTGCTGGCCAGGAGCGCGCTGGCCCCGTCGAGCAGTTGATCAGCGACGCTGCGGGGCGACTTCGTGGGCTCTCGTCGGGTGCTCATCGGCTGACCTCTTCGTTCTACAGGCCACGTTGCGGCGCACAAATAACTTCGTTATCAAACCGAGACACCACACAAGACACGGAGATTCGCAATGAAGGCCTACGTCGTGGAGTCGTATGGAAAGAGCGGGCTGCGAGCGGCCGACGTCGCGATGCCCGTGGTCGGTGCGAACGACGTGCTGGTGCGGGTCGCCGCCGCGAGCATCAACCCGCTCGACAAGATGGTGCGCAACGGCGAGTTCAAACAGCTGCTCCGGTACAAGACGCCCTTCGTGCTCGGTCACGACGTCGCGGGCGTGGTGACCCGGGTCGGCGCTTCGGTCACCCGCTTCAAGGCCGGCGACGAGGTCTTCGCGCGGCCTCGCGATGGGCGCATCGGCGCCTTCGCGGAGTGGATCGCCATCGATGAGCGCGACGTGGCGTTGAAGCCCGCGCGGCTCGTTCGAGGAAGCCGCCGCCGTGCCGCTGGTCTCCCTGGCGGCGTGGCAGGCGCTGGTCGAGCTCGCGAACGTGACCGCGGGGCAGAAGGTGTTGGTGCACGCGGGCGCCGGAGGCCTCGGGTCGACGGTGGTGCAGCTCGCCCGGCACCTGGGCGCGCATGTCGCAGCCACCGCGCACACCAGAGACCTCGAGAAGGTGCGCGCGCTCGGCGCTGACGAGGTCATCGACTACACGTCGCACGACTTCTCGAAGGTGCTCTCGGGCTACGACGTGGTGCTCGATTCGCTCGGTGGCGCGAACCTCGAGAAGTCGCTCACGGTGCTCAAGCCCGGAGGTCTGGCCATCAGCGTCGTGGGCCCACCCGACCCCGCCTTCGCCTCGCAGTTGGGCAAGCCGCTCCTCAAGGTGGTGATGGCGTTGCTCAGCCGCAAGATTCGCAAAGCGTCGGAGCGGCTGGGAGTGCGCTACCGCTTCTTCTTCATGCGCGCCGACGGGGAGGCGCTGCAGCGGCTCGCGGCGCTCTACGAATCTGCGGTGCTCAAGCCGGTGCTCGACCGCACCTTCTCCTTCGAGGAGACGCTCGAGGCGATGGCGTACGTCGAACAGGGCCGCGCGAACGGCAAGGTCGTGGTGGTGATGCCTCGCGCGTAGGCCCGGGAGAAAGAGAACGGGCCGACGCGAGGTTCCGCGTGCGGCCCGCTCCAGTTTGGCGTCAGCGCCGGGCTTCAGCGCGTGATGTTGAACTCGACGCGGCGGTTCTGCTCACGGCCCGCGGGCGTGTCGTTGCTCGCGGCCGGCTTGTCGGGGCCGAAGCCGACCGACTTCAAGCGGTCTGCCGAGACGCCCTTCTTCACGAGGTAATCGACGACGGCCTTCGCGCGGTCCGCCGAGAGCGTGCGGTTGGTGTCGGCGCTCCCGGTGTTGTCGGTGTGCCCTTCGACCTGCACCAGCTTGATGCCCGCGTGCGTCTGGAGCGCGGCCGCGATCTGGTCGAGCAGCGTGTTCGAGCGCGCCTGAATCGTGGCCTTGCCCGTGTCGAAGTACACCTTGTCCTTCAGCACGAGCTTTTCGACGGTGATCATCACCAACTGCTTCTTCGCCACCGGGCAGCCGGAGTTGTCGCTCGGGCCGGCCTCGTTCACGCAGTTGTCGAACTCGTCGACGGTGCCGTCCTTGTCGGTGTCGGGGAGCGGGCAGCCGTTGTTGATGGTCGGGCCCTTCTCGTTCGCGCACTGGTCGAGGCGGTCGACGGTGCCGTCTTCATCGAGGTCCTTGTCGGGGCAGCCGTTGTTCTCGGCGACGCCCTTGATCTCGACGCACTTGTCCATGCGGTCGAGCACGCCGTCGCCGTCGGTGTCCTTGTCGGGGCAACCGTTGTTTTCCTTCGAGCCCTTCACCCTCGGGCACTTGTCTTCCGTGTCGAGCACGCCGTCGGCGTCGGCGTCGACTTCAGGGCAACCATCGCCGTCCTGGATGCCGTCCTTGTCTTCCGCGTCGTTCCGGCACTTGTCCTTCTGGTCTTCGACGCCGTCCTTGTCGTTGTCCTTGTCGGGGCAGCCGTCGTCGTCTTCGAAGCCGTCCTTGTCTTCGGGCTCGTCGATGCACTTGTCGGCGTCGCCCTTGATGCCGTCGCCGTCGTGGTCGGCCTGTTCAGGAGTCGTCTGCGGCGCGCCGATGCTGAAGCTGATGCCGAAGAACATCATCATCAGCGGCGAGGCATCGCCCGGGCGCTGGCGCGTGAACATGAACTTGGCGAACGGGCCGACGTTGAGACCTTCGACCAGCGAGAGCTCCACGCCGAGGCCGACGTCGAAGCCCGGGCCGAAACCACCCGAGGTGTAGATGAAGTGCGAGTCGAGCCAGAGGTTGCCCCAGAGATTGCCCGTGTGCTTCGAGCCGGGGTTGAAGAGGTAGCCCTGCTCGTCATCGAACAGCCGCAGCCGCGCGCCGACGCCGAAGCCGAAGAGCGCGCCCTTCTGCAGGTACGTCGCGTCACCCGCGCCGACGCCGAAGCCTTCGATCTGCGGAGCGACAGGCCCGAGCGCCTTGATGGCCGTGGTGTCGACCTTGAGCGACGCACCGACGACGTACTTGAGGCGATCGACGCCGAAGCCGCCCATCGGGTCGAGGTGGATGTTCACCAACGCCTGCTCGGCAAAAGCCGGCGCGGCACACAGGGCCACGGCGGTAAGGAGGGCTCGCAAGCGCATCAGTGACTCCGGGGGCAAAAGGGCGCGGCACCGTATGACGTGGGGCTCGCTCAAGTCCAAGCGCTTTTTCGCCGCCAGAATCTGATCAGGCTCCACAACGCCAGAATCCCGGCGCTGCCAGGGGCGTTACACCCGCAACCGTGGTGCGTTTCGCCGATGACGGAGGGCGCTTCGTCGAGCGACACGGGCGTGCCGGCGTCGACCATTCCCGCGTCGAGGCCGGGCACACCCGAATCAGCGACGCCCGCGTCGGGAACACCGGCGTCAACGGTGCCCGCATCGACGCCGCCATCGAGCGGAGGCGCGCACGCGCTACGATGCGTCTGCCGCGCGCTGGTGCAACTGGTGGGCGACGCGCACGACGGCTCCGGGAGCGCGCCCGGCGAGCCGCCCGCATCGGGGATGTTGCCCAGCTTCGGGTACGCGAGCGCCACCGAGGCCCAGTGCTGCGCATCGGGGGGATGCTCGACCCAGCCGAACACCTTTTCCTGATACGGCGCGGCGCCGCCGACGTTGGGGTTCCACACGCCGCGCGTCGCGGAGAAGTTCGGGTTGTGCGGGTTGTTCGTGTACGAGAGCCCGTTGTACGCCCACACGGCCGTGTACCAGTGCTCGATGGTGGCCGGCTGGTTGTCACCCACGCAGCTCGTCGCCCGCCACTTCGCGGCGAGAATGCTGGCTCCGGTGGCGAGGTTGTAGAGCGCGTCGTTCGCCACCCGCGCGCGGTCGAACGCCGGCGCTTCACCCGCGTGCATGCCGCTGGTCACCTGCCCGACGCCGTAGCCGCAATCGAAAGAGATGATGGTGTGTGACGCGCCGC
>JBEHYH010000395.1:0-6231 GCA_048498275.1 Myxococcota bacterium | reverse complement strand
ACCAGCGGCGCCTCGGCGAGCCCCGCGTGGTTGCCCATCAACACCGAGAGCCGGCCATAGAGCGATTCACCAGCGAACGCCGCGTCGTAGTCACCGAGCTCGGTGAGCACCAGCGTGAGGTTGTGGAGCGTGATGGCTTCCCGGCGCAGCCAACCGGTCGCGCGCGCGAGCTCGAGTGACTTCTCGAACGCCTTGCGCGACGCCGCGAGCTGGCCCTGGCCGTAGAGCACGATGGCGCGCGCGTTCCACCCGAGGCACGCGTCGCGGGGGCGGCCCGCGCGGTCGGCGAGCGCGATGTGTTCGTCGGTGAGCGCGATCGCGCGCGTGAACTCTCCGAGGGAGGTGGCGGCGATCTCCTCGGCGCGCACCAGCGCGATCGCGTCTTCATCGGCCCGCAGCACCTCGGGCGGCACGTGCTTGCGAACCTGTTCACACACCCGCACCGCTTCGGCGCCCTGCCCCATGATCTCGCAGAGGAACCAGCTCCACGCCTTCGCCCAGCGAATCCACAGATGGGAGGCGACCGGGCCGTGGAGGCGGAGCAACTTTCTTTCGAGCGCGGAGAACGCGGCCTGCGTCTCCTCCTTCTTCACCAGATGCGAGACACATTCGGCGCGAACGAGATCGAGCGCGGCGAAGGCTTCATCGAGCGTCATCGCCTCCCAGACGTCGCACGCGGTGCGCGGCAATGACGACAACACCCGGCCGACGGCGCTCGACGGCAACACCTCGCGGCTCGACGACACGGTGCGGCCCGCGCTGGTGACCGCCGCCATCGCTTCTTCAGGCAACCCGAGGAACAACTTGAGCTCGGCGAGCCGGCGCAGCAGCACGAGGCGGCGCACACCCTGCGAGTGCTTGAGCGCGGCTTCGAGCGACGCGATGGCTTCACCACGGCCCGCGCGCGCGGCGGCCGTCGCCTCGTACCAGTACGACGTCGTCGACGCGTCGAGCGCCGGAGTCGCCAGCGGTACCAGCAGTTCAGCCACGCGCGCGAAGTGCTCCGTCGACGAAGACTCGAGCGCCTGCACCGCCCACGCGCCGGCAGACAACTTCGCGCCGAGCGCCTGCGCCTGCGGCAACACGTTCGCGAGCGACGGCTTCATGCGTGTGTCGGTGAAGCGCAGCAACTGCAGCACGCCCTCCGAAACCGACTCCACGATGCCGGCGGCGAGCGCGGGTTGCAGCGAGACGGCGAGCCCGGGGCTCAACGCATTCAACGCGCCCATCGGCGCCACGCCACCCAGCGACGCGAGCGTTCCACACGCCTTGAGCGCGTCATCGCCCAACTGCTTCACGCGGAACAGCCGCAGGCCATCGTGCGTGCGCGGCAGCGTCGCGAGGTCCACCTCCATCGGCGCGACCGCGTGCAGACCGAGCGCGAGGCCGGGGTTGTTGCGCGAGAGCTCACAGAACGCTTCGGCGCGCGCGGGAGAGGCCCCCGACTGCTCGAGCAACGCGAGCACCTCGGCGCGCGTCGGCGGCACGAGGTCGACCGTGCGCCAACGCGGGTCATGCTTCCACGCCGTGCGCCGCGTCTTGAAGGCGCTGGTGAACCGGCTCTCGTCGGCGTCGTAGGAAACGACGAGCAGCAACGGCACCGGCTCTTCGCGCACCGACAACGACTCGATGAACGTGGTGCCTTCGTCGGTCGAGAGGTGCGCGTCGTCGAACGCCAGCACCAGACCGTCGCGCGCGGCCTCGGTCACCCAGCGCGCGAGCTCGAGCAACGCGCCTTCACGGCGCGAGTCTTCATCGAGCTTCGCGGTGCGGAAGTTCGCGCGGCGAATGCCCAGCAGCGACGCGAGCAATTCAGCCGCGGTGCGCGCGCGTTCTTCATCGAGCGCCTGGAGCTGCGGAGCCGCGAGCAACGCCTCGAGCGCGCCGTCATCGGTGTCGTACGCGGGCAGGAACGCGCGCAGCGTCTGGGTGACCAGCGGCCCGCGGCTGACGTCGATGCGCTTCACCGCCGGCCACGATTTCAACAGGTGCGAGCGGCCAAGCCCTTCAGCCGCCGGCAACAGCACGCGCGTGATTTCCCGGCGTTCACGCGCGGAGTCGTACAGCGGCTGCAACAGCGCCTGACCCATTGTGCGCGCAGCATAGCCTCAGCACAGGCACGCACAGTGACCGACAAGGCTCGGATCTGTCTCGCCCGCGCTCCGGCTACACTTCGCGGCACATGCGCGCTCTCGCGAGTCTGGTGCTGCTGCTCAGCGGTCTCTCACTGGCTGGAACCAGGGTGCTGCAGAACGACAACTTCACCGGTTCCGGCTCCGTCTATTCGGGGGTCAGCTTCGGCGAATACGCGGGAGCGGGCGTGCTCTTCGAGGGCGACGCCGGCGACTACCCGATGACCATCATCGGCGTCGACGTGCTGGCCGTCGGTTACAACAACGGGCCGACCGCGGTGGGCTCGTACCTCATCGACATCTACGACGAGACGAGCCCCAACCCGGCTCCGAGACCCGACGACGCGGGCGTGTGGCCCGACTTCCCGCTGTCGAGCGGCCGGCTGAATCAAGAAGGCCTGCAGTTGACGACGTCGAATACCGACTTCAACCGCTACACGCTGGCGACGCCGCTGGTCGTGAACTCGGGCCGCGTCTTCGTGCAGGTGACGGAACAGAACTCGACCAACGGCGCGGGCGGCTCACTCGCTGACGACACCACCATCGCGCTCGACACCGCGACGTCGCTGAAGCCGGGAGCGAACTGGTACTTCGATGGCTTCGGCATCTTCCACCCGTTCGTGCAACCCGACGGCGGCTTCTACAACGGGCTCAACCGCAACTGGATCATCCGCCTCGTGCTGCAGGTGCCTGATCAGGTCGTGACGGTGACGGCCATCACGCCGAACACCGCGCCCACCACGGCGACCACCGACGTGGTCATCGACGGCACGCAGTTCGAGCTCGGCGCGCAGGCGTTCATCGGCAACGTCGCGCTCACCGTGAACTCGCTGACCGCGACGAGCCTCAGCGCCACCGTGCCCGCAGGCATCACGCCGGGCACCTACACGGTGCGCGTGCACAACCCGGGCGGCAGTGAGGGCACGTTGGCGAACGGCTTCACCGTCACCGAGGTCGACGGAGGTTCTGGCAACACGGGTGGCGGCACCGGCGCGACCGGCGGTGGCTCCGGGAGCGGCGGGGGTGTCGGCACAACGGGCGGAGGCAGCGGCACGACCGGCGGAGGCAGCGGCACGACCGGCGGAGGCAGCGGCACGACCGGCGGAGGCAGCGGCACGACCGGCGGAGGCAGCGGCGCGACCGGCGGTGGCAGCGGCGCGACCGGCGGAGGCACCGGCATCCCCGACGCGCTCGCGCTCACCGCCGTCACGCCGACGCAGACCTACGAGAAGGACCAGACCAACCTCTTCCTCACCGGCAAGGGCTTCGCGACCGGCGCGAAGGTGCTCATCGGCGGCACGAACATCGAAGGCGTGAAGGTCGAATCGGCCGGCGTCATCAGCGCGACGATTCCCGGTGGCACGCTCTCGGCCGGCAAGTTCGATGTCTCGGTCATCAACCTGTCCGGCGACACCGCGACGCTGCCGCAGAGCTTCACCGTTCTCGCCGGCAGTCAGGTCGCGGCGAAGGGCTGTGGGTGCTCGAGCGTCGACGTCGTGCCGCTGGGCATCGGGTTGCTGTTGGCGGCATTCGCACGCCGCCGATCTCGCTCCCGCTGACGCGCGCTGCTGGTAGCGTTCACGGCCCATGCGTCCCGTGTTGTTGGCAGGTTCTTCACACCCGGCGCTCGCCGCTGACCTCGCGCAGGAGCTCTCGCTCACGCTGGGCGCGTGCGCGACCCGCCGGTTCCCCGATGGCGAGCTCGACATCGAGCTCTCCGAAGATGTGCGCGGCGCGGAGGTGTTCATCGTGCAGTCGCTCCACGCGCCCGCGGGTGAACATCTGCTGGAGCTGGCGATGCTGGCCGACGCCGCGCATCGCGCGGGCGCGTCGAGCGTGACCGGCGTGATTCCGTACCTCGGGTACGCGCGGCACGACCGGCGCGTCACCGGCCGTGAACCGCTGGGCGCGCGCGTGGTGGCCGAGCTGCTCGCGGCGGGCCGGGTCGATCGTCTCGTCTGTCTCGACCTCCATTCGCGCGCGGTCGAAGGCTGCTTCCCCAACCCGGTGGAACACGCCGACGCGAGCGGGCTGTTGAGCGCCGCGGTGAAGTCGTCGCTGCCCTCGCCGGCCGTCGTCATCTCGCCCGACCTGGGAGCGGTGAAGCGCGCTGAAGCCTTCGCGCGGCCGTTGGGTCTGCCGGTCGCCGTCGTGCACAAGCAGCGGCTCTCCGGCTCCGAGGTGCACGCGACGGGCGTCGTGGGCGAAGTGAAGGGCATGCACGCCATCGTCGTCGACGACATGATTTCAACCGGCGGCACGTTGTCTGAAGCGGTGCGCGCGGTGCTGGCGGCCGGAGCGCTCGCGCCCGTCACGGTCGTCGCGTCACACGGTCTGTTCACCGGCCCCGCGAATGAACGGCTCAAGGCGTTGCCGCTCGCGCGGGTCCTCGTCACCGACAGCGTGCCCGCGCCGGTGAACCTCGACTTCCCGCTGGAGCGCGTGCGCAGCGCTCCGGCCCTCGCGCAGGTCATCGCGCGGCTGTGCGCAACCTGACGTTCACCCGAGGAACCCATGGCAGACATCAAAGGCATCGAAGGTCTCACCGTCGGCGACGTCGAAGACCACGTCAGACGCGGCGGAAAGTTCGTCGTCTTCAGCTACGCGATGTCGTTTCTGGTCGTCTCGCTCAAGCGCAGCAGCGCGGTGCATTTCGTGAAGGCCGACGAGAACGCGTTCGTCAAGAGCCTGCCGTACACCATGCTCTCGCTGTTGCTCGGCTGGTGGGGGTTCCCCTGGGGCTTCATCTACACGCCGTGGGCCATCGTGCAGAACATCAGCGGAGGCACCGACGTGACGCCGCAGATTCTCCAGGCGCTCAACGCGTCCGCGCCGGCACAGGGCGGCCTGCCGAACGTGACCGTGAAGTGAACGAGCTGCTCCTTCGCGCCGAGAAGGAGGACTACGCGCGGCTCGTCGCGGGCCGCTGGCGTCGTGCGCTGAAGACGGTGTTCCTCTGCGCGCTGCTCGCCGCGGGCATTCTGGTGTTCGACTACCGGCTGATGCTCTTCGCGTTCATCGTCATGCTGCCGTCGGTTCTGGCGGTGGCCGACCCGGTGAAGCTGAAGCAAGCGGCCGAGGTGCTCGGCCACACCTGCGCCGTGCGGTGGGAAGGCGACCGGCTGATTCTCAACGAGAAGACGAGCCTGCGCTTCGCCGAC
This sequence comes from Myxococcota bacterium, assembly GCA_048498275.1. Lineage (GTDB taxonomy): Bacteria > Myxococcota > Myxococcia > Myxococcales > Myxococcaceae > Archangium_A. The sequence continues at coordinate 938 of JBEHYH010000395.1, read as the reverse complement.
ATCAAGCAGGCCATCTCCTTCCCCGACGCGGTGGTCATCGTCACCGGAACATTGCCGGCCAGGCCCATCGGGCACCCGCTGCCCGCGACGCGCGGCCCGAAGCAGGAGCCGCTGCTGGCGGTGCTGCGCGGGCGCAACGTCGACGTGCAGGAAGCGGGCGCCAACACGCCGGTGGCGGGGGTCGCGGCAGCCGGCTTCGGGCTCGTCGCGTACATGGCCGTCAGCACCGCGACGGTGGTGTTGACGCTGGGAGGCATCCTCAACGCGGTGGTGGTGCCGCTCTCCAAGCACACCTGGCCTGACCGCTCCGCCGCGATGTACTTCGCCGGCGCGGCGGTGGCCTTCGTCCTGCAGATTGCGATTCCGTTGCTCACCGCCTTCGCGGCGACGCGTGGGCAGACCAACAAGAACTGAGCGGCTCCAGACGGGTCCAGCGCGCTCTTCAGTGAACGGGAACTCCGGGGTCCTTCACCTCGATGGGCCCGAACTTCGATTCGTACTTCGCGACGTTGTCTTGAATGGCCATCATCAAGCGCTTCATGTGCTTGGGGTTGGTGATGATGCGCGAGAGCACCTTGGCCCGGGGCTGCTGCGGCTGCACGAAGATGAAGTCGAGCGTGAACTCGGTCTCGGTGTGATTCACGAGCGCCATGTTCGCGTACTGACCGTTGGCGATGGCGTCATCCAACTGAATCTGCAGCTGCATCTCGGGCGGCTTGATGTCTGACATGCCGCGCGCATAGCAACTACACTCACGGGTGGACATGGCAGAGACGTCTCCTTTCTCACTGGGCCCGCCACCCGACGAAGCGGCACTGAGCGTGTTGCTGCTGCATGGTTTCACCGGCAGCCCGTGGGAGCTGCGGCAGCTCGGTGACTCGCTCGCCTCGCGCGGCATGCACGTCACCTGTCCCCGGCTCCCGGGCCACGGGCAGACG
>JBEHYH010000394.1:0-6250 GCA_048498275.1 Myxococcota bacterium | reverse complement strand
GCAGGGCCCGATGCGCATGACGAAGGAAGGGTCGTTCTTGGGGTCCCCTCGCTTCAGACGGCGGCGCCGAGACGTACGTGGTGCAGGCCTCGCGCGGCGGCGTGACGTTCGACCGCACCATCGTGGTGCCCGTCAGCGTGGCGCCCGGCATCGATCGCTTCGAGACCCCCACCGTCATCACCCAGGGCGACCTCTGTCAGGTGCGCTGGCAGACGCACGGCGCGACCGAGGTCGAGCTCCGCGTCGACGACTCGGAGGTCTTCCACACCAGCGACGCCGCGCGCGTGGCGTTCGGCTACTTCCAGTTCCCCTCGCAGAGCTCGCTGCCGTTCACCATCGAGCTCACCGCCACCAACGTCAACGGCGTGAGCGTCAGCCGCGTGGCCTCGGTGGAGACCGTCGGCGTGCCCACCTCACTCGACTTCTCGGCTTCACCGGGGACCGTGGCCTTCGGCCAGAGCGTGACCCTCACGTGGGACGCGCCCGGAGCCCAACGTGTACGCGTCACCGACAGCAACGGAGACGCCGTCTTCGGCCTCACCGGCGCGACGGCCAGCAGCGGCACCGCCAACGTGTACCTGCCCGCGGGCACTACGCTGACCATGACCGCCGACAACCTGCTGGGCGCGCAGCTCTCGGCGACGGCGCAGGTTCAGGTGACGGGCGCTTCGCCGATGGTGACGCGCACCCCCGTCACCCCGCTGTCGGGCTCGAACGTTTCGCTTTCGAGCGACCCGAACGTCACGCTGCACGGCTTCCCGCACGCGCAGGTGCTGACCGCCACGCAGGCCAGCTTCATCGACATCTCCGGCACCGGGCAGCGCGTGCTCTCGCAGGGCTCCGACGTGGTGCAGGTGCCGGTGAAGTTCTCGTCGCGGCTCTGGGGTCAGCGCGTAGGCGACTCGCTCACCGTGTCACGCGCCGGGTGGATGGCGTTCAACGGCGCGGCGGTGGTGAACACCAGCGAAGTCGCGCTGCCTTCGACCGCCGCGTCGGCCGCGGCCGGCCTCATCGCGCCCTATTGGGACAACCTCACCTTGACCGCGAACTCCGGCGTCTTCGTGCAGGTGGTGGGCGACGCGCCGAACGAAACGCTCATCGTGCAGTGGAACAAGCTGCAGGCGGGCACCACGGCCAACACCGAGCTCACCTTCCAGGCGCGGCTGACGCAGCGCGGAGTGCTCTCGTACCACTACAAGACGATGACCCTGAATGCGTCGCCCAGCTTCACGGTGGGCGTGCAGGACCTCTCGCGCACGGTGGCCGTGACGTCGCCGGGCACGCCCGCGAGCGACACCGCGCGGTACTTCTTCACGCCGGTGAGCCCGCCCGTCGACGTCAAGGTGACGCGCACCTCGCACTACGGCGGCTTCATCGAATCGGGCACGGTGTTCGCGCCGCTCGACGAGCTCTCGCACGCGGTCATCCCCGGCCAGGACGTGGTCATCTCCGAAGTGATGTTCCGCCCGGCGGACGCGGTCGGCCTCGACGGGCAGTACGTCGAACTGATGAACAACAACGCCGCGCCGCTCGACCTGGGCGGCTGGCGGCTCGGAGCGTCAGGCAACTCCTTCCAGTTCCCTCCGGGGTTCGTGGTGCAGCCGGGCGTGCCGATGGTGCTCGGCGCCACCACCGACGCGGCGCTCAACGATGACGCGGGCGTGCAGCTCGCGTGGGGCGGCGGTTTCTCTCTGCCCTTCGACGGTGGTGCGGTGTTCGCGGGCTTCGGCGACGCGGGCATGACGCGCACGCTGACGCGCCCGACGGATGGAGGGGTCGGCGCCTCGGTCGAATTCGACAGCGTGCTGACCTCCGGAGGCACCGCGACGTCCTGTCTCTCGAGCGCGACCTACGGCGGTCAGGTTCCGCCCCAGCGTGGGTCGCCCGGGCGGTTGTGGGGCTGCAACCCGTACGTGAAGAGCGCCATCGCCGGCGCGTTCGCCGCGGCGCCCGCAGGCAGCGAAATTCCCTCATCGTCGTGGACGGTGGACGACGCCGACACCGGCTATGGGCAGGCGACCCTGCCCGTGCCGTTCACGTACTTCGGCACCACGGTGACGACGTTCGGCTTCTCGCCCGACGGCGTGCTGACCCTAGGCGGCACCTTCACCGGAGCGCAGACCTCCAACCAGACCACGCCGAGCACCTCGCTCCCGAACGGCACCGTCGCCCCGTTCTGGGACGACCTCGACATGGACAACAACGGCGGCACGCTCAACATGTGGCGCGCCACCGACCGCACCATCATCAGCTGGGAGAACAACGGCTTCTGGCTCGCCAGCGCCTCGTCGCTGAATTTCCAGGTGCACCTCGTCGACAACGGCGTCATCGAGTTCCACTACGGCAACATGACCGGTGACGCCGCGCGCATCTCGGGCAGCACGGTCACCGCGTGGCTCGAGAGCCCCGATGGCAGCACCGTGGTGCCGTACTTCATCGAAACCGCCAACTCCGTCCAGCCGAACACCGGCATCCGCTTCACGCCCCGGTGAGAACTGCCATGCGCGCCCACTCGCTCTTCGATCTCTCCATGAAGCCTCTCCTCACGGCTCTCCTCCTGACGGCTCCCGCCGCGCACGCCCAGGTCACCGACTGGTGTGAAGGCGCTCCCGCGCTGCAGCTCAACCGCGTGACGTACGCGTACCTCGACGCCGGCGTGCTGCTGGCCGATGGCGGTCTGGGTACGTTGATCGCCAACGACGCGCAGCTCACTCCCGACGGTGGAGCGGCGGCGTGCTTCAGCAACTTCAGCAACGTCGGGAACACCTTCTCGACGGCCATCGGCCGCGACACCGCGTGGTCCTTCACGCCCACCACCAGCGGCCTCTATTCGTTCCGCGCGGGAGTGCCCTCGCCCACCAGCTCGAACACGGTGCTCTACCTCACCAGCAGCTGCCAGCCGGTGTCGTACGCGTACGGGGCCGACGAGTGCGTCGCCGCCGTGAATCATACCGGCACGGCGTCTCAGGAAGAGCTGTCATGCGTGCCGATGTTCGCCGGCACGCCGACCTTCTTGTGGGTCGACGAGGCCGCGCTGAGCGCTGGCGCGAGCCTGCTGCTCGAAGTGTCGGCCTGCTACCCGGAAACGGAGCCCAACGACACGCCTGACACCGCCAACACGCTTTCGTGCGCGGTCACCGGCGGCGTCCGCGACGCGGGTGATTCTGACTTCTACGTGCTCGGCACGTTGCCCGCCGGCTCGCGCGTGTTCGCGCTCGCCGAGGCCGCCGCGTCGAACCTCAACGACTTCGACCTGCGCGTCACCACCGCCAGCCGCGTGCTCGAGTACGACAACAACAACGCGGCCTCGTTCTTCGGCGACAGCTCGGCGTTGGTCGCCGGCACGCCGTTGCCCAACGAGCCCACCTTTCTCCGGCTCAACTACGCGAACGCCACCACGCGCGCGGAACCGTACGTGCTGTATTCGAAGTTGGAAATCGGCGCGCCGACACCCGAAGTGGAGCCCAACAACTCCATGGCGCAGGCCAACAGCGACCCCTCACTCTACTTCTCGGGCTTCGTGGGCGACGCCGGCGATGTCGACTTCTTCGCGATCTCCGCCAGCGCGGGTGACGTCATCTTCGCCGCGCTCGACGCGGTACCCAACCGCGCAGACGCGGGTACCACCTCGACCAACCTGAACTTCAGCCTCACGCTGGTCGACGCCGACGGCGGCACGCTGCTGGCGGTCGATGACGGCAGCAACAACAACTTCAACTTCGCGACGGTCGACGCCGGCCTCGATTCCGGCACGCCGTTCGGGCCCGGTGAAGGCCTCGTGTGGCGCGCGCGCACCTCCGGTACCTACGGCCTGCGCGTCGCCAAGTCGACGACGGTGCAGTCGGCGTACCTGCTGTCAGTGTCGGTCGGCTGCACCACCGACGCGCCCACGGTGACCGACTTCTCGCCCGCGACCGGCCCCGTCGTGGGAGGAACCACCGTCACCCTCAACGGCACCGGCTTCGCGACCAACACCCAAGTGTACTTCGGCGGCCGCCGCGCAACGCGCGTGAGCCTCACCGACACCCAGTTGGTGGTGACCACCCCCGCGCAAGACTTCGAGGGCCCGCAGGAGCTCGTGCTGACCGACGGCGTCGGCCGCCCGGCGTACTCCGATGTCTTCACCTACGACGACCCGGTGGGCACCGGCCCCACGGTGTCGGCCGTCACGCCCAATCACGCGCCGTCTGATGGCGGCACGACCGTCACCATCACAGGCTCCGTGTTCCGCAGCGGTGCCGCGGTCTTCTTCGACTCGACGCCTTCACCGTCGGTGGTTCGTGTCTCGACCACGCAGCTCACGGTCGCCGTGCCGGCGCACGCGCCGGGGCTGGTCGACGTGCAGGTCCAGAACACCGACTCGCTGCAGAGCACCCTGACCAACGGGCTCACCTACGACGCCGCGCCGCACATCATCTCCATCGTGCCGAACACCGTCAGTTCGCTCGGCGGCACTCCGGTGACGCTCAACGGCAGCGACTTCCGCGCCGGTACGCGCGTGTTCGTCGGCGGCGTCGAAGTCGCCGTCACGGCCATCGACCCCGGAGGCGCATCGCTGACCTTCACCTCGCCGTACAGCACGGCCGACGGCGCGTTCGACGTCGCCGCGGTCGACACGTGGGGTCAGCGCGACGTGGTGACCGGCGGGCTCACCGTCACTTTCGCGCCGCCCGTCATCAGCACCATCGCTCCGGTGCGCGGCCGCTCCTCAGGCGGCACCACCGTGACGCTCACCGGCACCGGCCTTCGCACCGGCGCGCAGGTGAACTTCATCGTCGCCAGCAACCCCGTGGCGGCGACCTCGGTGACGGTGCGCGACGGAGGCACTTCGCTCACCGCGGTCACGCCCGCGCAGGCCGTGGGCGTCGCCGATGTGCAGGTCGTGAACAGCGACTCGCAGACCGGCACGTTGCCCGCCGCGTATCGCTTCGACGGCCCGCCGGTCATCAGCGGCATCACGCCGGCCACCGGGCTCACCACCGGCGGCACCGCGGTCACCATCACCGGTCAGGAATTCCGCCGGGACGCGGGCGTGCTGTTCGGCACCGTCGCTGCGTCGGCCATCGTCGTCGCGGCCGACGGCCTTTCCATCACCGCGAATTCGCCGGCCGTCTCGCTCGCCGGACCGACCGTGGTGCGCGTACGCAACACCGACGCGCAAGAAGGCTTCGTCGACGCGGGCTTCCTCTACACGTACCCGGCGCCCACGCTGGCAGCGGTCTCACCGGCGCGTGGCTACGCCATCGGCAACACGCTCATCACGTTGACGGGTACCGGCTTCCTGACGACTCCGCAGACCTCGGGCCCGCCCACGGTCACCGTCGGTGGAGTCGCGGCGACCAACGTCACCCGCGTCAGCGCCACGCAGGTCACCGCGCGCACGCCGGCGGGTGCGGTCGGCCCCGTCGACATCGTCATCACCAATGGTGACGGGCAGTCGGCGACGCTCACCAATGGCTTCACCTATGACGCGGCGCCCACCTTCGTGAGCGTCACGCCCGACCATGGCCCGGCGCAGGGTGGCACGCGCATCACGGTCACCGGCACCAACTTCCGCCCCGGGGCGTCGGTCGCCATCGGCGGCGTGCCGGCGTTCGCGGTCTCGGTCCTCAACTCCACGACGCTGTCGGCCACCACCATCGCGCAGGCCGCGGGCACCTGGCCGGTCACCGTCACCAACGCTGACGGCCAGAGCGCCACGTCGGCGACCGCCGTCTTCACCGTCGACGAAGCGCCTTCGCTGGTCTCGGTGTCGCCGTTCGCCGGCGTCATCGAAGGCGGCACGGAGGTCACCCTGACCGGCGCCGGCTTCCAACAGGGCGCGCAGGTGCTGTTCGGCGCGCTCGACGCCACCGATGTGACGGTCACCTCGAGCACGTCGATGACGGTCACCACGCCGGCGCACGACGTCGGGCTGGTGACGGTGACGGTGCGCAACCCCGACTCCCAGTCGGTCGCGGTGCCGCGCGCGTACCAGTACGTGGCCGCGCCGACGCTGTTGTCGGTTTCGCCGGAAGCCGGCGACGTCGCCGGCGGTGAGCCGGTGCACATTCTCGGCGCCGGTCTCGCCAACGGCGCGACGGTGAGCTTCGGCGGCGTGCCGTCGGCCGACGTCACCTTCCTCACCTCGGGCGAGCTGCTGGCCATCGCGCCGCCGCATGACCCGGGCGTCGTCGACGTGGAGGTGGTCTCCCAGGGCGTCACGCTGACGTTTCCGGCCTCGTACACGTACTTGCGCGGCAAGCCGGTA
>JBEHYH010000393.1:0-6259 GCA_048498275.1 Myxococcota bacterium | reverse complement strand
TCTGCCCGCGGATCGTCCGCCGCCGGATCGCGAGCAGCGCGAGACGCTCAGCTTCGGCGGCGGCGCGGAAGATTGGGGCGCGGGCCGGTTGATCAACGCCGACGTGCTCGGAATCCGCGTCGCGAATCAGAATGAGAAGAACCAGCTCTTCGAGAAGAAGGGCAAGTGAAGTTCGCGGTGTTGTGGGCGGCGATCTCTTTGGCTGCTCCGACAGGTGATGACGCGTTCGCGAAGTTGCAGAAGCTCGCCGGCACATGGAGCGCGACGGCCGAGAACGGCGCCGTCATCGACGCCACCTACAAGCTGATCTCCAACGACTCGGTGCTCGTGGAGTCGTACGTCACCGCGTCGGGCAAAGAGACGATGACGGTGTTTCATCGCGACGGCCCGAGCGTCATCGCCACGCACTATTGCGGGCAGAACAACCAGCCGCGGCTCGAGGTCGACGAGAAATCGAGCTCCGCGCGGTCGCTGCTGTTCACCTTCAAAGACGCGACGAACCTGCGTTCGCCCGCGGCGGATCATCTGACGCGGCTGGTGGTGAAGTTCGTCGATGCGACCCACTTCGATCGCATCGAGACGTATTCAGAGAACGGCAAAGACGAGACGACGACGCTTCACTTCGTCAAAAAGTGAAGCTCAGCCGCCGTGCTTTTCGATGAGCTTGCCCAGCCGCGGCACGGCCGCTTCGACGTTCTTCTTCGCGGTGCCACGGAGCTTCTCGTACGCGCCCTTCACCACGCCGTGCGGCGACTTCTGCGCCTTCGCGTCGGTGATGGTCAGCAGCGCGTCGGCGACGCGGCTCGAGTTCGCAACGAAGTGGCTGCTCACCGCGGCGCCTTTGGTCTTCGCTTCCTGGAAAATCGGGTCGAGCGCCTTCGAGAAATCAGGCAGCAGCGATTCGACGGCGTCGCGAATGAAGCCCGGCTTCACGCCCTTCACCGCCGCGTAGCCGGCCTTGATGGCGAGACCCGAGAAACCGCCTTTGTCTGAAACCTCCGCGTCGATGAGCGTGAGGCAGTCGGCGATGACGGCGGGTTTTTTCGCCGCGTCGTTGAGCACTTCAGGAAGGGATGACATGGCCGCGGGGCATAGCACTGCTAGAGAGCGGCGCATGGCACAACGTCCTGTCGCGCTCATCACTGGAGCTTCCGCGGGCCTCGGCGAGCAATTCGCCACGCTCTTCGCCCGCGATGGTTTCGACGTCATTCTCACGGCCCGCAACACGGCGAAGCTCGAAGCGGTCGCCGAGCGCCTGCGCATTCATCAGGCGAAGACGTATTTGATCTCTGAAGACCTCTCGAAGCCCGGCGCCGCGACGAAGTTGTTCAACGCCGTGAAGGAACGTGGGCTCTCCGTCAACGTGCTGGTGAACAACGCGGGGTATGGAACCTCGGGTGAGTTCCTCGACCTCCCGCTCGAAAAAGAAGCGGAGATGGTGAACCTCAACTGCACGGCGTTGCTCGAGCTGTGTCACCTCTTCGGCGCCGAGATGCGCGCGCGCAAAGAGGGGAAGATTCTCAACATCGCGTCGACTGCCGGCTTTCAGCCCGGGCCGTACATGTCGACGTATTACGCGACGAAGGCGTTCGTGTTGTCGTTCAGCGAAGGGCTCGCGCATGAGCTGCGCAACTCGGGCGTCAGCGTGACCTGTCACTGCCCGGGAGCCACGCACACCAGCTTCGCGGCGAGCGCCGGCATCGGGAACACGCGGTTGTTCAAATCGCCGACGGTGGCGACGGCCGAAGAAGTCGCGGCCGATGCGTACGAGGCGATGCAGCAGGGAGAGATTGTCGCCATTCACGGTTTCTTGAATGCCATCACCGCATTCTCGACGCGGCTGGCTCCGCGCGCGGTACTGCGCAACATCGTCGCCGCCATCAACACACCGCCCGAAGCGTAACCGTCAGTCGCAGTTTCTCTGAACGTCGGAGTCGCGATGATCGACATTGATCAGTTCATCGCCGACGGCTTCGTGCGGATTGATGCCGCGTTTCCGCGCGAGCTTGCAGATGCATGCCGCGCGATTCTCTGGCGCGCTTCAGGTTGCGTCGAAGATGATCCGACGACGTGGGTGCGGCCAGTGGTGCGCATCGGAGAACTCGGCGGGCCGTTTCGCACAGCAGCGAACACTCCGAAGTTGATCGCCGCCTATGACGCACTGGTCGGCGCCGGCCGCTGGCTGCCGCGCGAAACGCTCGGCACGTTTCCGCTCCGATTCCCGTCACCTCAAGACCCGGGCGATTGCGGCTGGCACATCGACATGAGCTTCGGCTTCGAGAACGAACCCGACTTCATGAAGTGGCGCGTGAATGTCGAATCGAAGGGCCGCGCGCTGCTGATGTTGTTCCTCTTCTCTGATGTCGGCGCGAACGATGCGCCCACGAAGCTGCGCATGGGTTCGCACGTCGACATCGCGCGGAGACTCGCTCCGCATGGAGACGAAGGCCTCACGCTCGGTGAGCTCGCGAGCACCGGCTTCGCAGAATCTGCGCACCGCGACGAAGCGCTCGCGATGGGGCCGGCGGGCACGGTGTTTCTCTGCCACCCGTTTCTGGTGCACTCCGCGCAACCGTTGCTGAACGGCAGCCCGCGATTCATCGGGCAACCCGCATTGCTGCCTCGCGGACCGCTCGATTCATCGTCTCCTGTCCTGCGCGCGCTGAGTTAGCTTGCCGCGCCTTGCTGCTCGCTCTGGTCGCGTCACTGGTGGTGTCGAACGACGGCGGCGTCACGCTGCTCTTCGGCGGCGACGTCATTCCGCACACGCCCATCAGGACGCTCGCGAAGAAGACCGGGTGGGATCCGATCTTCACTCCGTTGATCAACGAGTTCGCGGCTGCGGACTTCGTCATCGTGAACATGGAAGCGCCAGTCGTGCAGCTCAAGAAACCGGAAGAAGAAGAGAAGGTCTTCTGGGCGCCTCCTGAATTGCCGCAAGCGCTCGCGCGCGCCGGAGTCGATGTCGCTGCCTTCGCGAACAATCACTGCCTAGATCAACATCGCGAAGGCATCGTGTCGACGCGCGAATATCTCGCTGACGCCGGGCTGCTCTCATTCGGCTGCGACATCGACCAGGAGAAAGCGTGGCAGCCGCTGGTGCTCGAGAAGAATGGCCTGCGCATCGGGCTCTTCGGGTTCACGCGTTTCCTGAACGGCTTCAACAACAAGCCCGACGGAGGCGCGCATGTGCCCGCGCTCCAGTACGACGGCGCGCCGATCGGCGGGAGCCGCAATGTCGAAGATGTGCTCGCGATGATCCGCACGTACTCGGCGCGGGTCGACGCTTTCATCGTCTACGTGCACTGGGGCAACGAATATCAGGCGGAGCCGAAGCCGCAGGATCGTGAACTCGCGAAGCAGATGCTCGAAGCCGGCGCGTTCGCGGTCATCGGCATGCATCCACACGTTCTGCAGCCTGTCGAATACGTCTCGCGCGATGATGGCGGTGTCGGGCTCGTCGCGTTCTCGCTCGGAAATCTGCTCTCGAATCAAGACTACGGAAACGCGAGCGGCCTCAAACGCGACGAGCTGTTGCTGAAGCTCGAATTGATCAGCACCGACGCGGGCGTGCAGTTGGGCGCGGTGACGCCGATTCCCGTCACGACTGATCATCTCCCGAAGGGCCAATTGCAGGTGCAGGTCGTCAAAGATGACCTCGACACCATGAACGCGCGCCTCGAAGAAATCGCGAAGGACAAGAAGGCGAAGTTCGAAAAATTGAAAATCAAACAACGCGTGCGTGTCGATGAGGCGAGGCTCAAACGAATTTCAGAGTTCACGAAGTCGCTCCAATAGTTGGTGCGGCTTTTGCTGAAGGGCGGCGCACCATGAGAGTTCTGGCGTTTGCGATGGCGGGAGCGCTTCTCGGGTGTGCAACCACGACGCAGGAGTCGCGGCGTACGCTGTTCACCACCACGCCGACGGTGCCGCAGGGCTTCGCGGGCAGTTACGGCATGAACCTCGCGGGCCGCGCGATGTTGGCGAAGCCGAAGGAAGACGCGAGCAACTCCACCGCGTACGCGTTTCTGCAGTTCGAAGGCGGCGGCATGGTGCGCTTCGAAGACAACCGCACGTCGCTCGGCGTGCGCGTGAACATCGCGCCGTCATTCACCGGCGTCGCGCAGCCCGCTGATCGCTTGAAGGTTCCGTCGAACATCGTCGCCGGCGAAGCCGAAATAAGCGCCGCGCACGACCTGCCGCTTCACCAGTACTTCGGGCTCACCTTCGCGGGCTCCGCGGGCATGGTCTTCTCGCATCTGTTGATTGAGAGGAGCATCGTCACGGACGTCGAGCTCTCCCCGCACCTCGCTGGCGGTGTCGGCTTCTACGGAACCGTCGCCGGGTTTCGCCCGTACATCGCGTTGAGCGTCACCACGCAGGTGCTCAACCCGTCGACCAGCATCGCCACCTGCACCGCGGGGCTCTGCAGTGATGACGCGAAGCTGCGCATCGGCGCGGTGCTGATGGCGTCGACCGGCGCGCGGTATTCGTGGGGCAGCGGCGCGGTCGAAATCGGCCTCGTGGTTCCCCTCACGCAAGACGGTCAGCGGCTGCCGGTGATGCTCGCGTTCACCGCGTACCTCGGAGACTTCCTCGTGAAGCCACCGGCGAAGGTGCCGCGGCCTCCGCCCATCATGACGCCGCCGCCACCGCCGCCGCCCGATGTGACCGATCTGCCTCCGGAGGCGCCGCCGGTTTGATGCGTTCCCGTTTCTGGCTGCTCACGCTGGTGTACCTGTTTCTTCCGCTGGCTCCAGTGGTGCTGATCAGCCGCGTGCTGCGTCGTCGTCGCGCGCGGCGAATGTTCTCGCAATACCGGCGAGTCGCCCGCGTCGACGGGTCGCGCATCGAATTCGAAGATGGCTCGAATCGAACACTCGAAGGCGTGCTGCGCGGTCGCGTCATTCGCTTCGGCGGAGAGCGCATCGATGCGCCCTGTGAAGTCTGCGTCGCGCTCGATGAGGGTGTGCTGTTTCGTGGCGACGAAGCGCAGCTCGAGCCGGTGCTGAAGCGGCTCGAAAAGCGCGATGAACCTGCGCGGGAGCTTCAACCTGATGACGCCGATGGCTTGCTGATCCCCGCGGCGCTCGCCGGGTTGGCGCTCGACGCCGCGTTGACGTTCGCGGTGTTTCGCAGCGTCTGAAAGTGTCTGGAGAATACGCGCTGCATCGCGCGCCTGACGCTGTACGGTCGCGCCCGTGCACGACCCCGCTCTGACGCAAGAAGCGCTGGCGCTGTTGCCTCCTGACATCGCGACGAGTCCGCTGTTCAACGGTGACCTGGCGCCGGTGCCTCCGTCACGTCGCACGTGGTCGACCTACAACTTCGCCGCGCTGTGGATCTCGATGGCCCACTGCATCCCCACGTACATGATGGCCGGCGGCCTCGTGGCGGTGGGCATGAACTGGTGGCAGGCGTTGATCACCATCGCGCTCGGCAACGTCATCGTGCTGGTGCCCATTCTGCTCAACGCGCACCCCGGCACGCAGTACGGCATTCCATTTCCAGTGCTCGCGCGCGCGTCGTTCGGCACGGTGGGCGCGAACATCCCCGCGGTGCTCCGCGCCATCGTCGCGTGCGGCTGGTTCGGCATTCAGACCTTCATCGGAGGCGAAGCGGTGAAGACCTTCGTCGAAGCGCTGTGGCCCGGTTACGGGCAGCTCGGCGGAGACTTCCGTCTGCTCGGGCTCTCACTGCCTTCGGCGCTCACGTTCCTCGCGTTCTGGTCGCTGAACATCTTCATCATCGTGAAGGGCATGAACGCGGTGCGCGTGTTCGAGAACTGGGCGGCGCCGCTGGTGCTGGTGATGGCGGCGGTGCTGCTGTTCTGGGCCGTCGGCCGCGCGGGAGGCATGGGCCCGATGATTTCGCAGCCCTCGAAGTTCGCGACCTTCGGAGATTTCTGGACCGTCTTCGTGCCCTCGCTCACCGGCATGGTCGGCTTCTGGGCGACGTTGTCGTTGAACATCCCCGACTTCACGCGCTTCGGGAAAGGCCAGCGCGAACAGATGCTCGGTCAGACGCTCGGCCTGCCGACGACGATGCTCGCGTTCTCCGCGATGGGCGTGGTCATCACGTCGGCCGCGCAGGCGATTCTCAAGGGCGCTGACGTGAAGCAACTGTGGGACCCCGTTTTCATTCTCTCGCAGTTGACGTCACCGAACGCGCCCGCGGGGCTCGACGCGCCGTTGATCGCGAACGATGCGGTGCGCTTGACCGTGGCGGTGGTCGCGCTGCTCGGCGTCGGCATCGCCAC
>JBEHYH010000392.1:0-6273 GCA_048498275.1 Myxococcota bacterium | reverse complement strand
AAGCTGCTCATCGCCGATTCGCGCGTCACCGAAGCAGATGTACAGGAATTGGAGCGCTCCGCCGCGACCCACACCATCGTGTTCGTGCGCCTGCGCGCATACGAGACGCTGCTCGACGCGCGAACGAGACTGACCGCGCGCGTGCCGTGGCACGTGCGGTTGCTCGACGCGAGCGCGATTCTCGATGACGGCGGCGCGGGTGACGTGCCGGAGAGCGTCGACATGCTGCGGCTCCATCGCGTGGCCGCACGGCTCGGTGGGCAGGTGTTCCGCGGCGAAAGCCTGGCGCCGGTGGAGACACGGAGGACCGGGCATCGCGTGTCGTTGCAGCTCGAGAATCACGCCGAGCGGCAGCGATTGCTCGACGCGATCGCCGGCGCGAAGGAGCGCGTGCATTGGCAGTGTTACATCGTCGACGACGATGCGATTTCGGTCGGCTTCATCGAAGCGCTCCGTGAAGCGGCGAACCGCGGAGTGACCGTTCGCGTGCTCGTCGACGCGCTGTACAGCCGGCATGACGTGTACGGCACGAAGAACCCGGTGCTCGAACGGCTGGCCGGAACTCCGAACCTCGAGCTGCGCGCGTCACGGCCCTTCGCGGGAATGCCCACGTTGATGGATCTGAAGCAGCGCAATCATCGCAAGGTGGTGGTGATCGACGGGCTCGTCGCGACGTTGAGCGGGCGCAATCTCGGCGCGACGTACTACCGCGGCTTCGATGAGCTGCAGTTGAACGCGCTGACGCCATATCGCGAAGTGCCGTGGTTCGACGCGAGCGCGGTCATCGAAGGGCCGCTGGTCGAGAACCTCGAGCGTTCGTTTCTCGCTGATTGGTCATTCGCCGGTGGTGACGCGTTCGAGATTTCGCCGGTCGCCGAAGTGGGTGGTCTCGACTGTGAACTGGTGCTGCACGATGGCTTCAAAGACACGCGCACGTTCGACGCGGTTCTCAATTTGATACATACGGCGAAAGAACGGCTGCTGTTGGTCAACACCTTCCCGCTTGTGTTGGAATTGCAGCGAGCGCTCGCGCGGGCCATCGGTCGCGGAGTCGATGTTCGCTTTCTCTTCGGCAACGTTCGCCCGCGCTGGGGCGCCGACAACGTGCTCTTCCCCGGCGGGGCGATGCGCGCGCTCGGTGACAATCTGGTGCGCGCGCGGCTCGACCCGCTGCTGAGGGCCGGCGCGCGTGGGTACGAGTTCGGGACTCCACACGCCGAGCTCGGCACGCTCTGGCCGCACGTCCACGCGAAGGTCTTCATTCGCGATGAGGAGACCGTCGCCATCGGCAGCGCGAACCTCGACGTGACGTCGTCGTATTGGGAAAGCGAAGCGATGCTGCTGATTCACGACGCTGACTTCACCCGTCAGACGCTCGCGACCTTCGATTCGCACATCGCGAACTCGCGGCTCGTCGACCCGAGTGCTTCGAGCTGGGCCAAAGACGCCGACCGCCGCCGCTGGCTCGCGCGCGCGTGGCCGTCAATCGTGAGTTGATCAGGGCACCGTCAGCGCCTTGCCGTCAGCCGCGAGAAAATCGACCGCCTGCAATCGCACCGCGGCGATGTCCCACATCATGCCATGCGGGTTGTAGTCGTCGGGCACGGGGTTCAAGAAGTCCGCGGGGTCGACGAATTCCCACGCGCGAATCGGCGCCGTGCCGCTCGACGCCACCGCGTCAGGCAGGCCGAACGCGTTCTTCAAATCGAACTCCGTGTCGTTGGGGATGATGAGGTCACCCTTCCCCGCCTGCTGGAGAATCGCGATGCGCGCGGGCGCGAGCGGCGCGACGTTGATCGGATCACCCGGGTCGAAGAACGGCTGCCCCGCGGCCTTCAGCAGCGAGAACGACAGGTTGTATTCAGGTGAGTCGACGGTGAGGTCGGTCTGCGCCGCGAGCAGCGCGCCGAGCAGCGTGTGGAGGTACGCGCTCGTGGTGAGGTTCGAGAGCCCGCCGCCCGGCACGTTCAACATCGCGGTGTCGACGCGGTCTGAGAACGGCAGAAAATTCGAACCCATGATCGAACCGAGTGAATTGCCGAAATAGCGAAGGCGCGGCGCGACGTCGGGCGCGCTGTCTCCGTCGAGGTCCAGACGCACCGCGACCTGCTCGAGCTCCAGCAGGTCGAACGTCATCTCGCGGAAGCGGTCGCGAATCGCGGGCAGGTCTTCGAGCGAGAAGAACTCGATGAAGTTGCCGCGCGTGCCGTGTTTGGGCTCGTCGATGCCGATGCAGGCCATGCCGCGTTGAGCGAGCAGCTCCGCCCACTGCATGCAGAACGCCTGCGAGCCGGAGGTCGGCACGTTCTGCGCAGAGACACCGTGCTGCCCGATGACCATCGGCCAACCTCCGGCCGGAATCGGACCGTCGGGAAACACGGCGACGAACTGCAACGGCACGGCCGCGGCAGTCGACGGATCAGCCACCCATTCAGGTTTGAAGTGTTCGTCTTCCCGCAGGTCATGCGCGGCGAACGAACCGATGACGACCATGCCGACGTGCGATGCGGGCCGAGAGAAGCCGCTCTGCTCGAGCCACGGTTTCAAGTCGCTCCAGTCGGCATCGGTGTTGCGCCACACGCCCTTCGGCGCGCCGCCTCCGCTCTTCGTGGGGATGGTGACGGCCGCGGGGTTCGCCTTCGCCCACGTCGCGAGCCCGCGCATCGTCGTCGACACGTCACCGGCGCGCAGCGGCAGATAATACAAGACATCTTCACGCTTCACGCCCAACGCAGACAGTGCTCCGTCTTCGATTGTGTTGTCTTTCTTGAACTCGAAGCCGGCGCCGAGCTCTTCGCCGGCCGCCGTCTTCGGGCCCTTGAGAATGACGAGCAGACCTTCTCTGCCTTCGGGCAACGGCACCGACGGGCGCGTCACGAGATATTCCGGCCAGCCGTCGGGCAGGGTCTGGTTTGCGCGCGCGAGAATTTCAGACGGCGCCTCGACGGTGACGTCGCGTTCCAACACGCGCCAACCAGCGTCGTCTTTCACCAGTCGCGCGACGTGGCCGTGCAGCGATGACGCGTCCAACCTCTCGCTCGCGGGGATGAGCGTCGCGCCGAAGTTCCCGAACGCAGTGACCTCCGCGGCTGCCTGGCGCGCGACGAGTGAGAAGTAGCCGTTGGTCTTCGGCGTCACCTTCTCCGCGGGGAAGAATGGCCGGTACCAGCCTTTGCGCAGCGCTGCCTTGCCGTCGACGAGGAGCCGCTCGTCGGGGAACGGGTTGTCGAGCGATTGCGCGTCGGAGCTCCAGAGGAAATGCGGCGGCTCGGGCGTCGCGGGGCAGGCACTCAGCAACAGCAGCAACCACGGGAGAACTCGACGCATCATCGCGCAGCGTACCCGTGTCCTGACACACGTTGAGTGTGCGTTCGCTCGGCGGCGAGTCAGCCGTGTTTCGGAACGGGGGATTTTAACCGATGCGCCCCTCCCGTGTTGGAGGTTTGCTGCTCACGCCGTTCAACCCCCATTTCGAGGAACCGCTCATGAAGAAGACGTTCGCCATTGTCGCTCTCGCCTTCACCGCCGGCATCGCCACCCAGGCTTTCGCTGACCGTCAGCCCGCCATGCAGAAGGCGAAGTTCCACCTCGAAGAGGCGCGCAAGGAGCTCCAGAACGCGAACGCCGACAAGGGTGGTCATCGCGTCAAGGCCATCGAGTTGACCGACGCGGCGATCGCCGAGGTGAACGCGGGCATGGAGTTCGACAACAAGCACTGATTCCCCAGGTAGAAGCGTCGCGTGTTCGTCTCTGTTCTCGCGACGCCGAAGAATGCACTGATGCGCGTGGGCGAGCGTTTCCGGCTCCAACCGGGAATGCCGCTCCGCATCGGCACGGCGCGCGAGGCGCGCATCCGTCTTCACGGCAACGCGTTGCTCATCGAGGTGAACTTCGACGGCCAGCGCGCGGTCATCAGCGGAGGCGCTGAACCCGGCCGGCTCGTCACCGTGCCCGAAGGTGAACTCCGCGACGGTTCGCTGTTGTTCATCGACTCGACCCTGGTGCTGCGTCTTCACGAGCAACTGCTGCGCCCGCCCGCGCGGAATCTCGAGCTTGAGCGCGTGCTCGCCAACGCGCCCGACGACGAGCAGACGTGGTCGGTGTACGGCGACTTTCTCGAGGAGAACGGCGACCCGCTCGCGAGCTGGCTGCGTTCGACGCAGACGCCCGAAGAAGAGCTGCTGCAACTCGGAGCGCTGGCACTCAGCGCGCAGCACCTCGCGATTCAATGGACCCGCCATCGCGTCGCGCGCAGCGTGATGATTTCACCCGACGCGCCGGAGCTGCCGTGGCTCATCGAGCAGCTCCCGCGTGTGCCGCTCATGCGTTTGCTGCACGACGTGCGCGTCGACTGGCTCACCGGCGGCATGGCGCACGACGAAGAAGCGGCGGAGCTGATCAGCTCACTCCGCGGGCTGCACCATCTGCAGTCGGTGAAGCTCGGCATCATCACGCAGCAGCAGAGCTGGCCGCTCACCGACGCCGCGTGGCGCGAGCTCGATGTGCCCGGTGACTGGGTGTGGCGCATTCCCAGCGGTGCGCGCGCGAGTCTGTCGCTTCATCGCAACACCAGCGCCATCGGCGTCGACGGCAACGTGGTGCTCAACCCGCTCCGCACCGACGTCGGCACCGCGCCGGGGTGTCTGGTTCGCTTGATGGGCGATGCGCCGCGTGTGGCGTGCAGCATCCGGCGGATGCCGGAAGGCGAGTGGGTCGTCTCGAGCGAAGTGCACGCGCTGCGGGTGAATGGCGTGCCCGTCATGCGCAGCGTCTTGCGACCCAACGACCTCATCGAGCCGGTGTCGGGCCTGCAGCTCCGGTTCAACTGGCCGGCCTGAACTTCAGAACGCGGTCGACTGAAGAATGCCGCGCTGAATGGCCATGATGCCGCCGCAGATCAGCACGAGCGCGATGACCACTCCGATGAGCGGCAAGGTGAGCGTCGGCTGCGGCTTGCGGCGGTTGATCGACATGCACGCCTGCGCGACGCCGGCGGCCATGAACATCATCGCGAAGTGACCGATGAGCGCCGGGTAGTACTGACGCGTCAACGCGACCGCGACGCCGATGATGACCTGGAGGTGCAGCGTGCCCGCGAACGACGCGCCCAGCGCGCGGTGCAGCTTGCCGAACGGCTTCTTCGTCGCGAGGCCGATGGCGAGCACCACGATGTTCACCAGCGCGAGCAACAGCACGACGTACCGCAGGCCGGAATGCGCGTGGAAGAGAGCGTTCATGACTCGCGCGCGTAGCACCGAAGCGCGTTCAAAAATCGCGCGAAGTGAGCCCCGCTGCTAAACCCCGCCTCATGTCTCCGATGCGATGCGCTGCGCTGTTGATGGCGCTCGGCTTCATCAGCGGGTGTGCGAAATCGGCGGAGGCCGTGAAGGTCGAGAACGCCGTGAAGCAACTGCCGCCTGAAGAGGCCGAGTTGCTGGTGCTGACCGATGAACGCGTGCTGGTGAAGGAAGGCGTCACCTTCGCCATCGGCGACGCGAACATCGAGCCGAAGTGTTTCCCCGCGCTCAACGCGGTGGTGACGGTGCTGGGGAAGACCGACGTGAAGCTGCTCATCGAGGGGCACACCGACAACACCGGCGGGCCTGAAGCGAATCAGTCGCTCTCACTCGCGCGGGCGGCGGCGGTGAAGAAGTACCTCGAAGAAAAAGGCGTCGCGGAGGACCGGCTGAACATCGTCGGGTTCGGGCCCGAGAAGCCGATCGCCTCGAATGACACCGAAGCGGGGCGTTCGAAGAACCGGCGCGTCGAGTTCAAGGTCCGTCACTGACTGACAGCAACGATGTCGGGTGCGGAGACCCCTTCTCTCCCCGGCTTGATGAAGTTCGCTCGAAGTCGCGGGCACGTTCGCTTCTCGCGCCGACGTGAACTGAGCGACCGCCCCCATCAAAGCCAGAGCACTCAGTGAACGTGGGCGTTGAAGGTTCGCGCCTTCGCTCGACTCCTGCAGGCCCTCGACCACGAGCGAGCTGGTGCCGAAGGGGTCTCCGCACCTGACATCGTTGCTGTCGCTTTCAGGTCGCCGACAGAACGATGCCGCCGCGCTGACTCGCTTCGAGCGTTCCACACGCCGCGCCGATGTCCTTGCCGCCTGAATACCGGCGCGCGATCGGCGCTTTCAGAATCTGCAGGTGATCACGAAACGCGAGCAGCTCCGCTTCAGTCGGCGGCTGGTACTTGCCGGTCGGGTCCGTCACGTCGATGAGGTCGATCGTCACCGGCGCTGATTGCGTGGGCGGTACGGGCAATTTTCAA
>JBEHYH010000391.1:0-6285 GCA_048498275.1 Myxococcota bacterium | reverse complement strand
CGGCATCACCTTCGCGCTCGTCTCGTTGTTCCTCGTCATCGATTTCGGCGACTGGCTCTCGTACTACCTGGGCAAGCCGCCGCTCGACGTCGCGCTGTTGTTCTGGCTCCGGAGTCACCTCGCGTTCTCGCATTTGATGCCCGCGGCGCTGGTGTTGAGCGCGGCGTTGACGATCACCGTGATCCGCCGGCGTGGAGAATGGACGGCGCTGCGCGCGCTCGGTGGTGCGCCGATTTCGCTGCTGCGGCCGGTGCTGCTGGTGAGCGGCGCGCTCGCGTGTTTCGTCATCGCGTTCGACGAGTTCGTGGTGAGCCGTTCAGGGCCGGAGAGCGAGCAGTTGATGCTGACGCGCTTCAACCATCGCTCCGGAGACTTCTTCACCGTGTACTCGCCGCGCCGCTGGTTTCGCGCGGGTGACGCGTTGGTGAACGTGCGCGGCGAGGTGAACCCCGAGCGCCTCGATGACGTGCGCGTGTTTCGTCTCGGGCCCGCGCATGAGCTGGTCGAGTGGATCGACGCCGCCAGTCTGCGCTTCGTCGCGCCGGGGAAGTGGCTCGCGACAGGCGCGGTCGTCACGCGGCTCGAAGGCGCGACGGTGAAGGAGGGCGCGCGCGGTGAGCTCGAGGTGCCGCTGGCGTTGGCGCCCGAAGCGACGCAGTTGGTGACGGGGCGGCCACAGTGGATGACGTCGGAGCGCTTGAACAAGCAACTGGAGCTCCTGGATGCGCTCAAGCTGCCGACGGAGGCGACGCGTTTCGCGCTCCATCAGCGCTTCGCGGTGCCGGTCGCGGTGTTGGCCGCGGCGTTCATCGTGATGCTGCTGGGCTTGCGCGCGAAGGCTTCGGTGCCACGCGCGCTGCTCGAAGGCGCGGTGCTGTACGGCGCGCTCTTCGTCGCGGGCATGGTGACGCGCAGTCTCGCGGTGAATGGGCATGTGACTCCGCCGCTTGCCGCGTGGTTGCTCCCTCTGGGGCTCGGCGCGCTCGGCGCATTGCTGGCCTTCGCGACTCGGCGGAGCGCGGTCTGATTTCCGGTACTCCGTTGTCAACTCTGTCTACGAGCGCCGGAGGGTGCGCGCCCCTCGGACCACAGCGCCACGACGTTTGAGTCAGGTGCGCGACTGGTGGCGTGTCGCGGGGCCGGTGGGTGATGAGCGCGCCGTGAACCGATGAACGCCGGCCGCCCTCGTATGCGAGCGTCGAATCAAGGAGCGCGACCGACGATCAGCACACGGCCGGTCAGGGGCTGAAGGCTTCCCCGTTTGAACGCTTCGATCAGATCTTCCGCTTTCACGTCGCCGCGAGTCGCTGGCGCCTCGGCGATGATCGCCCACGGCGCACCGGGGAAATCACGTTCGCGCATCCACACGAGGCCGCCGCTCTGGAGCGCCTGCTCGAGCTGTTGTGGCTCCGAAATCCACCTCGCGTCGCGGCCCGAAGCGAACTCGAGAATTCCCGGTGGCTCGCGCCACGCATAGAGCGGGCGCTCCGGCACCGGCGTCGAAGGCCACGGCGAGAACCCGGCGGCGGGCGTCAGCCAACCGAGCACCAGCGCGGTCACCACCAGCCCTGCACCGGCGATCAACGCCGGCCGATGTTTCGCGCACGCGTACACACCAACTCCAGCGGCGCACGCGGTCAGCAGTGCAGCGCTCCAGGGCAGCACGCGCATCGCGAGCACCGCCGCGACGAGTGCCACGCCGAAGACGACGCCCATGATCGCGTCCGCGATGCGAGTGCTCTTTGAATCAGCTGCGAACGTGAGCGCGACGAGCAGCGCGAACGCGGGCGCGGCAGGCACGCTGTAGTGAATGAACTTCTGCGCGGGGATCGAGAAGGTCACCATCACCGCGAGCGCCCACGACCAGGCGAAGAGAACCCGCGGCTCTCTCCAGCGCTTGAACGCGCTCACGGAGCCGGCGACGGCGAGCGGCAACCACGGCGTGAGCGTCAACAGCAGCCCACCCCACAACACGCCGAGGGATTCGAAGCGCCACGGCGTGCGGAAGCGGTCGACGTTCATCTGCACGAAGAAGAAGTCGATGAACTGCTGGCCATGACGGGCGTACATCAAGACGTACCAGGGCGCCGCGACGAGCAGCGCGGCGACACCCGCGAGCGCGATGGCTCCGGGCCGAAGCAACGGGTCAGGGCGTATACGGGGGCGGAGCAATGCGAAGAGCCCCGCGCCGAGCAGCACGATCACTCCGGCGACCGGGCCCTTGGCGAGCATCGCGACCCCCAGCGACGCGCCTCCCGCGATGACCCAGCGTGAATCGTTGCGCTGATGGGCCTCCCACAAACACGCGAACGTTCCCGCGAGCGCGAGCGCGAGCAGCGAGTCGGTGATCGCCATGCGCCCGTTGAGGAACAAGCCGACGGAGCCCGCGGTCAGCAGCGTCGCGAGCGTTCCATCGGCTCCGAGCCGGCGGGCGATCAAGCCCGTGAGCAGCGCCAGCGCGATCGCGGCGAGCGCAGCGGGAAGTCTCGAGGTGAACGCCGACGGTGCGCTCAGCGAATACGCGAGGCGTTCGAGCCAATAGAGCAGCGGCGGTTTGTAGAACCACGGCGCGCCGTCGAGCGTCGGAGTCGCCCATTCACCGAGCCGATGCATCTCCGCGCTGACCGACATGTTGAACCGCTCTTCTGGCCGTGCGGCGCCCGTGAGCGCGCCGAGCTGCGGCAGGTAGGCGCAAGCGAGCAGCGCACAGAGCGCCAGCGTCTCACGTCGAGAAGTCATGCCCGCGTATCGCCCGTGTGCGGCATCAGCGCAACAGCGTCTCGGCGCGCGCGACGTGGCCGGCGGTGCTGCGCAGCGCTCTCGCCATGCCGTGCGCGTCGATGTCTTCCTGCCATTCGGCGGACGGCGCGGGCTCTTCGATGAACGCGTGAACCGATGAGCAGGCGCCCGGCGTTCAACAGAAGCGGCAGCGCTGGAGACTCCGCGCGCGCTTCTTCGAGGCGGGCGATCAGCTCGTCGAAGAGGTCCCGCGAAGCACGCGCAGCCCATCGAGCACTGTTTCAGCTTCCGTCAATGGAGCCCCAACGCGCGGCGGTACACCTGCACCGTCTGCCGAGCGCAGTCGTCCCACGAGAAGCGCGATGCGCGTTCGGGCCCATCGCGCTGCATGCGCTTGCGCAGCACATCGTCACGGAGCACGCGCTGGCACGCTTCACGCCACGCGAGCGAGTTCGTCGGAGGCACGAGGACGCCGGTGTTGCCCAGCACCTCGGGGTGCGCTCCGGCGTTCGACGCGATGACGGGCACGCCGCACGCGAGCGCCTCGAGCGCCGGGAGCCCGAAGCCCTCGTACCGCGAGGGGATGAGCACCGCGCTCGACGCGGCGTAGAAGCGCACCAGCTCTTCGTCGCTCAACGGTGAGAGTTCGATGACGGCGTCGGAAAATCCCAGCGCGCGACGCGCTCCCCGGCCCGCCAGCAACACGATCGGAGCAGGAAGCCCTTCGACGATCGGCAACAGCACGCGCAGATTCTTGAAGGCCTTCTGATTGCCGATGGCCGCGAAGTAGCGAGACGGCAAACCGCGGCGCGTGCGGAACTCGTCGAGCTCGGCCTGCGCGGGCACGTGAAACGACGGGTCGACACCGTTGTAGATGACCTGCAGCCGCTCCGGCGCGAGGTCGAGATGACGCGACAGCTCCGCGCGGCTGAATTCAGAAACGGTGATCAGCGCCTCGGCCTTGCGCGCGCGCGGGCCGACCACGAGCCGGTAGTACGCCGAATGCGTGAACGACGAACTCTCCGCGAGCGCGAGGTGGTTCGCGTCGTGAAGCGTCGCCACCAGCTTCCCCGGCCAGAGCGCCGGCAGCGAAAACGACGTCGCGTGGAAGAGGTCGGGTCGTGCCCGGACCAGATCAGCGGTCAGCGTGGGTTGCTCGAGCGGCGACAGGAACTCAGACGTCGCGCGAAGGAGCGGAATGCGCGGAGCCAGCGGCCCGAGATCGTCGGGCAGCCCGTTCTTCGGCGTCAGCCCGACGAAGTGCCACGTCGGCTCCAGCGCGGGCATTCGGCGCGCGAGCTCCAGCGCGTAGCGGGCGATGCCATGCAACTGACCGCGCACCATGCGCAGGTCGATGAGTACCTTCACGGGGAGCAATGTAGATTGAAGCGCCGTGTCACCGTCTCTTCAAAATGCGCGCGTCGCGTTGGTTCATGACTGGTTGCTGACGTGGCGCGGCGGCGAAAAAGTGCTCGAGGCCATCGCGGAGCTGTTCCCCTCCGCGCCGATCTTCACGCTGTTCCACGACCCGCGCGGCATGCCCCCGTCGATCGAATCGCACCGGGTGGTCGCGAGTTTTCTCGATCGACTCCCCGGAGCGCGCGCGCGACATCGTCACTTTCTGCCGCTGATGCCGGGGGCGATTCGCACGCTCGATGTCGGTGACGTCGAGCTCGTCATCTCCTCGAGTCACGCGGTGGCGAAGGGCGTTCGTGTACCGAAGGGCGCGAAGCACGTGTCGTACGTGCACGCGCCGCTTCGCTACATGTGGGACCGGTTCGACGACTATTTCGGCGCCGGCAAGTCACGCATTCCGATCCGTCTCGCGGCGCGCGCGTTGCGGCCGGCCCTGCGCGCGTGGGACGTGCTCACCGCCGACGGCGTGGATCGTTTCGTCGCCAATTCGGCGCACGTCGCCGCGCAGATCTCACAGCGCTACCACCGGCACGCGCGCGTGATTCACCCGCCGGTCGAGCTCGATCGCGTCAGACCCGGCGAAGGCAAGGGCGGTTACTTTCTGTGCCTGGGAGCGCTCGCTCCGTACAAGCGCATCGATCTCGCGATCGACGCGTTCCGGCGTACGGGTCAGCAGTTGTGGGTCGCGGGGAGCGGCCAGTCGTCGGACTGGCTTCGTAACCTGCCTCCGAACATCAAGGTGCTCGGGCAGGTGAGCGATGACGAGCTGGCGGCGCTGTACTCGAACGCGCGCGCGTTGATTTTCCCCGGGGTCGAAGACTTCGGCATCACGCCGCTCGAAGCGCAGGCCAGCGGGCGCCCGGTGATCGCGTTCGGTGAAGGTGGCGCGCTGGAGACCGTCACCGCCGAAACCGGAATCTTCTTTCCCGCGCAGACCGTCGAGTCGCTCGTCGAGGCGCTCTCCAGGTTCGAATCATTCGAAGCGCGTTTCGAACCCGCGCGTGCCCGCGCCCACGCGATGCGGTTTTCGAAGGCGTCTTTCCAGCGACAGCTCACTGAAGAGCTCGACGCCGCCTATTCGTCGATCGTGAGCGGCTGAGTGATGCGCTGACCGTCACGCTCGAGCTCGACCACGAAGTGCCGGCTCACCTGGAGCTGTTGGTACAGCCCCATCAGCTTTTCAGGGCTGTCGATCGGCTGCCCGTTCACCGACGTGATGACGTCTCCCGAGCGCAACCCGAGATGTTCGATCATCGAATCGCGCTGTACCGACAACGCCTTGAACCCCGCCCATTTCCCCTCGCGGAACATCGGCACCATCCGCACCTGGGTCATCAACTGCATCGGGTTCGCGAGCTGCTGCGAAATCAGCCCGCGGGTGAGGCGCGGCGCGAGCGAAGGCGAGGGCGCTCCCACGAGACTCGCGAAGGTCACGCGCTCGACGCGCCCGTCGCGGCGAATGGTGATCTCCAGGCGTTCGATGGACAGGATTTCTGAGCCGAACACGACGTCGCCGATGGTCGCGGTGACGACCCGCGAGGCAGCCGTCAGCGCCACCAGCGGGTTCTCGCCGCGCATCGTCCCCAGCAGGCGAAACGGCACGGGCGTCGCCGGCGCTTCAGGCGTCACCACCTTCGATTGCCCGTGGAAGCCGAACAGCTTCGAGAGCCGCTCCGCATCGATCGGTCTCGCCGCGCACGGCATCGCCACCAACAGCAGCACGAGTGTTTTCATGGCGAGCGCGCAGAGCAACGCGCGTTCCAACTCCAAGCGCTCGAAACGACGGCGACGCGCGAATCGCCGCTGCCGAATCGTCAGGAGCGCCCGGGCGTGGCCGGTCGTTTCGTCATCGTGGTAGAGCCGGAGCCGCGTGTTCACCCGGTTTCAGCGTTTCTACAACTCGATCAAGCTGGTGGCCGACTGGGCGGCGCTGACGCTCGCGTTCGCGCTGGCCTGGTACACGCGCTTCGCGCTCTTCACCGGCGCCGCGGTGCCGTCGACGGCTGAATCGATCGAGACGCTGGTGCTCGCGCTCGTCATCTTCCCCTTCGTGTTCCGCTGGTCGAACCTCTACACGACCAACAGCGGCAGCTCGCACATCGAGGAGGTCTTCGCGACGAAGCTGGCGCC
>JBEHYH010000390.1:0-6291 GCA_048498275.1 Myxococcota bacterium | reverse complement strand
GTGTCGCTCGTCGACCTCACGGGCAACACCGAGGGCACCTGCGCGAACGGTACGCTCGGCTTCGGCGAAGGCACCGCGCGCACGCACCCCGCCATCACCGGCACGACGCTGGTCAGCCGGGTAAAGGCCGTTTCGTTCAACGTCGGCGTGCCGCAGGCGGTGATGAAGAAGGTCATCGCCGACAACACGCTCGAAGGCGCGCCGTCGCCGCTGGCGGAGATGCACTGGAGCTGGGCGGGCGGGTATCGCCACTTCGTCTTCAACTTCGCGGTCACCGACGGCGCGGCGACGCACGGCGAGGGCTACGTGCACATCGGCAGCACCGACTGCTCGGCGATGGGGAACAACGCGCTCGAAGATCGCGACACCTGCGGCTTCGTGAACACCCCGGCTGTCTCGTTGACGTCGTTCGACCTCACGAAAGACTCCGTCGGCGTCGACCTCAAGAAGGCGCTCCGGAGCCTCGACTTCATCTCGCCGGTGTACGACGCGAACTACAACGTCATCGGTCAGGGCCCGGGCGTGGAGTGCCACTCGTCGCCCGACCAACCCGATTGCCCGATCATCTTCTCGTCGTTCGGCGTCGACATCGCGGCGGGCAGCGCTGCGGCGGGCAGTGATTCAGTCTTCGTTCGCGCGCCATGAAGCGCTGGTGGGTCGCCCTTCTCTTCGTGAGCTGCGCGCGCCCGGCGCCGGCGCCGCCCGACGTACGCGCGGTGCTGGGCATCCCGCAGGCGCTCCAGCTCCCGGCGATCCCCGAGAGCAACCCGCCGAGCGCCGAGAAGCTGCGGCTGGGCCGCCGGCTGTTCTACGACGAGCGGCTCTCGGGCAATCAGACGCAGTCGTGCGCCAGTTGTCATGAGCAGCGCCTCGCGTTCACTGACGGGAAGAAGACGGCGATCGGCTCGACGGGGCAGGCGCACCTGCGCAACGCACAGGGGCTGCAGAACGCGGCGTACAACTCGACGCTCACGTGGGCGAGCAACACGCTCGTGCTGCTCGAAGACCAGCTCGAGGTGCCGATTCGCGGAGATCGCCCCGTCGAGCTCGGCGTGAGCGACGGCAATGTCGACGAGGTGGTGGCGCGCTTCGCCAACGACGCCGAGTACGTGGAGCTCTTCGCGGCTGCGTTCCCCGAGAGTCCCGGCGTCTCGCTCCAGAAGATCATCTTCGCGCTGGCGACGTTCTGCCGCTCGCTGGTCGGCGCCGACAGCCCGTACGACCGCTTTCGCGCGGGTGACAAATCGGCGCTGAGTGACTCGGCGAAGCGGGGGCTCGCGCTGTTCAACGGCGAAGAGCTCGAATGCTTTCACTGCCACACCGGGGTGAACCTGAGCACGTCCTACCGTGACGCGCGCACCACCGAAGACACCGCGACGTACCCGTTCTTCAACAATGGCCTCTACAACGTCGACGGCGGCTACCCGTTGCAGGACCAGGGGCTCTACAACCTCACGTTCCGCGAGACGGACCGCGGCCGCTTCAGACCGCAGAGCCTGAGGAACGTGGCGCTGACGGCGCCGTACATGCACGACGGCAGCCTCGCGACGCTCGACGACGTGCTCAATCACTACGCGGCGGGAGGCACGGTGACGGCCTCCGGCCCCAACGCCGGAGACGGGCGGCTCAACCGGAACAAGTCGGGACTCATCAACGGCTTCGTGCTCTCGTCGCAAGACCGCGCCGACCTGCTGGCGTTCCTCGAGTCGTTGACCGACGAGACGTTCGTGACCAACCCCGCGTTTTCAAAGCCGTAGCGACACGGTTTGTCGAAGCGCAGCGACCCGGAAAGCCAGCCGAAAAATTGCGCGATCTGCGCCCAAACCTAAGGTGGCCCCAGTTTCAGCTTTCTACAGGGGTGTCACCGCATGTCTGTCAAACGCAAGGGCGAGAAGTCTCTGCTGTCGAAGCAGGAGATCGCCACGCGTCGCAAGGCCCTGACGCAAAAGAAGATTCAGCACTCCGGAGGCACAGGGCGCCGCGCGATCGCGGGCGTCTTCGTGCTCGCCTTCTCGGTGCTCTCGCTGCTGTCGGTCGCGACCTTCGACGCGCGCGATCGCATCGGGCCCGGCTTCAAGAACGCGGTCGGCCCGGTGGGCCACGCCATCGCCGAAGGGTTGCGCGGGTTGCTGGGCATCACGGCGTTCGTGTTGCCGGTGGTCGGCATCTATGTCGCGGGCCTCATCTTCGCGGGCGATCGCGAGAAGCGCCGCTGGCCGCAGATGGTGGCGCTCACGCTGCTCCTCATCTCTGGAGCCGTGCTCGCGCAGTTGATGTTCACCGAAGACGCGTCGTGGGCGCACGCGCCGGGCGGGCTCATCGGCCGTTCACTCGGCGGCTTCTTGACGGCGCTGTTCTCGACCGTCGGCACCGTGGTGCTGGTCGGTGCGATCGCCGCGACGGCGTTCATCGTCGGCACCGAGTTCGCGTTCTTGCGGCTCATGGGCTGGCTCGGCGGCAAGGGGCAGATCGCGTTCGAGTGGTTCAAGGGCTGGCTCGCCGGCTTCATGGAAAAGCAGAAGGAGAACTACGCGCAGCGCAAGCTCGCTCAGGAGAAGGCCGCGGAAGAAGACGCGGAGTTCCTCGCGCAGTTGGAGGCGGAGGAAGCGGAGCTCGCCGAGCTCGAAGCGGCCGCGAATGAAGCCGAAGAAGCCGCTGACGCCGCCGACCGCTCCGAAGCCGAGAAGGAGAACCTCCGCCTCGCCGAGCTCGTCGAGAAGGAACGGCTCAAGGCCGAGCGCGAGAAGGCGCTGGTCGAACGTGAAGCGGCGCGCATCGCCCGTGAGGCGCTCAAGACCGCGCGCGCGAATCAGAAGGAGACGCGTCGTGACGCAGCCGCGGCGATCGCTCCCGGGTTGATGGCCGAGCTCGCCCCGCCGCCGCCCGCCGCCTCGGCTCCGCAGCCTCTCGCGCAGCCGCTCAACGGTGACCCCGCGTGGACGGCCGCGTTCATGTCGCAGCCGAAGCCGTCGATTCCGACCCTGTCGCAGGACGTTCTGCAGTCGGTGCCGCCGCCGCGCCGCGTGCCGAACATCGTCGAAGCGAACATCGCGCCGCCGGTCACCGAGTCGGCGGTGGGCGCGACGGAGGTGGCCGCGGCCGCCGTGGTCGCCGCTCCGCTCGCGACGTTGTCTGATTCAGTCGCCGCGCTCGCGCCCCTCGGTGCGGCCGCGCTCGCGAAGGTGCCGCTCATCGTCGAGCCCAAGGCGCCGCCCAGGCCGACCAAGAAGGAGCCGAAGGAAGAGTTCCTCTTCACCGAGGGCCGCAACTCGTGGGAGCTGCCGTCGCTCGACCTGTTGAACAACGTGACGACGCAGCGCACGCAGGTCGACAAGGCCGTGTACCTGGAGATCGCCGCGCGGCTGACCGCGAAGCTGAAGGACTTCTCCATCGACGGTGAAGTCGTCGAGATCCGCCCGGGGCCGGTGATCACGATGTACGAATTCAAGCCCGCCGCGGGCGTGAAGGTGAGCCGCATCGCCGGTCTCGCCGACGACATCGCGATGGCGCTCGAAGCGAAGAGCGTGCGCATACTCGCGCCCATCCCCGGCAAGGGCGTGGTGGGCGTCGAGGTGCCGAACCCGATTCGCGAGATGGTGTACCTCAAGGAAATCGCGGAGCAGGACGCGTTCCAGAAGTCGCAGTCGCGCCTCACGATGTGCCTCGGCAAGGACACCGAAGGCATGCCGTACATCCTCGACCTGGCGAAGGCGCCGCACATGCTGATCGCCGGTACGACGGGTTCCGGCAAGTCGGTCGGCGTCAACACGATGATCATGTCGATGCTGCTGAAGAGCACGCCCGAAGAGGTGCGCTTCATCATGGTCGACCCGAAGATGCTGGAGCTCTCGGTGTACGAGGGCATTCCGCATCTGCTGCTCCCCGTGGTCACCGACGTGCGCAAGGCGTCGATCGCGCTGCAGTGGGCCGTCGACGAGATGGAGCGCCGCTACAAGATGTTGTCGGAAGCCAAGGTGCGCAACATCGGCGAGTTCAACGCGCTGGTCGCGAAGGAACAGGCCGAGAAGCGCGCCTCGCAGCAGGTGGTCGATGCGAAGCCGATCTCCATCAAGCCGGCGGTGAGCGCGAAGAAGGTCGAAGAGAAGAAAGACGACGCGCCCGCTCCCGAGGTGCCGGCCGCTGCTTCCGCCGAGCCGCCCAAGAAGAAGCGTCGCATGCTCATCGTCGATGTCGCCGATGCTTCGGCAGCGACGGCGCCCTCGGCTGACGCGTCGGCCGTGCCCGGCCTCGAGTTGGGTGTCGCCGCGCCGAAGGAAGAGGATCAGGACATCCGCGAAGCCGTCGAAGCGGCTCCGGTGGAGGCCAGCACGCCCATCGAAGACAACGCCGAGATTCGCGTCGACCCCGAGCTTCACGAAGAGGAGCCCACGCCGACGGTCGAAGCGTCGGGTGAACTGCCGCAGCCTCCCGAAGGCGAGGAGCGCAAGAAGCTCCCGTACATCGTGGTGGTCGTCGACGAGTTCGCCGACCTGATGATGCAGGCGGCGAAGGAGGTCGAGACCAGCATCGCGCGCATCGCCCAGAAGGCGCGCGCCGCCGGCATCCACCTCATGCTGGCCACCCAGCGCCCGTCGACCGACGTGGTCACCGGCGTCATCAAGGCCAACTTCCCCACGCGCGTCAGCTTCAGCCTGCGCAGCAAGCCCGACTCGATGACCATCATCGGCACGGTGGGCGCCGAAGCGCTCCTCGGCAACGGCGACATGCTGGTGATGCCGCCCACCAGCGCCACGCTGCAGCGCGCGCACGGCTGCTACGTCTCGAACGAGGAGATCGAGCGGGTGGTCAGCCACCTCAAGGCGCAGGGCAAGCCGGTGTACGACGAGAACATCTTGAAGCCGCGCGAAGAAGAAGGCGCCGAGGGCGGTGGCGGCGAAGACCAGGTGCAGGACGAGCTCTACGACCAGGCGCTCGCCATCGTGAGCGAGATGCGCACGGTCTCCATCTCGATTCTGCAGCGCAAGATGAGCATCGGGTACAACCGCTCCGCGCGGATGATCGAGCGCATGGAACGCGAAGGCCTCGTCGGCCCCGCGAACGGCATGAAGCCGCGTGAAGTGCTGGTGAAGCCGCTCGGGCAGATGCCCGGTGCCGGCGCGATGATGTGAATCGGTCGGGAGGAACGCACATGAAGAAGCTGCTCACGCTGTGCACCGCTGCGCTCTGGCTGCCCGCTTGTGGCGAGCCGCAGAACACCAACGATGGCGGGAGCCCGACGCTCAAGTTCCTCGCCGACACCGCGCTGGTCGTGAACTGGCCGGCTGACGACGTCGACTCGGCGAGCGCCGGCTTTCAGTACGACGTGGTGGTGCAGCCGACGAACGACAGCACCACCGGCAACGTCATCTTCAAGGTGAACGACGCCACGCAGGCGACGGTGGGGTTCACCAACGGCAAGGCGACGGGCCGGCTCACCTTCGAGACGTCCGACGCGGGCACCGACACCCTCAACGTCGTGACCGCCGTGCGCGAGAAGACCGGCGACATCGGCATCGCGTGGATCTTCACCGTGCACAGCAACTGAAGATGACGCAGCCGAAGCTGGGTGCCGACACGCTGCTCCTGGTCGCTGACCTGGGCGGCGTGTTCGCTTTTGCGCTGCAGGGCGCGGCCGTCGGCATGCATTCGCACTTCGACCTGTTCGGCGTGCTGGTGGTCGGCTTCGTCACCGCGCTCGGCGGAGGCATCACCCGCGACGCGTTGCTGGGCGCGACGCCGGTCGCCGCGCTCAAAGACTGGCGCTACCCGTTCACGACGTTGTTCGCGTGCGCGGTCATCATCGTCACCCACGCGGAGCCCATGGGCAGCACGTGGCTCCTCGCGCTCGACGCGGTGGGGCTCAGTCTGTGCGCCATCGCCGGCACGTTGAAGGCGCGCGAGTTCGGCGTGCCGTTCATTCTCGCGCCCCTGCTCGGGGTGCTCACCGGCGTCGGCGGCGGCGTGGTGCGCGACCTGCTCGTCAGCCGCACACCGCTCGTATTGCAGAGCGACATCTACGCGGTGGCGGCGTTGCTCGGCGGCTCGGTGTTGATGGTGCTCTTGCGGCTCAAGGTTCCCCGGCCGCTGCCGTCACTCCTCGGCGCGGCGAGCTGCTTCGCGTTGCGCATGGTCGCGGTGCACTTCGACTGGCAGTTGCCGAAGTTCTGACCTCACCCGGCGAGCATCATCTCGGCGGTGACGGCGGTGGCGAAGGGCACGGCCTCACCGCGGAGGTGCCGCGCGATGGCGTCGATGGCCAGCCCGCCCCGCGGGGGAATGACGACGGTGGCC
>JBEHYH010000389.1:0-6312 GCA_048498275.1 Myxococcota bacterium | reverse complement strand
CTCGCGTTCGCGCGTGAGCAGCGGGTGTCGTTCGAAGCGCATTCCGCGACGGGCGTTGCGAGTGCGGCGGCGAAACACCTCGCGGGCGAAGCCGAAGCACGCGGAGTGAAGTTGGAAGTGAACGCGGCGGAGGCGACGTTGAGCATCGATGAGAGCCTGCTGACGAGCGCGCTGGTGAACCTCGTGAAGAACGCCGTGCAGGCGAGCGCGAGCGGAAAGTCGGTGTCGCTCAACGGGCGCGTCGACGGCGCGAACTACGTGCTCGAGGTGCACGACGAAGGTTCAGGAATTCCCGCGGAGGTGCAGGCGCGCATCTTTGAGCCGTTCTTCACGACGCGAGAGCAGGGCACCGGGCTCGGCTTGCCGCTCGCGAAGAAGCTGGTCGAGGCCAATCGCGGCACGTTGACGCTCGACTCGCGCCCGGGCTCCACCACCTTCAGGGTCGTGCTGCCCGTTGGCTGAGCTGAACGAGCTGCGCATTCGTCTCGAGGGCGCGCTCGAGCTCGTCGAATCAGCAACGGCGGGGATGTGCGTCGCCACCGAGGCGCTTCAGCAGGGCATTGCGTCTGAAGTCGTCGCCGCGATGACCGAGAGCGCGAGCGAAGAAACGAAGCAGGCGCTGGCGGCGCTCGAACATCTCTCTCAACAGGAGCCCTCGCTCGTGCCGGTGCTTCAGAAGTTCAACGCCGCTCGTGAAGCGCTTCGAGCGCGGGTTCTCCTTCGCGGTGCGGAACTTGGACTGACTTCGATGTCGGTTGAGAGCGTCGTCGCCGTGCTCGCGAGGTACCCGGTGCTGTACGAGGGCGTTGCCGTCCGCTGGCGGCCGTTCGCGCTCGGGGCAATGCCAATCCTGCTGAGCGTGGCGCTCGGGTGGCTGAATCCCATCCTGTTCATCGTTCCGACGGTGGCCGCGCTCATCGTCCTCACGATCATCGTGAGCGCACTGCGGCTCGTCGTCACCCAGGGCCATGTGCGCGTCGGCGGCACGGTGATCGCCGTCGCTGACATGGAGTCGCTGCTCATCGCCGGCACGCTCGACGCTCCTCGCGAAATCCTCCGCTTTCGGCTTCGCGGAGGAAGTTCGATCGAGGTTGGTCTGAATCAACTCCCTCCCGATTTCATCTCCGCGCTCGAGCGCGTGGTGAAGGTCGAGCGCCAATGACGTGGGCTCCGTTCGCGGGTGGGCTTCGGCACGTCACCAGTCGCGCGAGTGATGCAGCCTTCGATGCGCACGTAGACAACGTGAACAACGGAGTTTGTCTACGGGCTCTGCCGAGATTCTGCGCCCGGCCTCACTTCACGAGCTGCACGAACGACTCGTACTTGTTCTCGATGATGCGCACGTAGTCGACGGGCTCCTGACATCGGCAGAACCCGCTGCGTGATTTCTTCGCCCAGCGCGGCTGCGACATCATCGACATCGCCTTCTCGACGTTCCCGGCCCACACGTTGGGGTCGAGCTTCATCTCTTCGGCGAACTGCCGCGCGTCCTGCACGCGACCCATGCCCGCGTTGTACGCGGCGAGCGCAAATCGCACGCGTTCATCGAGCGGAACGCCGGGCTCGAAGCGCCGCAGCAGTTGATTCATGTACTTGATGCCCGCGTGCGTTCCCTGTTCGGGGTTGTTGAGCCGCGTGAAGCCCAGCTCTTTCCCCGTCGCGGGCATCACCTGAAACAAGCCCAGCGCGCCCATGAAGCTCTTCGCGTTCGGGTCGAAGCGCGACTCACGCCACGCCTGCGCCGACATCAGCCGCCAATCGAACCCGTACATCTCCGAGTAGCGGCGAATGAGCGGGTCCCACTCCGAGAGCTTGCCCGTCTTCGTGGTGCGCTCGCGGCCCTGCGCGACGATCGCCCGGTTCTCGAAGCAGCGCCGCTTGAGCATGTTGTATTCGGTGCCCCGGTACACGCGCTTCACGAACGCATCGAGCGCCGCCAGCAGTTGGGGGTTCTCTTTGCGCACGCCGAAAGAAATCGCCGCCTCCTCGCTGCTCAACTTCAACGGTGCCTCGAGTGAAGGGCGAAACAACACCTCGGCTTGAAAGAAGTGCGCATCGGCCACCGTGAGTTCGATTCGCCCTTCATCGACGTCGGCGAGCAGATCTTCCACTTCGTCCGACTCTTCCGCGTTCGCGATGGTGAACCCGTACTTCTCGCTGAGCGGTCTCAGCTTCTCCGCGTACGACGAAGACGGCCGCACGGTGACGGTGCGGCCGCGCAGCGCGTCGAGCGAGTCCAGCTTCGGCGAGCCCTTCTTCTGCACGAACAGCTCCGCCACGCGCAGGTACGGAGCGCTGAACGAAATCTCCTTCGCGCGCTCCGGCGTCGCCGAGAACGACGCGGCGATGAAGTCTGCTTTCCCCTCTTTCAACATGGGGATCAACGCGTCGTACGAGGGCGCGATGACCACCTCGAGCATCAGCTTCTGCGTCTTCGCGAAGCCCTTCGCCAGCTCGTAGTCGAAGCCGTCGCGATTGCCCCGGTACGAGAAGAAGCTCACCGCGTTGTTGCGCACCAGCACGCGCAGCGTCCCGCGCTTCTTCATCTCCGCGAGGTCGCTCAGTTCATCGGTCACGCCCGCGCGAAACGCATGCTCGATGAGAAACGCGTCGAGCTTCTCGCGCAGCAGGTCGTCTTCCTTTCTCACCGCGAACGCGATCGGCCTCCCGATCGCGACGGGGAAGAGCACCTTCAACTGCGGCAGGTACGTCTGCATCGACGCGAGCTGCGCGTCGTCGAGCACCGTCAAGTCGAAGGCGCCGCGCGTGAGCTCGTAGATGAGTGAGTCGGCGCGCGAGACGCCTTCCTTCTCCACCACCTGCACGCCGGGCAGCTTCTGCAGCGTCTCCACGTACGCGCTGCTCGCGGGCACCACGATGGCGTGACCGGCGAGCTCACCCACGTTCTTCGGCGGGTGCTGCATCGTCGAGAGCCCGACCACCATTTCATTCACCGTGCGCGTCGGCCGCGTGAAGGCGACGATTTGCTTCCGTGCTTCGGTGACGGTGATGCCGTCGGCCACGAGGTCGCCGCGATGGTCGAGCAACGCGGGCATCAACTCGGCGACCGAATCGAGGCGGATGATCTCCAGCTCGCGCTGCTGCGAGGCCGCGAACTGCGCGAGCAGCTCGAGCTCGTGCTCGGTGAATGAACCCTGCGGCTCCAGATATTCGTCGGCGTCGGCGCGCACGATGACGCGCAGCGGAGGGGTCGTTGGCACCGCACACAGCACCCACAGCGCGGCGAGCGTGACCATGGCGCGAGAGCGTAGCGGCTCCCGTGGGCTTTCAATACTGTGCGCGGCCCATGAACTCACCGAGCTGCGCGCTGCACCCTGATCAGTTCGCAGGCACGACCTGCCCCCGTTGCGGCAACTTCACGTGCGTCACCTGCAACCCCGACGGGAAGACGAACTGCCCGAGCTGTCAGAAGCTCACCGCCGATTCGCAGCGCGGCCTCGTGCCGTGGGAGCGCCGC
Organism: Myxococcota bacterium; assembly: GCA_048498275.1. Classification (GTDB taxonomy): domain Bacteria; phylum Myxococcota; class Myxococcia; order Myxococcales; family Myxococcaceae; genus Archangium_A. The sequence goes on along the minus strand of JBEHYH010000389.1, from coordinate 2,834 downwards.
GAGGAGCTCGGGCTCGTCACCGCGTTCTGGCAGCAGCTCAAGGACACCATTTTTCAGCCCACGAAGTTCTGGGCCACCGTCGATCGCAACCGGCCCGCGGGCGAAGCGTTCTGGTTCGCGTGGCTGGTGCAGACCGTCGCGTGCATCGGCGCGCTCCCCTACCAGGCGTTCAACTTCTGGCTGCAGGGCGGCCAGTTCAAACAGATGCAGCAGACGCTCGGCAGCTCGAACCCGGTGGCGGAGTTCTTCACCTGGTTCGGTGAGCATCCATTCGTCGCGGCGTCCGCCTTCACCGTCTACGCAATCGTCGCGTTCCCCATCAGCTTCTTCTTCAGCGCGGGCCTCGTGCATCTGGGCTGCATCATCTCCGGCATGCGCAATCACCCGATGGCCGTCACCATGCGCGCGCTGGGCTACGCGAGCGCCGCCAACATCTCGCTCGTCATCCCCATCGTCGGAGGCTTCGGCGCCATCTACACGCTGGTGCTTCAGATCTGGGGGCTGCGCGAGCTGCAGCAGGGCACCACCGGCAAGGCCATCTTCTCGGTGCTCTGGTTCGCCATCATCCTCATGTGCTGCATCTTCACGGGGGCGATCGCCGCGGGCGTGATGGTCGCGCAGAAGATGGGGAGCCGGTACTGACGTCACAGAAAACTGTCGAGGCTTCGAAAATCGAGGTGCGGCGGTTGTCACACCTCCTCTCAAGCTGTTGGAATCTCGCCAGTTTTGCCCCGTGCACTTGGCATCGGGGTTGCTCAGTATCGACCCCGAAGATGTTCCGACTCGCTGCCATCGTCGCCTGCCTCATCGCCCTCCCCGGGTGGGCGGCGGGCCCTTTGGACGCGCTCCGTTCGAACAGCCGCTCGTTGCGCGATTCGGTGACCGGCCTTCGCGGTGAGCAGCTCAAGAATCGCAATGAACTGTCGACGCTGTCGTCTCGCATCGAGACGTTGAAAGCGCAGCAGACCGGCAAGCTGCTGCCCGGCGGCGAGCTCGATTCGGCGCTCAAGCGCAGCCAGGAGCTCTCGGGCACGCTCTCCGGCATCTCGGCTCAATTGTCGGCGCGCGAGAGCGAGCTCTCGACCGCCAACCTCGTGCTCATCGACGCGCTGTCTTCTGAGCTGACGCGGCTGCGCGCGGAGTTCGATCGCCAGACCAACCGCGATGCGCGCCGCTCCCTCATCAACTCGATGCGCTCGCTGCGCGCCGAACGCGAGTCGCTGCGCGCGTCGCTGCCCGAAGCGAAGCTGCCGACGCTCGACACCGGCAAGAACAGCGATGACCCCGAAGAGCTGCTGGAGCGCGGCGACCTGATGCGCGACAGCGAAGAGAAGCTGGCGAAGCAGCTCAAGCAGCTCGAGACGCGCATCTCCGAGCGCCGCGACGAAATCGAGCTCGACGCGCGCGTGCAGCGCTTCATGGGCGAGGAGTCGATGTTCGATGACTCGGATCGCCGCCTGCGCGTGCAGCGCATCACCACCACGCCGCTGGCGGAGACGCCGGGCCGTGGTGGCACCGAGAACTCGCCTCCGCTGAGTGGCGTGGCGTCGCCGCCGATGACCGACACGCAGGCAGGCACGGGCGGCATCGCCAACTCTCCGCCGAACGGCGCGTTCGGTTCCTTGAACCCGACGAGCGACTCGGCGCAGGCGGGCGGCGACGTGCACTATTCGAACAACTCCGACTCGGCGAGCATCAGCGTGACGCGGGCTTCTGACGCGCGGCCGCAGGTCGGCACGCTCGAACGCTTCGAGGTCGACAGCAACGACTTGAAGGTGCTCGAGCGTCAGCGCGCGGAGCTGGAGAAGCTGAAGGCCACGCTCGCGAAGAAGGCAAAAGAGCTCGAGTCGCGCGCCGCCGAGCTCAAGTAGTCGTCACAACCCGGCGCCGATGAGCAGCGTCACGTTGGCTTCGACGGTCACGTTCTGATTCGGCTGACGGCCGCTGCCGCTCGAGGAGAACGTCACGTCATCGGCGCGGATGTGCGCGGCGATGTCTTCACCGGGCACGTCGAGCACCAGCGTGGGGTTGGGCGCGGCGAGGCCCAGTTGCGCGATGCCGGTCTTGTGCGCGAGCTCGGTGGTGTTGTTGCCCGGGCTCTCGACGGAGAACTTCACGTCGTCGAGGAAGTCGTAGTTCTGGTCGTTGGGGTCGGTGATCTTGAGCGTGAACGACGTCACCTTCGCCGTCTTCACGTGCGCCTTCTGGGCGTTGTTGTTCTTGAAGTCCTGGTTGTCGTCGAAGTTCAGGTCGTTGAAGTTGTTCACCTGGGGGAACAGGTTGAAGATCGACGGCACCGGGTTGCCCTGAATGGTGGTGGAGCCCTTGATGGTCGTCGTGAAGGTGACGAGCACGCCATTGCAACCGGTCAACAACAACGAAGAGAGAACGAGCGCGAGTCGCATGACGTGACTGTACGGCACGCCCCGGGAGTTCGCTTAAGTTGCGCCGCTCTTGGCGCGCTTTGCATCACTCGTGACTCTCCTGTCAGTCGTCGGCCACGCGGCCGAATGGCAGGGGCACGCTCGATTGTGGCTGGGCCCCGGGTACGACTCGAACGCACGACGTGAGTTCGTCTCGCCCGGCGTGCCCACCACCAATGACGCGTTTCTCTTCGCGCTCGCGCAGCTCGATGGCTCGGTGTTCTTCGCAGATCGCTTCCGCGTGGTCGGCACGTATGACGGCGCGGGGCGAAAGTTCATCCTCGCTCCGTCGGAAGACACGGTGGTGCAGGCGGCGCAGCTCGAAGGCACGGTGGCGCTCGGCGACTATTTCTCGGTGGGCATCTCAGGGTCAGGACCCCGCTCGACCGGCGGGGTCCTGACCGAGATCGT
>JBEHYH010000388.1:0-6329 GCA_048498275.1 Myxococcota bacterium | reverse complement strand
CACGGTCGATCTCTCCGCCACGCAGGCCGGTCAACTCTCGTTCGACGTGCGCGGGCCGTACGGCACGCTGGAGTTCGCCGATGCCGACAGCTCCGCGGTCGTGCAGGGTGTGCAGTGGGGTGACTCCGCGTTTCACTTCACGACGAAGGGCGACGTGAACGTCGCGCTCACCACGGCAACAGCGTGGTCGTGGAACGAACCCATCGGCAACAGCCGCCACTACAACGCGTTGCTCGCCGCGCGCGTCTCGCAGAGTGAGTTGTTCGAAATCGGTCTCGTGGAGAAGCCGCTCAATGGTGAAGCCGGGCTCGTCTACGGCACATGGGCCGATACGCGCGGGCTCGAGAGCGCTCTTTCCGGCCGGCTGCTGTTGTCGACCGAGTTCCCCGATTGGCAGTGGCCGTTTCAATCGGCGCAGTACTCGGGCTTGAGCGCGTCTTCGTCAGTGACGTTCAAGAAGTTCGCGTGGGGCAGCTCGAATCTCTACGGCTCGGCGAATGTCTCGCAGTCACTGAGCGACACGCTCTCGCTGAATCTCACTCCGCACCCGGACCGGCTCACGTACCGCACGTGTCTGGTGCTCGGGCTCTCGACGTACGACACCGTGAACTACCGCGGGCTCACCCGCGCAGAAGCGACAGGTTCGGCGTCGCTGTGCGCGTCGGCGAATCCCTAACGGCCCTTCGCCTGGTCTCCGCGCAAGATGAGGCAAGTGCTCTTCGTCTTCGCGATGAGCTTGCCCTCGGGCACGGAGACCACGTCGCACTCGAGGTACACGAGCGTCTTGCTCGCGTTCACAACCTTCGCGCGCGCTTCGATGAGCCCGTTCACCACGGGCCTGAAGTAGTTGATGGTGAGCTCGACCGTCGTGAACGATTCGCCCATCTGCAGCAGCGACGCGCACGACATGCCCATGGCTGCATCGGCGATGTCGACGAGCACTCCGCCGTGCACGGTGCCCATGGGGTTCGCGTGCTTCTCGCGCTTCACGTCGAGGCGGAAGACGGCGTTGCCTTCACCGACTGAAATCACCTCGAAGCCGATGGTGTTCGCGATGGGCGGCGGCAACACCATCGGGAAGCCTTCGATCTTCTCTCCGGCGAGCGTGCGCTGAATCAACGGGAGGATGCTCATGACTTCTCCTTGTGAGTTTTTCCGAGGACGAGGGGTGACTTGATGCGGTCGCGCAAACGCTTCGACGCGCCGGGGCCGGCCTTCAACGCGACGTGACCCGCGCGGAGCGGCTTGCCGGTCTTCTCGTCGACGACGCTGACCTTCATGGCCTTGCCGCTCTTCGCGTCGACGACCGTGAGCAGCTCGCCTTCGGGCGCGAGCCAGCGATTGCCCCACGCGCCGAGCGCGAGGAGCACCGGCATCAAGTCGCGCGCCTTCTCCGTCAGCTCGTAGCGTTCGCGGCGGGGATTGGTCTGGTACTCGACGCGCTCGAAGAATCCGCGCGAGGTGAGCGTCTCGAGTTTGCGCGTGAGCGTGGTCGGGGTGATGGGCAGACGCGCCTGGAACTCCGCGAACGTCATCGCGCCTTTGTACGCCTCGCGGAGCAACAGCATCGACCAGCCATCGCCGACTTCATCGGCCGCACGGGCGATCGGGCATTCCATGTCGGCGAAACTTGCGCGCTCCATGATTTTGAAAGTACGACTGTCACTATCATTATGCAAGTGACGCAGAAGATCCTGGTGACCGGAGCGACGGGAAGACACGGCGGTACGGGCGCGTACGTCGCGCGGAGGCTGCGTGAAGAAGGGCATTCGGTGCGGGTGCTGGCGCGCGTTCGCGATGAACGCAGCGCTGCGTTGGAGCGCGCGGGCTTCGAGGTGCACTTCGGAGATCTCCGTGATCGGAACTCGCTGCTGACCGCGATGGAAGGCATCGATCAGGCGACGTTCTGTTTCCCCGTAGCGCCTGGAATCGTCGAGGCGACGGCTGCATTTGCATCGGCGCTCCGGAAGTCGTCGCTGAATGCGCGCGTGGTGGTGATGTCGATGATCGCCGCGAATGAGAACAGCCCGAGCGAGCTCGGTCGCGCGCAATGGCTCGCGGAAGAAGTGATGCAGTCGTCGGGGCTGAAACTCTGCGTGCTGCGCGTGGCCGCGTTGTTCTTCGAGAACATCGTCGCGCTGCACGGTGAATCGATTCGTCTCGAAGGCGTGCTTCGCAATTGCTTCGGCGACGCGAAGAGCCCGTGGATTTCAGGCGATGACGCCGGCGAGTTGATGGTCGCGGCGTTGCTCCACCCCGAACAGTTCGAGACGATCAGCTATCCACCCGGCGCGGAAGCGCTCACGCATTCCGAAATCGCCGAAGTGCTCGCTGCAGAACTCTCGCGTCCGGTGCGCTTCGAGAACGTGTCGCGTGAGGCATGGCGCGACGAACTGCTCTCACTCGCTGAACGGAGCAACGTGGTGAACGCGTCGATGGCTCGACACATCTCCGCGTTGGCCGCCGGAATGGCTGCGCGCGGCGGCGGAATCAAACCGCCTACCGCGGGGCAGCTGGAACGCCAAATCGGCAGGCGCCCGACCTCATTCCGGGAGTTCGTTCACAACCATCGTGGCGAACTCACTTTCAAAGAAACCGCGATGTAACGATCGAGAGCTGACTGCGCAACTCGTCATGGAGCGCCACACGACAGCCATGCGAGCACGCGCGATTTTTCGGTCGAGGAGAGCGTCGTGTCTTCAGGCATCTGGCCGGAGCTGATCTGCTGTTCGATTTCATCGAGCCGGCTGACCACCGCGCTCTGCGTCGCGAAATCTGAGGTGTGCTCGTGGCACGTGATGCAGTTGTTGGCGAAGAAGTTCTCGCCGTAGCTGCTCCAGGTGTCGGTGACGGTTGAACAATCAGTCGTCGTGCTTCCAGTGCAGCTCGCAGACGAAAAGAGAACGACGACAATGAACGTGCGCATCAACCCGCTCGTGGCAGGCATCAGGTGAAAGAGATCACCGCCCTGGAATGACGATGCCTTCGGCGCGGAGCCGCGCTTCGATCAGCGCTGACAGCCGCACCCAGCTCGGAGCGATCGCCGCGCGGTGTTCATCGAGCAGCGCGTGCCGGCTCGCGGCGTGCGCCCTCGGAAGAAACCCGGTCTGTATCTTCGTCAGCCGCCGATTCGCGAGCAGATGCCGGGCCGCATCGCGCGCGAGCTGCTCGACACGAGGGTCATCGGCCTTCCAGCCCTTCGCCACCCACCAGCGCTTGAGCAGCGCGACGTACTTCCGGTCACGCAGCGTTCGTTCGACCTCGGTCAGGAAGTCGTCGAAGCGGGGAATCATGGCTCGCGCCAGCACCAGACTCTCGCGGATGGAGTCGATGGATTCCGGCGGGAACCCGAGCGCGACCGCGCGATCGAGCAACGCGCATGCGCGCTCCGGCAGCAGCGCGCGGTTGCCGCTCGCGAGGCGTCTCAACCGCGCGCGCCGCTCGACCAGCTTCGCGACCTGCGCGTCGAGCCCTCGCTCCACCTCGGCGAGTGAGCGGGTGAGCTGGGGCTGCGGCGCGTCGAGCATCGCCGCGATTTTCGAGAGGGGAACGCCGGCTTCCGCGAGCGTGCGAGCCTGCACCAGTCGCAGCAGTTGGGGTAGGGCGTAGCGGCGGTAGCCCGAGCGGTCTCTCCGCGGCTCTTCGACGAGCCCGAGCCGATGGTAGTGCCGCACCGTCTTCACGGTGACGCCGACGAACTTCGCCGCCTGGCCGATGGTCAAACCCTGGCTCATGTCTCGCTGCTGCTCCTCGGGTTGATGGTGGCGACCTCGCGCACCGCCGCGGCGATGGCGCGGAACTCTTTACGAAGAATCGCGCCGTGATTGCTCGGCACCTTCGCGCTCACGGCGATCTGCGGGTTGCGGCGCGTCACCTCGGCGAGGGTTTGCCGCACGCGCTCCTGCTCGTCATCGCGGCTGCCGAATGACGTGCCGGAGGCGACCACGTAGCGCGTCGGCACAGTGAGCTTGTCCAACACCGGAGCCAGCTCGACGACGCGCGACAGTTTTCCGAGTTCGATGTTGCTCTGCGCCTGCTGTTCGGCCGACATCCGGGGCACGAGGCCGAACGGCCGCAGCACCGGGGCGAACCAGTTGATGCGGCGAAAGAGCGAGCGGATGCGCAGCTCCATCGCGTCATCGAGCCAATCGAACGGGTACGCACCATCGATGAGCACCACGCCGAGCGCGCGGCCGGGGTTCTGTACCGCCCAGTGCGCCGCCGCCACGCAGCCATACGACCAACTGACGAGCAGCGCGCGTTCGACGCGCCGGGCCTCGAGCACCGCGTCGATGCCGCGCAGCCACGACGCGAAGGAGTAGTCAGACGAGGTCTTCGAACCACCGCGCGCTGGCGGGTCCCACGTGAGATGGCGCCATGAGCTGCCGAGCTCGCGGACGACGCGGCGCCAATATCGCTGCGTCGAGAACTGGCCGTTCACGTACAGCAGGGGAATTCCCGAGCCGCCGGTGTCGGTGACGGCGAGGGAGGTGTCGTTCATCGGCACGAGGCCGGACCACTGCGTCGAGGTTTCTTCGTTCATGCCGCCACCATCGAGGTTGACCCAAGGTCAAGGTCAACGCCCGGGTGGTGCGGTTCACTTCGGCAAGCGGTCAGGTTCAGGCGACGCCTTGCGGCTCTGCGTACTCACTCGATACGCGGCGCTGCGGGCGCGCATCATCGCTCCCAGTGGGCGAAGTTCTTCCTGCGCGTGCCACGGGTCGTATGAGAGCTGTTCCGCCCACGAGATGAATTCCGCGCTCGGCGTCTGCTTCGGCAACGTCAACGTCGCGAGCGTGGTCCACGGTGAATTCCATTCAACCGTCGTGTCTTCAATCGGAGTCGACGCTTCATCGGTGAAGAGCTGCACCTGAAAATCCCACTTCGCGTCTTGAGCGGCGAGGTGTTGGCCCAACTCCGCGCCGAGATCGTCTGACTTCGTGAGCGTTCCCTGCGCGGCCTGCGGCGTGAACGAGAACTTCGCCGCGTACTGGCCAAAACGAATCGGCAGCGCGCTGAAATAGCGATTGGTGTGCAGCGAAGTCAGCGGAGCTCCGAGACCTTTCTGGAGCTGACCCAACAACTTCAACGTGCGCCCGATGCCCAACTTGAAGAACGCCTTCGGCAACAGCGTCGCCGGCGAGCGCGCGTTCACCACGAACCACACGAATTCCTCCGGCGAATTGAATGGAGTCGCCGCCGCGAGAATCGCGAGAAAGTCCTGCGTGGGCGCCGACTCCATGCCGGGAATCAGTTTCTTCCCGCCGACGCCGAGCACCTTCACGCCGATGCCGCGCACGTCAGGTTTGCGATCTGCCTGCGCCGCCGGCCCACCGTTCGAAAAACGCGCGACCGCTTCGTAGACGCGAGGTTCAGCGAAGAGTCCGACTCGATATTGCTCCGGCACGCTCTTCACCTCGAACGACGCGCGCGCCACGAAGTTCGGCTTCGCATGCAGCCCGCGCTTGATGCCGTTCTTCTGCGCCAGCGCCTGCTGCATCTTCGACAGGTCTTGCGCGAGGCGCTCGAACAGCTCCGCTTCACCAGGGGCGATGCGCTCTTTCCACTCGGTCGACGGGGTCGTCATGGGCGCGCGAGCGAATCAGATCCGCTCCACGTTGCCGCGTTGAATTTTGGGGCCCTGTCTCAGAAAAACTCACAGGAAATCAGGCAGTCGAGAGAAGGGCTGACGAAGGGCTGGTGCATGCTACAGGCGGCCCTCCGATGCTCGAGTACCGCGTCACCGAAGACCACCAGGGCGTGCGTCTCGACAAGTACCTCAAGAAGACGTTGGCGAACGTGCCGTTCAGCCACCTCTTCAAGATGATCCGCGTGAAGAAGATTCGCGTGAACGGCAAGCGCTGCAAGCCTGAACAGGAGCTCGCAGCAGGCGACGTCATCACCGTGCGTGGCGACGAACAGCAACTGCTCGGCGACCGTGAACGCAAGGCCGCGCCGCCTCCGCCGGTCGACCTGTCGGAGCTCAAAATCCTCCACGAAGACGATTGGATTCTCGTCATCGACAAACCGTCGGGCATGGCCGCGCACACCGGCTCCGGAGTCACCGGCGGCACCGTCGTCGACGTGGCGCGCGCGTATCTCGGGCCGAAAGCCGAGCGGAACGGTTTCTCGGCGAGCCCCGCGCATCGTCTCGACCGTGAGACCTCCGGCATCATCATCGTCGCCAAGCGCCGCCCCGCGATGGTGCACTTCACCGACGTCTTCACGCGCCACACCGCGAAGAAGAAGTACCTCGTGCTGGTGAAGGGCAAGATGACCAAGAGCAACGGGCTCATCGACCTGCCGCTCGCGGAGCATCATCCCGCGCC
>JBEHYH010000387.1:0-6339 GCA_048498275.1 Myxococcota bacterium | reverse complement strand
GCCCTGCCCATAGCCGTTGGGGTTCACCGAGTAACCACTCGTCGCGTTGGTCGACTCGGTCCACGCGCCGGTGGTGCTGTTGTAGCAAGCCGACTCCGAGCGATTGCCCGAGGCGCTGCGCTCGTAATCAATCCACGCTCCGCCGAGCGGAGGCGCCGAGGCGGTCTCGGCCTTCGAGTATTCACTCAACGAGCAGAAGTGACTGCCGGCGTATTGCGCCTGGCACTTCGCGTTCGCGCCGACGATGCCTCCGAGATTGCCGTTCGACGTCGCGGTCGTGAACCCGCGGAACACGGTCGGGTGCACCGACACGCAGCACGCGAGCGGCTTCACCGAGCTGCAGTAGTAGCCCTGCCCATAGCCCGTGATGTTCACCGAGTAGCCGCTGGTCGCGTTGGTCGGCTCCGTCCACGCGCCGGTGGTGCTGTTGTAGCAAGCCGACTCCGAGCGATTGCCCGAAGTGCTGCGCTCGTAGTCGATCCACGCTCCTCCCGCGGGAGGCGCCGATGCGGTCTCAGACTTCGAGTAGTCACTCAGCGAGCAGAAGTGACTGCCCGCGTATTGCGCCTGGCACTTCGCGTTCGCGCCGACGATGCCTCCGAGGTTGCCGTTCGACGTCGCGGTGGTGAAGCCGACGAACATCACCGAGCCGACCTGTGGAATCACCACGCCGCCATCGAGGTACAGCACCGACCCCGGAGGGCCCGTCGGGCCGGTCGCGCCCATGGGACCGACCGCGCCGGTCGCGCCTGCGGCACCCGTCGGGCCCGCCGCTCCGTTGCACACCGCGCGCGTGCCGCCGTCGGCTTGCGTCAACAACACGCCGCCCGTAGCGCACGTCGCGCCCGCGCTGATGTTCGACATCGTCACCGGAGCGCCCGCCACGCCCTGCACGCCTTGAATGCCCTGCGAACCTTGCGCACCCGTCAGGCCTTGAAGGCCCTGCTGACCCTGCGCGCCGTTACAGACCGCGAGCGTTCCGCCATCAGCGAAGCCGAGCAGCACGCCGCCGGTCAGACACTGCGCGCTCATGTTCGCGAGCACCGTCGCGGTGACTGACGCGCCTCCGGCTCCGGTCGGCCCCGCTGGCCCTTGAGGGCCGGTCGCACCTTGAATGCCCTGCATGCCTTGCGGCCCCTGCGGGCCCGCCGCGCCTTCGGGACCTTGAGGACCCGCGACGCCTGCTCCGCCGTTGCAGAGGTTGGTGATGCCGCCGTCACTGAGCTGCGTGATGCGCACGCCGCCATTCGCGCACGCGGGGTCGCCCGACGTCAGCGGCGACACGATGACCGACGCGCCCGGAGGCCCGACGAGCACGCCACCGTCGACCACCAACACGGCACCTTGAGGCCCTTGCAGACCTTGCGGCCCCTGCGCTCCCGTTTCACCCGTCGCACCATTCGCGCCCGTGGCTCCAGTTTCACCGCGTTCACCTTGAACGCCCTGCGGCCCTTGCGCGCCCGCGGGCCCTTGCGGCCCGACTTCGCCTTGCGGCCCCTGCGGCCCGGTCTTCGACGTGCACGAAAGGGTGAACAACAACGCAGCACTGATGATGGCGATTCGCATGGCGCTCACTGGCAGCAGGCGAGACGGCGAACGACGTTGCAGTTGCTCGAAGCGAACGACCCGTACTGAGACACGGAGCTCGCGGAGTCGTTGTTGGTGCCCTCGGTCCACGGGCCGCTCGCGCTCGTGTAGCAACCGCCGATGCTGCGAATGCCGGAGACCTCGTCACGGTTGTAGTCAATCCACGCCGCGGTGCCGCCCGGTGACGCCGAGGTCTCGGCGCGCCCGAAGTCGCCCTGCGTGCAGAAGATGCTGCCGGGGAACTCCGCGTTGCACTTCGCGTTCGCGCCGATGGGGCCTCCAAGGTTGCCGGTGTACGTCGCCGAGGTGAAGCCACGCAGCGTGCGCTTGCGCGGCGCCTTGCAGCACGCGAGCGGCTTCATCACGTTGCAGTTCGCGCTCTGGAAATTGCCCACCGCGTTGAGCGACGACGCGGAGTCGTTGTTGGTGCCCTCCGTCCACGGGCCGTTGGCGCTCGTGTAGCAACCGCCGATGCTGCGCGTGCCGTGCTCGTCGCGCTCGTAGTCGATCCACGCTCCGGTCGTCGGCGGGTAGCCGTTCGGCTCGCCGCGCCAGTAGTCGCCCTGCGTGCACATGAAGCTGCCGGGGTAGTCGGCGTCGCACTTCGCGTTCGCGCCGGTGATGCCGCCGAGGTTGCCGGTGAAGCTCGAGGCGGTGAAGCCGGCGAACACCACCCAGTCTTGCGAGATGACGCCGCCGTCGAGGTACAGCACCGCGCCCGCCGGGCCAGAAGGGCCGCTCGGGCCCGCCGCACCTTGCGGGCCTGCGGGGCCGGCAGGGCCCTGGGAGCCCGTCACGCCCGGCGAACCGGGGTTGCCCTGCGGACCTTGAATACCCTGCAGGCCTTGCTGACCCTGCGTGCCGTTGCACACCGCCGACGTGCCGCCATCGGCGAAGGTGAGCAACACGCCGCCCGCGACACACTGCACGCTCATGTTGGGCAGCAACGACGCCGTGATTCCCGGAACGCCGGCGGGCCCTTGAATGCCTTGCGCGCCTTGTGGACCCTGCGGGCCGGTCGCTCCCTGCGGGCCGGTAGAACCGCTCGGCCCGGTTGGACCTGCCGGCCCCGCGACGCCCTGCTCACCCTGCGGCCCCTGGAGGCCCATCGCACCCTGTGAACCGCTCGGCCCTTGAATGCCCTGCGCTCCGGGAGCGCCTTGCGGGCCTGCGACGCCTTGCGGGCCCGCCGGGCCCATCGCGCCGTTGCAGAGGTTGGTGATGCCGCCGTCGGACAACTGCGTGATGCGCACGCCACCGTTCGCGCACGCGGCGTCACCCGAGGTGAGCTGCGTGACGGCGACCGACGCGCCTGACGGGCCGATGATCACACCGCCATCGACGACCAGCACCGCGCCCTGCGGCCCCTGCAGACCTTGAGGGCCCTGGGCTCCGGTTTCACCCGTCGCGCCGGTCGCGCCCGTGGCTCCTGTTTCACCGCGTTCGCCCTGCGCACCTGCCGGCCCCTGCGGCCCCGTCGCGCCTTGTGCACCCGCTGGCCCCGCCGGCCCTGCCGGACCTTCCGGGCCCTGGGGGCCTTTGGAGGTGCAAGCCATGAAAACAAGCAGGGAAAAAATCGAGAGACGCCGCATGCCGCCCCTTACCCGCGAGGCGTCGAGCGAGTGCAAGGTTATTGTCCCGCGCATGCAGGCGCTGCAGCGGGTCCTCGAGGGCAAACGGGTGTGCGTGCTCACGGGAGCGGGCATCAGCACCGAGTCGGGCATTCCCGATTACCGCGGGCCGACGGCGCCTCCGCGCAAACGGCCTCCGATTCAGCACCGTGAATTCGTCGGAGATGCGCACATTCGCGCGCGGTACTGGGCGCGCTCCCTGCTCGGCTGGCCGCGCTTTCGAGACTTTCAACCGAACGCCGCCCACGTCGCGCTGTCGAAGTGGCGCGCGGTGACCGGGGTCATCACGCAGAACGTCGACCGGCTCCACCACAAAGCAGCACAACGTGATGTGTTGGAATTGCACGGTGCGCTCGCCGATGTGTTGTGTATGAACTGTGGAACGCGGCAGGCGCGCGATGAATTGCAGTTGGCGCTCGAGCACGCGAACCCGCACGCCCTCGAATGGAGGCACTCGCTGCTGCCCGACGGAGACGCGGATCTTCCCGATTCGGTGGTGAACGGCTTTCACGTGCCGCCGTGCGCGTGCGGCGGAGTGCTCAAGCCCGACGTGGTCTTCTTCGGCGATTCAGTGCCGCGCCCGCGGGTGGAAGCGGCGTATGCGTTGCTCGACGCGGCCGATGTGCTCTTTGTCGTCGGGAGCTCACTCACCGTGTTCTCCGGGTACCGGTTCGTGTTGCGCGCGAAGGACCGGGGGATGCCGGTGGCGGTGATGAACGTGGGGCCGACGCGTGCTGATGCAGATGCGACGGTGAAGCTCGACGCGTGGGCGGCGCAATCGCTGCCTGAACTCATCGCCGCGCTCTGATTGTCAACTTCGTCTACGAGTGCTCGGAGGTGTTCACCTCGCGAGCGCTCACACCACGACGTTCGAGTCAGGTGTGCGACCGGTGCCGTGTCGCGGTGCCAGTTCGAGAGGAGTACGCAGCGGCTCAACCTGACACCGCACGCTGCCTGATCAGAGCTCGCCCGCTCTCGGCACGCGCGCCCACTCGAGCGCGAAGCTCGCGACCTCTTCCCAGCCGGGAGCGCCGCAGGTGAAGTGATCACGCCCCTTGAACTCGTGGAACGCGACGACGCCCGACTTGTACTTCTCGAAGTTCGAACGATTCACCGAGGCGGGCACGGTGTGATCAAGTTCGCCCGCGAGGAAGAGCAGCGGAGCTCTGTCAGCCTTCGCGAAGTCGACCTTCGTCGGAGGGTTCGACGCGAAGTTCTGCGACGCGCCATCGAACACGATGCGCCCCGGGCCGGGCACGACGTAGCGCTTCCACACCGCGAGGCTGTCAGCTTCATTCATGGTGTTGGTGAACGCGAAGTTGAACTGCTTCGGAGTCAGCGGCACCGCGCGATTCTTGTTCGCCGGGTTCTTGAACACGGGCCACAGCGCGCGGAGCTGCACGAGGGGCACCTTCAGCACGCCCTTCACGGCGGCCGCGTCGATCGCCACACCCGCGCTCCCGAGCCCGCGATTCAGCAACATCTGCACGATGGCTCCGCCGAACGAGTGCCCCATCAGCACCGGCTTCACCGGCAACTTCTCGATGATCGCCGCGTAGTGATTCACGACTGATTCGACGGTCAGCGCGGCAATCGGAGACGGATCCGCATTCAACTTCTCCACCTCGACCTCGAGCCCGGGATACGCGGGCGTCAACACCGTGCACCCCCGCGCCTCGTAGAATTTCACCCAGTGTTCCCAACTGCGCGGCGTCATCCACAAGCCGTGAATCAACATGACGGTGTCGGTCATCGGGGCGATCCTACGTCGGCACCCTGGGAGTTTCCGTATTGCAACCTGATGGCGTCTTCGACTACGCACCGCGACCGTGCTGATCCGCCGCTCCACCATCGCGCTGTTGCTCCTCGCGCAAGGGCTGGGGCTGATGCATCTCGCGCTCGAGACGCACGCGGAAGGCAGCTCCGGTGAGCAGCTCGACGTCTCGCGGCTGCACGACGACGCCCACCGCACGCGGGAGCCGCACGTGTGCGCGCCCGAGAGCGACGCGTCGTTCGCTCAGCCGGTGACCGACTGCCCGGTCCTGGCGGTGTTTCAGACGCCCGCGCTGATCAGCCCCGTCACCTTCGTCGCGCGCGTCACACCGGAGTTCTCACCGGTGCGGTCGCGATCGACCTTCGAGACGCCGCCGCAAGACGTTCTGTCGCGCGCACCGAAGAGCTCGCCGCCAGCCGCGTAATCAAGCGCGCTCGTCCGCTCGCCTGGTGCGGGCTGGTATGAGTGCGTTGATAATTGAGCCCTTCACCGCCTCCTTCGCGACCTTGCGCGAAGCGGGTTCATTTCAACGGAGTTCGTCATGCGTGTTTTGTTCGCCGCCGCGACGCTGTGCGCGTTCGCAGCGGGCGCCCAGGAAGATGTGGTGCCGCCACGCGTGGTGACGCGCGTCGATGCGGTCGCCCCCGTCGACGCGGCGCCTCCCGAACACGACCACGTGCTGCTGGAGTTCGTCGTGGGTACCGATGGCAGGGTTGGCGACATTCACGTCATCGAATCGGCCGGCGCCGCGTGGGACGGCGCGACCATCGACGCGCTCAAGCAGTGGGTCTTCGCGCCCGCGACGCACGAAGGCGTGCCCACCCCGTCGCGCACGCGCCTCTCGTTCAACATGCCCGCGCCGCCACCCGAACCCGGCGACGCGGGCGACCCGGCTGAAGCGAGCCTGTCAGCCGCCGACGCCGGCATCACCGCCGACGACGCCGACGCCGGGCACCCCGCGCACGAGATGAACACCACCGTCACCGGCCGCACGCAGCCCAAGTCGCGCGGCACGGCCGACTTCAACATCGAGGTGGGGCAGCTCTCGGCGGTGCCGCGCAAGAGCGCCGCGGAGCTGCTCAAGCTGGCGCCGGGCATCCTCCTCACCAACGAGGGCGGCGAAGGCCACCCCGACCGCATCTTCCTGCGCGGCTTCGACGCGCGTGAAGGGCAAGACCTCGAGCTCACCGTCGATGGCGTGCCCATCAACGACTCCGGCAACCTGCACGGCAACGGCTTCGCAGATCTCGGCTTCATCATCCCCGAGCTGGTGTCGAACCTGCGCGTGCTGGAAGGGCCGCTCGACCCGCGGCAGGGCAACTACGCGGTGGCGGGCAGCGCCGACTA
>JBEHYH010000386.1:0-6388 GCA_048498275.1 Myxococcota bacterium | reverse complement strand
GCCTCGCCGCCTGCAGCACCAACTGACTCGCCTCGGCGGGGAAATCTTCGTGTTGGACATGGGCGAGCCGGTGAAGATCGTCGACCTCGCGAATGACCTGATTCGGCTGTCGGGCCTGACGCCGGGCAAGGACATCGAGGTGCGCTTCACCGGCCTGCGCCCGGGCGAGAAGTTGTTCGAGGAGCTCTCGACGGTCGAAGAGAAGGCCGAGAAGACGCGCCACCCGAAGATCTTCATCGGCCGGCTCTCGCAGCTCCCGCTCGCCGAAGCGGTCACGCTGGTGGGCTCGATTCTCGCCGGCGCCGACGACGTGACGAATGACGACGCGGTGGCGCGGCTCAAGCGCGCGGTGCCCGAGCTGCAGCGTGAAGCGCCCGAGTCGGCGCAGGTCATCGCGCTCCGCCCGCGTGGTTGAGCACTAAGCTCGCCGCACCATGCACAAGTACCTCGTCTACGGCGCGTACGGCTGGCTCACCTTCGGCGGCGCGATGCACTTCATCATCGACGTGGTGTCTCAGAAGCTGCGCGGCGTGCGCGCTCCGGGCCCCGAGACCACGCTCTATTACGGCCTCAACTCCAGCTACGCGCTGGGGCAGGTGCTGCTGGGCGCGCTCGGGCTGTGGCTCTTCAATCGCTCGCCGGAGCTGATTCGCGAAACGCCGATGCTCGCGGCGTCGTTCATCGCCGGCCTCGCGTGGCTCGCCATCGGCCTGCTCTTCATCGAGTACCGCGAGCCGAAGATCGTCGTCGGCGTCTACCTCGCGCTGCTGGTGGGCGCGGCGGTCACGGGGCGGATGAGCTGAACGCGCGACAGCTCCGCGGCCCACGCGTCGAGCACCAGCAGCAGCGTGAAGAAGAACGGCATCATCGGCGCGCGGTAGCGAGACAGCGTGCCCATGTTGGTCGTCGACAGACCGGTGCCGACCGCGAGCGCGAGCGTGAAGACCGCGCAGAACAACAGCGTCGGCGACGCGCTGACGTACGCGATGAGGCCCCGCAACGACGTGCGTCTCCACACGCGAAGGAAGAGCATCAACAGCACCGTCGCTTCGAGGGCGTTCACCAACTGCACCGCGTTGCGCGCCTCGAAGAGCACCGGGCGGAAGAGCGCCGTCAACAACGCGAAGGGCGCGAGCAGCAGCTCCTGGAGCACGCTCCGCTGCACGGGCTCGGCCGAGCCGCCCGGCGATTCGAGCTGAAAGTCTGAACCGCCCGTCACCTGCTGGCCGACGTTGCGTTGCCGCGCGAAGGTGTCGGCCGCGCTCTGGTCGCCCTTGGTGAAGTAGTTGTTGCCCAGCACCAGACCGACGGTGGCCACCACCAGCGCGCCGATGATCGAGAACGGCTTGAGCGCGGGGGAGGTCGCCGAGCGCAGGCGCCTCCACAGGTAGAAGACCGCCGCTCCCAGCGAGAGCGCCATCAACACGTACGGTTTGATGACGGCGATGACCGTGAGGCTCGGCACCACCAGCATCACCGAACCGGCCCGGCGCTTCCCATCGGCGAGCCATCGGAGGCCCAGCACCAGCGGGCCCAGCGCCGCCATCACCAGCGGCTCCTTGAGCAGCGCCGATGACCAGAACACCGCGCTCGGCAGCAGGTTGCTGCCCCACAGCACGCGCAGTTGCAGCTCGCGCGAGAAGTCGGGCTTGAGCGCGCGGTACAGCAGCACCTGCGACACGTAGGTGAGCAGGGCGATCAACAGCACCGTCGCGTAGATGGAGCTCCCGGTGAGGAACAGCAGCAGCCCCGCCGCCGCCGACATCGATTGGGTCGAGCCGCCGCCGAAGAACTCGATGGGGAACTCGAAGGAGCGCTGCAGGAAGGCCGCGACCACCTCGGGGAAGAAGCGCGTGAAGTCGCCGCGCATCACCTCCGCGGTTTCGACGCCGTTCTCGAAGTAGACGAACATGTCGCCGCCCTTGAAGTAGTACTTCGTCAGCAGCACCTGCGCGAAGGCGCTCACCACGTGCAACGAGAAGGCCCAGTTGAGCGCCGGCCGCTCCCGTGGCTCGCTCCGCCGGAGCACCAGCAGGTGAATGCCGAGGCTCACCATGAGCACGAGCGGTGCGAAGATGAAGTCTTCCATGCCGTCGCCTCACTCTGACGCAAGCGCGCCCCTCTTCGAAGTTCTCTCGTGCATGCCGCGCGATGGAGCCCGCCTGAAGCGCGTATGGCCGGCGCTGAGTCACGCCCGGCTGGTGGACAGCGCCGCGCGGCACGGCGTGAGCGCGCTGGTGGCCGACTTCCTCGACGGCTTGAAGGTGGAGCTCGCGCCGGCGCTGCACGCGCAGCTCACGCACGACGCGCGCGCGTCGATTTCGCGGGGCTTGAAGGTTCGTAAACAGACGCTCACCGTGGTCGACGCGCTGCAAGCCGTGGGGCTCGCGCCGGTGTTGCTCAAGGGCTCGTGCCTCGCGCAGCGGCTGTACCCCGAGCAGCCGCTGGCCCGGCCTTCGAGCGACGTCGATGTCTGGGTCGCGCCGGAGGAGTTGCCCGCGGTGGCGCCGGTGCTGACGCGCCTCGGTTTCGCCCGCGGCCCCGATGAAGAACACGGTCACCATGAATCGTGGACCGCCCACGGAGCACTGGTGGAGGTGCACTTTCGCGTCTTCTCCGGGTTCGGCGGCAACGCCTTCGACGACGCGGCGCTGCGCACGCGGCTGGTGTCGGGTGCGTTTCTCGGGCGGCCGATGCGCTGGCTGCACCCCGATGACGAGTTCGTCTACCTCGCGACCCACGCCGCGAATCACGCGTTCCTGCGCGCGTCGTGGCTGGTCGATCTGCAGCGCGCGCTCGCCGTTCGCGACACGTTCGATTGGCCGGCGATGGCGGCCCGCTGCCGTGAAGCCGGGTTTCACACTGCGATGAGCGCCGCGCTCTTCGTGCTGCGCACCGCGCTGAAGGTGACGCTGCCGTACGAAGCGGAGCGCCATTTCCCGTCGGGCCGGTTGCGTTCGTTCGGGCACGCGCGGCTCTTCTCGGCCGACCGACTCGAACGCGCGCAGCTCACGAACCGCCCCGCGGCCCTCGCGGCGCGATTTTGGCTCGTCGATTCTCCCCGTGATGGAGTGGCGGAGGCCGTGGGCGGGGCGCGGCGGTTGTGGAAGCGGTACCTCGCCTGACCGCCATGTCTTCGTCTGACACCACGCGCTTCTGGGTCGCCTCCGAGGTCGCGCTCGCCGCGAGCCTCGTGGTGTTGCCGATGTCGCTGGGCGGCGCGCCGGAGTGGACCGCGTGGGTGCTCTGGGCGCTCGCCGCCGTCGCGCTCGGCACGTGGTTGTGGGGCGCCAATCGCCACCATCGCCGTTGGAGTTTTCATCTCGCGCTGCTGGTGCCGGTGGTGCTCGCCGGCGTGACGCTGCTGCAACTGTTGCCGCTCCCGCCCGCGTTGCTGGGGGTGTTGAGCCCGCCGCAGGCCGCGCTGCGTGACTTCGCCTTGGTGCCGTTGGGGCTCGACTCGTGGCGGCCGCTCGCGGTCGACGTGCCGGCGACGCTCGAGTCGTTCGCGCGCATCGTGTCGCTGGGCGCGTTGTTCTTCGTCGCGCTGGAGCTCGGCCGCTTCGACGCCATTCGCCGCCGGCTCTTCGCGGTGCTCGCGCTCTCGGCGGGAGCGACCGCGGTCATCGGCTTCGTGCATCTGCTCGCGGGCGCCGATTCGCTCTTCGGCGTGAAGCACTTCTACGGCGTGGTGCCGCTGCTGACGCCGTTCGGCAATACCAATCACCTCGCGTCGTGGCTCACGCTGGGCGGCACCGTCGCGCTCGCGCTCGCGCTCAAGGCGCCCTCGCGTGACGCCTCCATCGGCTGGGCCGCGGTCGCCGCGTTGTGCGCGACCGGCGTCTTCTTCTCGTTCTCGCGCGGAGGCATCGGGCTCTTCATCGCGACGTGGGGGCTGGTCGGCGTCAGCCTCATCGCGCGGCGCAGCGGCGGCATGCGCGGTTCGTTGCCGTGGTTGTTCATCACCGCGACGCTGCTGGTGGCGGGCTTCCTCTCGTTCGAGCAGCTCGTCGAGCGCGCGGAGACGGTGTCGTCCTTCGAGAAGCTGAAGGCCACCAAGGTCGAGCTGTGGCCGATGTTCGCCTCGGGCATCGCGCCGTACTGGCCGCTGGGCATGGGCGCGGGCGGGTTCGAGCTCGGCTTCTCTCCGGCGCAGACGCGGGAGCTCACCACCACGTTCACGCACCCGGAGATGCTCGTACTGCAGTGGGCGGCTGACTTCGGCGTGCCGCTCGCTGCGCTGCTCACCCTCTTCGCTGCGTGGCTCGCGTGGCGGCTGTGGTTCGCGACGCGGCCGCACCTCGTCGAGAACGTGGTGCTGCTCGCGCTCCTCGGAGTCATGGCGCACGACGTGTTCGACTTCGCGCTCGAGCTGAACGCCGTCGGGCCCGCGGCGTGCGTGATGGCGGGCCTGCTCTGCGCGCTCGATGCGGGCGCTGAACGTCAGCGGGTGTCGAAGGCCGCGTCATTCGTCATCGGCGCGGCGATGGTCGCGTGCGTACCGGCGTTGTTCCTCGCGCTCCCCGGTTTCGTGGCGGGCGAGAACGCGCTGCAGACTTCGATTCGTGAGAACAAACCCTTCACCGAGGTGCGCGCGCAGGCGGTGCGGCTCATCGACCGGCACCCCGCAGACTGGGTGCTCTACGCCGACGTCGCGCAAGACGCGGCGCGCCGGGCTGGGCCACGTGAAGCCCTCGCGTGGATCAACCGGGTGCTGGTGCTCCGGCCTGAAGATGGAGCCAGTCATGTCGCCGCCGCGCACGCGCTGATGCGCCTGGCGCAACCGTCGCAGGCGCTCGGCGAGTACAAGCTCGCGTGGTCGAAGGGCGAGCTCACGTCGTTGAATGACGGGCTCACGCTCGCGGTGAAGTTGAACGCGTTGGACCGCGCGCTCATCGACCAGCCCGGTCATCTCGAGCGGCTGTATCTGCTGCTTCGTCAGCACCGTGACGACGCCCGCGCGCTCGAGCTGCTGGAGGTCGCCTCACAATTTCCGCCGAGTGACGCGGTCGCCGTCGAAGCCAGACTCCTGCGCGTTCGTCACGAAGCCGAGCTCGGTTCGCCCGAGAACGCGCTCGCCGCGCTCGACGCCCTGGCGCCCGAGCTCGCTGAACGGAATGACCTCGTGATGACGCGCGTGCAGGCGCTTTCCCGGTTGAATCGGGTCGATGACGCGGTGAAGGCGCTCGAGAAGTTGTCGGTGCGCGAGCCGTCGAACGTGAACGCCGCGCTGATGCTGAGCGAGATGCTGGGCGCGCTCAATCGACCCGCCGCCGCGCGTGAGGTGTTGCAACGCGTGCGGCCGTTCGTGACGTCGGCGCCGGCGCGTAGCGCGCTGTTTCAACGGGAAGCCACGCTCTGGTTTCAAGAAGGCCGCTTCCCCCGCGCGCTCGACGCGCTGCAGACCGCGTCGCGGCTCGAACCGGCCAGCGCCTGGCTGCATTACCGGCTCGCGGAGGTCTACGAGCGCATGGGCAGTCTCCACTCCGCGGCCGATGAAGTGCGCCACGGCCGGCTGCTCGATTCGCCCGAGGGCGCGAAGAGCAAAGACGAATGGCTCAAGCGTCTCGAGAACAACAGCGTTATGCCGCTGGAGTGATGTGCTTGATTGACGCGCATGACGCGCGTTCACGGTGGTGTGGCGTTGTTGATGTGCGGTCTCTTCGCGTGCGGAAAGCCGCCGGAGCAGGCGGGCGCGTGTGACGACGTCACCTGGTCACCTCCAGCGGGTTGCAGCGCGGCGGCCTCCATCGAAGCGCGCCTGGCCTGCGTCCCCGGGCTGACCTTCACGCAGGTCGTCGATGGTGGCGCGCCTGCCGGCTACGCCCGCTTCGAGCTCGAGGTGACACAGCAGGTTGACGCGCATGATGCGGCCGCGGGCACCTTCAAGCAGCGCGCGGTGTTGGACTACGTCGGCGATGACGCGCCCACGGTGCTCTTCACTTCGGGCTACGACCTGTACGCGGGGCCCGCCGAGCTCACGACGACGTACGCGGCCAACCAGCTCAGCTACGAACACCGGTACTTCGCCGAATCGACGCCGTCACCGGCTGACTGGTCGAAGTTGACCATCGAGAACGCGGCGGCCGACGCGCACCACCTCGTGGAGTCGCTGCGCTGGGCGTTGCCGGGCAAATGGCTCAACACCGGCGGGAGCAAGGGCGGCGTGACGAGCGTGCTGCATCGCCGGTTTCACCCGTGCGACGTCGACGGCACCGTCGCGTACGTCGCGCCCATCACCGAGGGAGTCGAAGACCCCGCGTACCCCGAGTTCATCGACCACCTCGGCGGCGAAACCTGGGCGTCCTGCCGCGATTCCATCGTCGCGTTTCAACGCCGGCTGTTGAACGCGCGCGACACGCTGGTGCCGCAGTTTCCATGCAGCAAC
>JBEHYH010000385.1:0-6398 GCA_048498275.1 Myxococcota bacterium | reverse complement strand
GTTTCTCAAGGGCCTGCCGCGCACCGTGAAGCTGCACGTGCAGCCGGCGGCGCTCGATGTGTCGGCCGGTCGCGGCGTCGAAGCGGGCGCGCTGCCGAAGTCGTTCGCGCTGGTGAGCGACAAGGAGATCGATTCTGACAACCCGCTCGCGAAGAAGAGCGTGTCGAAGCTGCGCGCGCCGCTCGACCCCGCGGAGCCCAAGCTGTTGCTGCCGGTCGAAGCCGTCGCGTGGGTCGTTCGTCAGACCGAAGTGAACGCGCTGCTCGCCGAAGAGATGGAGCTCGAGCCACAGCGTCGTGAGTTCTGGACACGCGTGATGAACCTCGCGTTGAGCAGGCACACCGGCGCCGCGGGCGATTTGAAGGAAGGCGCGTTGGCGCTCGCGGCCCGGGTGGCTGCGGGGCTCGCGTGCCTCGACCGCGCGAAGGTCCTCGCCGCGGCGCGCGCTGATGCCGATGCGTCGCTCGCGACCGACGCCGACATCTCGCGGCAGAGCGAAGCACCGGGCGCGCTGCTCGCTCCGGTGCCGTGGAATTCGAAGCCTGAGCTCTCGTGCGCATGGGTGCGTGGCCGCGTGCTGGCGCAGCCGTTCGAGCGGTCGCGCGCGGGTTCGGCGGCGGTGCTGTTGTTCCTGCAGTTCCTCCAGAAGGACCCGAAGCTGCTCGCGGCGTGGGAGAAGATTCGCGCGCGGCGTGACGCATTCCTCGGTGTGCCGCAGAGCGAGCTCATCACCGTGTGGAAGGACAAGACGCAGGGTGACGCGGAGAAGTCGCTCACCGACCTCAGCGCGTTCCTCGAGGCGTTGCCCGATGAGCAGCGGGTGCCGCCGGGGTTGATGGGCGCTCCGTCGACGGCGTTCTCCCGGTTTCTCGATGAGCTCGTCGGCGCCGAGCGCCGGGAGTCATTTGCGGAGCTCGCCAACGCGGTCGGTGACGGGCGCGTGAAGCCGGCGCAGGACACGTTCGCGAATGCGCGCGAAGCATGGCTCGCTCCGATGTGCGGGAGCGATCAGTCGAACGTGCACTACGACGGCGACTGGCGTGACCGGCTGCAGGTCTCGTTCATCACGCAGCTCGGAGGCGCGGCGGAAGGGCGCTCGCGCGGCGAGGAGATCGCGCGTGAAGACGGCGAGAAGAGCTTGCTGCAGGTTCGCCTGCTCGTGCCTCCGTCGCTCGATGTCGAGCCGACTCCTGATGTGTACGCGCGTGCCTCGGTGTCGCTCGAGAAGCTGGTGAAAGCGCTGAACGCCGCGCAGCTCGGTCGTTTGACGGGCGATGCAGTCGCGCTCGCTCCGAAGCTGAAGAGTCTCGCGGCGCTCGCCGACCCCGCGCGTGCGACGTCGAAGGAGGCGGTCGAGGCGCGCCGCTGGGCCCGGGCGTGGAAGCTCGACCCGCGCTTCGGTCAGGACGTTCGCGAAGAGTTCGCCTCGCCCGTCGCGATGCCCGGCGAACGGCTGCACGCAGGGGTCGTCGGTGTTTCGCGGCGCGAGTTGGCGGTGACGTTCACGGCTCCGCCGAAGGTGACGGTGGTGGGCGAGGTGAAGGGCGTGGTCACCGAGGCCTCAGAGCAGCGCTACCTCGTGCCGGTGCTCGTCACCGTGGGCACCAGCGCTCCGGAGGCGACGCAAGCGCTCGACAAGCCCACCTGGCGCGCGCTGGTGGATGGTGCAGGGCGTGACGCGCAGCAGGTCGAAGGCACGTTCGCCGAGACGCTGCACAAGTGACTCGACGCTCCCTCTCCCGCAGGCGGGAGAGGGGAAGTGCGGCTATTGGCCGCACTGGAAGCGCACCAGCTCCGCGCCCATCTGATTGCGCACCAGCATCACCACGCCACCTTCCGGCAGCACATACATCTCGCGGAACGTCTCTTCAGGCGTGGTGTTCGCCGGCAACTGCGACGCGGTCAATGGGTGCCCATCGAGCGGGTCGAGGCAGAGCAGCGTCACGCCGAACAGCGGCGACTCCGGAGTCGAGCCCGGCTTCTCCACGATGACGCCAAGATAGATGATGCCGCTCAGGTCCGCGTCGAGCGCGTTGAGGCCCACCACCGGCTGGCCCATCGGCAACTGCCGCGTGAAGCGATGCTGCCGCGACGCCTTGTCGATGGCGGTCACCATCACCAGCCCGGTGCGCCCATCGATGATGCCGGCGGTCAGGTACGTCTTGTTGTCGCCCGCAGGCCGGCCGGGGATCTCGGGGCGGTCGGTGCTCGCCTTGCCGGAGCTGTCGCCGATCATCACCGAGTCGCCGTGCTCGCGCTCCACGTAGACGTCGTTGCCGTCGGAGAAGATGCCGGTCGACGCGCCGCCTTCTTCGAGCCCTTTCCCGACGATGGGCAGCTCACCGCGCGGCTTGCCATCGGGCCCGATGACCGCCACCGACTTGTCGACGAGCCGGTCCATCACCAGCGCCGTGCCATCAGCCGTCACCGCGACGTCCTGCGCCGCCTGCACGGGGATCGGGACGGTGCCGAGCTGCTTGCCCGTCTTGTCCAGCTTCACGAGGCGGTTGTTCACCTGATCGAGCACCCAGATGTTGCCGAGCGGGTCGACGGTCAGGCTCATCGGCGCCTCGGCGTTCGATTCATCTGACGTCGACTTGCCCAACTGCCCTTCACCGCTGCCCCAACCGAAGCTGGCGATGTGGCCCGCGCTCCCGCCGAGGGCTTTCGGCACGCCGCCGTCGGTCCCCAAACCCGAGGCCCTCAAGCGTTCGACCGTCGATTCGGCCTTCTTCACCGTGCCGGCGTCGACCGCTTCATCCAGCAACTCGATGGCCGGCGGCGGAGCCGGGCGAAGGAGCCACCACACGAGCGCTCCGGCGAGCAGCACGACGACAGCGAGGGCGAGAATCACGGGCCGCTTCATGGGAGCGGCGTGAAATCACGCATCGGCACGCCCGTCACCGTGTCAGCTTTTCAGACACCTGCCCTCGATCTGCACAGCCAGTGGGCCGCCTGACCGCTCCTGACGCTGTCAAAGGAGTTGCCAGATTCGCCCCCTTTCCCGAGCGAGCAGAATGTTCGGCACGGTTGTCGCAATTCGTCCCGGGCATGAAGAACGCGTTCTGCTTCCTGACGATTGCCCTCCTTGGTTGCGCTGGAAATTCGGAGTTCCGCTCGGGTGGCGAAGAGCTCACCTCGGCTGACGAAAACGCCACCATCGAAGGTGAACTCAGCGCGGGCGTCGCCATCGGTTCGACGCTGAAGACCACCTCGGGTCTGAACCTCCGTTCGGGTGCCGGCACCAGCTACGCGGTGCGCTTGGTGATTCCCGAGGGGGCCTCGGTGGTGACCGTCAACACCGCGTCGCCGACCAACGGCTTCTACAACATCAAGTACAACGGCGTGACCGGCTGGTCGTCGGGCGCGTACCTCAAGCTGGTGTCGTCGCCGTCGACCGGCGGTGGCAGCTCGGCGCGTGACGCGGCCATCGTTCGCGCGCAGGCGGGCGTCGGCTTCTCGTACTGGTGGGGCCACGGCCGCTGGCTGTCGACCGGCGTGACCAGCGGCACCAAGGGGTCGTGCACCGGCAGTTGCCCGTCGTGCAGCCACGGTGGTTCGTACGGCGCCGACTGCTCGGGGTACGTCGCGAAGATCTGGCAGATCCCCTCCAGCAACACGAACCTCGCGACCGACTCGCACCCGTACAGCACCGCGACGTTCGTCGGTTCGAACTCGCAGTGGACGACGATCGCCCGCGACAGCGCGGTGAAGGGTGACGCGCTCGTGTACAACTCGAACGGCGCCGGTCACATCGTGCTCTACGAATCGGGTGACGCGTGGGGCAACTTCTGGACCTACGAGGCGCGCGGCTGCAGCTACGGCATCGTGCACAACCTCCGCAGCGTGACGAGCGCTTACAAGACGATCCGCCGCGCGGGCTGGTAAGAGCCGGGGCTCGATGCCCGATCTCGGCCCCGCCTTCGCTGGTCTCCTCGAACTCTTCGGTCCCATCATCGGAGCGGCGCTCAAAGCGCTGCTCCGAACTGTTTTCGGGATGGTGCTGCTCGGCGTGTGCGTGACCGGCGCGACGGTGTACTTCGCCGCGCAGGGCTCGTGGGTGCGCGGAGCGATCGCCGCCGGCCTCTCGCTGATCGCGTTGGGAATCGTCACCGGCATGCTCGCCGTGAAGAACGCCATCGGCCGCGGGTTGCTGTTGGGACTTCAGAAACTCAGCCTGGGCAAGCGCGTGTTGACGATGTTGTTCAACCGCATCGGCGTGAATGACGAGAGTGAACACGCTGACCGCGCGGGTTCGGCCGGCCGGTTCGCCGAGAAGCTGCCGCTGCGTGAAGCGGAAGAGAAATTGACCAACGCGGTGAACGGCATGCTCGCTGAAGGCGCGGGCAAGGGCGGCATTCGCGGGTGGCTGATGAAGAAGCTGCTCAACTCGATTCTCACGCGCGTGCAGGCGGTGACGCTGACGCGTTTCCGGAGCGACGCGAATGCAGCGAGCGGCATCGACCTGCGCGTGATTCGTGACGAGCTCGCCGGGCTGATCGACTCCAAACTCGCGAGCACCGTCGCGTCGAAGCTGAACATGCTGAATCTGGTGATCGCCGGTATCTACGTCTTGTTCTCGGTCACCATCGCGCTGCTGCTCCCGCGCATCATGGACGTCTGAGCGGCGTTGAAGGGGCGTGGTTTGCGCAGATGAGTTTCGAGCAAAACACGGTTCAACAGGTCTTGGTGTCACTCAACCGCATAGGTCCGGTGGAGTGACACCAGGCTTGGTTCAGTTCGTTCGAAGTGAGATGCCAGTTCGGGTCGAGCGAGATCTGAACTCTGACTACCGCTGCGCTTCCCAGACAAAGCGCTGCACGGTCAGACAGAACTCGTCGAACGCTTCAGCTGAAGGAAACGCCGCGCGCGGAACCATCAGGCTCTCGTTGAGCGCAAGATCTTCGAGCCCGAGTGAGACCGCCAACGTGTCGGCATCAACGCGTTCGATGCGAACCATTTTCCACTGCACCAGTTGCGTGCCTTCGGTGCGCGTCACTTCGAGGCCCGGCGCGTCGGCCGACAGCTTCACCTTCTCGAGCATCGTCACCGCCGCGAGTTCGTTCTGCCAACCCGACGAGCCGACATCTCGCGCGAACCGCTTCGCCGCGCGCCGCGCTGAAAACAAAAACCCGAACAACCACCCGCCGACCCACAACGCCGGGAGCGCGACGAGGAACAAACACAGCGCTCCGCCGAGTGAGATGCCCGCGCGCTGCGTGATGAACGCGATCGCCGCCGCGCCGATGACCACGAAGATGCCTCGCGTGATTCGCGCCTTGCTGAGCAGCGTACGCATGCGTTCTTGCGGCAGCGCGAGTGACCGCGGCAACGACCCGGGTTTGAGACGGCGATGTTCGAACTCGACCTGGTGAGCCACGGCCGCGCGAGCGTAGACGCATTCGCGCGCGTCTCGTACAAGCCGCCGCCATGACGTTCCGTTACGAACCTTCGGTCATCGAACCCAGGTGGCAGGCCGCGTGGGAAGAGAAGCAGGCCTTCCGCACTCCGACGGAGCTCGCCGAGCTCAAGAAGAAACCCAAGTACTACGTGCTCGACATGTTCCCGTACCCGTCGGGCGCCGGTCTGCACATCGGCCACCCGGAGGGCTACACGGCGACCGACGTCGTCGCGCGCATCAAGCGCATGCTCGGCTTCAACGTGCTGCACCCGATGGGGTGGGACGCGTTCGGTCTCCCCGCGGAACGTTCGGCGGTTCGTGAAGGCATTCACCCGGCGGTCATCACCAAGCGCAACGTCGACAACTTCCGCCGGCAGTTGAAGCGCATCGGCTTCAGTTACGACTGGTCGCGCGAAGTCGACACCACCGACCCCGCCTACTACCGGTGGACGCAGTGGATCTTCTTGAAGCTCTACGAACGCGGCCTCGCGTACATGGCGGAGGTGCCGGTGAACTGGTGCCCGGCGCTCGGCACCGTGCTCGCGAACGAAGAGGTCAAAGACGGCAAGTACGTCGAGACCGGTGACGTCGTCGAACGCCGCATGATGAAGCAGTGGATGCTGAAGATCCCCGTGTACGCAGAACGTCTGCTCACGGAGCTCGACACCGTCGACTGGCCCGAAGGCGTGAAGGAGATGCAGCGCAATTGGATCGGCAAGTCAGAAGGCGCCGAGGTGCGCTTCACCATCGACGGGAAAGATTCGAGTTTCGTCGTCTTCACCACGCGGCCTGACACGCTGTTCGGCGCGACGTATTGCGTGCTGGCTCCGGAACACGCACTGGTGTCGAGCATCACGACCGACGCGCAGAAGAGCGCCGTCGAGGCGTACGTGACCGCGGCGAAGCAGAAGACCGACCTCGCGCGCACTGACCTCGCGAAGGAAAAGACCGGCGTGTTCACCGGCGCGTATATTTCGTGCCGGCGGGGCAGCTTTCG
>JBEHYH010000384.1:0-6454 GCA_048498275.1 Myxococcota bacterium | reverse complement strand
GCAGAGCCGTCGCTCCTCCAGCGTGCAACCGAGATTCGAGAAGTGCTGCCGGGGCTGCGGGTGCGGCTCGCGGCCGACCCGTTGCCGGTGTGGCTCGCGACGGAGGCGGTCAGCGGCCGCCGTGAAGCGCCTCCGTTCTGGGCGCACGCGTGGCCCGGCGGGCTCGCGCTCGCGCGGCATGTGCTCGACTGGCCCACGCTGATTCGCGGCCGGCGTGTGCTCGACTTCGCCGCCGGCTGCGGAGTCGCGGGCATCGCCGCGGCGTTGACCGGCGCGGCGCTCGTCGAAGCGAGCGAGCTCGACGCGTTCGCGCTCGACGCCATCGCCGAGAACGCCGCACTCAATGACGTCACCTTGCGCACGCGCAGCGACGATCTCATCGGGCGCGACGAAGGCTGGCACGTCGTGCTGGTGGGCGATGTCTTCTACGAAGACGAGCTCTCGCGACGCGTGCTGGCGTGGCTGCGGTCGCTGTCGAAGCGCGGCGCGACAATTCGCGTGGGAGACCCCGGCCGCTCGTTCTTTCCCTCCGCGCAACTGCGCGTCGAAGGTGAATACGCCTTCCCACCCGTGCCGGCGTGGGACAGCGTGGTCGCGAAGACCGCGCGCGTGTGGAGCGTGCCGTCGTGAGCGCCGAGCTCGAGTCGCTGTGTCGCGAGTGCGGCCTGTGCTGCGATGGAACGCTCTTCACGCGGGTGCCGTTGGCTCCGAATGAGGTCGTTCCAGAAGCCGACCTCGACGTGCGCGCGACGGAGCAGGGCGGCCGTTACGTGCCGCAGCGGTGCGCAGCCCTCGCGGGCACCGTGTGCGGCGTGTACGCACGGCGGCCGCTCGCGTGCCGCCGGTTCGAGTGTCTGCTGTTTGGCGCGCTGCGTGAGCATGAAGTGTCGCTCGGTGAAGCGCTCCAGGTCGTCGCGCGCGCGAAGGACCTGCGCGGTGCGGAACAGACCGACTACCTCACGTTTCATTTCGGCCGCCGGCCGTGAACGCGTTCATCGGGAGGATGTGCCCGCGACCTCCGCTGAAGCGCTCACGCAGTTGAACTTCGACCGTGCGGTGAGCGCGGCGGGTTCATTCGGCAGCGGCCGTACAGGTTCAGTTCGTTGCAGTTGGCGGGCGGTGCTTCAGCGGGAAGTGCACGCATTGGCGCAACGTCCGCGACCTCGCCCGGGTTCATCTTGGAGCCGGTGTTTCGCGCCGGCCGCGCACGCGCGTCGCGACTCGTCGACGATTCCGCCCTTCACCGCTCGCGGTGCGAGACCTTCTCCCCGCGTGCGAGCGAATTCACCAACGCGTCGAGATCGTTGCACCAGTAGCGCTCGGGGCGCGCGGGCCGGCATTCGGCGACCGTGCTCCGCCAACGAGCGGGAATCGAATCGACGCCGAGCACCGCGCCGAGGAGCGCTCCGGTGATGCAGCCGTTGGTGTCGGTGTCGCCACCTTTCACGACGGTCTGTACCAGCGCCTGTTCGAAATCGCTCGCATGCTTCAACTGAAAGAACGCGTGCTGCAGCGCGATGCGCACCCAGCCCTGATTGTGTTCGTCGTCTGAAACGGGAATTCCTTCAGCCGCGTCTTCGAGCGTGTCGGCCACCAGCGGCGCGTGTGTGCGCGCGAAAGTCAGCGCGCGTTCGTACAGCTCCGCGCCGTTCGAGCCCGAGGTGAGCGCATCGGCAATCGTCGTCACGAAGACCGCGCACGCCGCCCGACACACGGGAGACGGATGGCTCAACGCGCTGTCGCGCATGGCCAACGTCGCGAGCGCCTCACGGGGCATCGACGCACCGAACACGCCGAGCGGAGAACTCCGCATCAACGAGCCGTTCGCCTCGGTCTTCGGGTCGGCGCGTTTGCGAACTTCCTCCGCGCTCTTCGCCGGCGCACGAAACGCACGCGACGTCGCCCGGCCGAAGTCGAACGGCTCTGAGGCGAACCACGCGAGGTAGGCCTCCGCGATCGCGTCATCGTCGTACCGGCCCACGCGCGCGAGGGTGCGTGCCAGAGACAGCGCGAGCTCGGTGTCGTCGGTCACCTGCCCGGGGAGCACGTCGAACGGCCCACCACCGACGAGGTCTCGTGGCCAGCGGGTCTCCGCGCGCGTGGCGATGCCGGGCTCATCGCGGAACTCGACCGTCGTGCCCAGCGCGTCACCCACGGCCTGGCCCCACAACACCCCGCGGGCCCTGTTCAGGTCGATAATCATGATAAAAGAGTCTATGTGACCTTATTGCATCGACGCAACCCCGACTGCGTTACCTCGCGCCCATGGAGCCGACGCTCGTGCACGCAGGCGTGATGGATTCGCAGAAGCCTCCGCTGGAGTTCACGCTGCCGGTGCAGCACCTCAACGGCTTCGACCGTTTTCGCCGTGGCCTGATGCGCATGTTGATGATCTCCCTCCCGGGCGCGTTGATCACCATCATCCCCCCGCACCCGTGTGGCGCGTTCATCGCGCTGGTGGTCGGCCCGGTGATGGGCGTCATCACCGCGCTCGACAAGGCGGTCTTCGGCGAAGGTGCCATCACCTGCCCCAAATGCGGCGAGCCGTTGCCGTTACCGGCGAAACTCACCGGCTGGCCGGCGCGCTTCTCATGCCCGAAGTGCAAGGCGATGATTGAGCTCAGGATGCCGGCGAAGGACCTCAACCCTTGAAGAAGCGCCTGAGCATCGCCGTGGCGGTCGTGCTCGCCGTCACGGTGCTCGGCTTCAGCGTGATGCAGCGCCCGCGCCGGCCGCGGCCCGAAGGCTACGATTCACTCTGGGCCGCGCTCCCGGTTTCAGACGAGAGCAACTGGGCGCCCGATGCGCAGCGCCGCGAAGTGGTGATGGCGATCTTTCTCGAGGCGCGTGAATCGCTCCAGCACTGCAACGAAGAGCTCTACCGCGCGCCCACCAGCGGAGCGGTGACCATCGAGCTGCTCCTGCAACGGCAACCCGAGGGCATGCAACTGGTCTACGCGCGCGCCGAAGACCTGCCGCGATTTCCCCGGCTCGGGCGCTGTCTCGAACAGGCGCTCGAGGCGACGCAGCCCGCGTCAGCACCCGGTATTCCAGCGGGTACGAGGTGGCGGCTCTCCGCGAAGATCTTCCTCCACCCCGAAGACGAGCTGCCCCCGATACCCTGGTGGCATCGCTTCGTGCCGCCCTCGTGGAGATCGGGTGGCGACTCCGCGATTCACATCGGGTAAGGCCGATGAATGTCGTCGAACTTTGAATCGCTCGGGTTGTCGCAGGCCACGCTCTCCGCGCTGAAGCAGGCTGGCTACGAGAAGCCCACCCCCATCCAGGAACAGACCATCAAGCCCGCGCTCGAGGGCAAGGACGTCATCGGCTGCGCGGCCACCGGCACCGGCAAGACCGCGGCGTTCCTGCTCCCCATCATCGAGCGGCTCAAGAGCAAGAAGGGCCTCAAGGCGCTGGTGCTGGCGCCGACGCGCGAGCTCGCGCTGCAGATCCACGAACACGCGGTGAGCTTCGGCAAGCCGCACGGGCTCAAGTCGGTCGCGGTCATCGGCGGCCTCGGCATGGGCGCGCAGAAAGACGGGCTCTCGTTCTCGCAGATCTGCATCGCGACGCCGGGCCGCCTGCTCGACCACATGAACGAAGGCAACGTGTCGCTCGCGGGCATCGAGGTGCTGGTGCTCGACGAAGCCGACCGCATGCTCGACATGGGCTTCAAGCCGCAGCTCACGCGCATCCTCGCCAAGCTGCCGCGCGAGCGTCAGACGCTGCTGTTTTCCGCGACGATGGCGGGTGAGGTGGCGACGTTCGCCAAGCAGCACGCGCGCAACCCGGTTCGCGTGGAGGTCGCTCGCAGTGGCACCACCGCGGCCCGCGCGACCCAGTGCGTGTACCTCGTGGGGCAGAACGAGAAGAACGCGCTGCTGCTCTCGCTGCTCGCGCAGGGCGAAGAGAGCACGCTGGTCTTCACGCGCACCAAGCGCCGCGCCGACAAGCTGGTGAAGGTGCTGGTTCGCGAGAAGCACGCCGCCGAGCGCATTCACGCCGACCGCAGCCAGGCGCAGCGCAAGCACGCGCTCGACGGGTTCAAGTCGGGCCGCTACCGCGTGCTGGTGGCCACCGACATCGCCGCCCGCGGCATCGACGTCGCCGACATCGGTCACGTGGTGAACTTCGACCTGCCGCACGTGCCGGAAGATTACGTGCACCGCGTCGGCCGCACCGCGCGCGCGTCGGCCTCGGGTCACGCGTCGGCGTTCTGCGCGCCCGATGAAGTGCCGTTGCTCAAAGACATCGAGAAGCTGCTGCGCGCTCCGGTGCCGCGCGCCGAGCTGCCGAAGGACGACGAGGTCTACCAGAAGGCGCTCCTCGAGGAGCGTTCGCGCCAGGCCAACCCCGGCCCGCGCTCGCAGAATCACGGCGTCTCGCAGCGGCCCGCGGGTCAGCAGCCGGGTCGTCACGCGCGTTCGCACGCACGCAACTCGCGCGTCGCGCCGACTCGCTGAGCCCCGGCATGCGCAGCTCGGCCCGATTCGCCGCCGATGCGGCGATGCGCACCACCTGAAGCGAGGTGAGTGCGTGCCCGCCGACGATGAGCTGCGTCGCCGTTCAAGCGTTAGAAACGTGCTGCCATTTTCGCGGCGGTTTCCGAGCAGTTGGAGAAGGGCAGGTGGCTTGTCATCGTCGAGCGCCTTGCCTAAGCGTGCAGTGTGGTGTCCCTCATCTCCCGCAGTGGTTTCGTTCTGGCGCTCGGCTGTGCGCTCGCGGGTTGTCAATGCGGGCCTGAGTTCGGCCCCGGTGACGACGCAGGTGTCGACGGCGGCATGCCCACCGATGGCGGTCCGCGACGCGATGCGGGCGACAGCGGCATGGTCGGCCCGAAGCCCGAGCCGTGGAATCACAACTACGCCTCTGAAATCTGCCCGCCCGAGGTGTTCTCTACGCCCGACGGCGGCTGGTCGTACGAGGTCGATGGCGGTTTCCGGTTCGGCATCTGCATCGAGCTGCACACGCTGACCGCGCTCGCGTCGCTCGACAACGTGCCCGAGACCAAGCCCATCGAGACGCACTTCGTCGCCTCCGGTGTCGAGTCGCAGATCAAGCAGGTGCCCGACAGCACCGGGCTGCTCGTCATCAAGGTGATGCGCACCCGCTACGATCTGCTGCGCCATCAGCCCGGCGGCGTGTGGCCGAACTTCCAGGGCTTCATCGAGCACGGCTTCACCGACATGACGCGAGATCAATCGCGCGACTTCTCGGCGTTCTCCCACAAGCTCCGCGGAGGCGTGCACTTCGGCGGCCTGCCGTTCATCCCCAACTCGTTCCCGCAGGACGTGTGGTTCAACGGCTTCGGCGAGCCGGCGTGGCAGATGTCGATGGTCACGAGCTCCGGCGGTGCGTACGAGTTGCAGATGCTCGAGGGCGAGTTCGGCCTGTACCTCTCGACGCCGGCGGTCTCGCTGTACGGCACGGAGCTGCGCGACTTCAACGTGCGCCCCGGCCAGAACGTGAACCTGCTCGCCGACACCGAGCTCGACGTCGACATCCCCACGGCGGTGTTGGAATCGCGCATCACCTTCGACGGCGTTCCACTGCCTGACGCGCGGCCCGGCCCCGACTTCGCGCTCGCGTATTCGCGCGCCGGTGAGACGACGAGCTCGGTCATCTCGCACCATGAAGGCGGCAGCGCCGACGTCACCGCGCTCGTGCCTCAGGGCGTGTACGGCATCTCGATGAGCTTCGACGGCGTGGCCAACCCCACGTACCCGTCGATGATCACCGGTCTCACGGCGGGCGCGGGCATCGACCTCACGCACGACAACACCTTCACCGTCGACTTCCCCACGTTGCCCATCGAAGGCGGGCTGCTCATCGACGGAGCGCCGCCTCCGGGCAACCCCATCACCACGCTCGATCTGTTCATGTTCGCGCGCGCCGATTCGACGTCTGCGAGCGGGTTGCTGTTCTATTCAATCCCCTTCAACAGCGCGTCGTTCAACATCCGCGCTCCGAGCGACCTGTACTTCGTGGCGTTGCGGCTCGACCCGACGATGTCGCCGAACCTCGCGAGCGGCTTCTGGGTCGTCTCGCGCTACTTCGAGCACTACCAGCCCGACACCATGGCCATCAGCATCGACACCTCGCGGCTGCTCGGGCGCATCAAGGTCGACGGCGAGCTGCCGGTGCCGAACCGCGCGGTCGGCAAGTTGTCGTTCCAGAATCACGCGCTCGAAGGCCAGTGGAGCTGGTTCGAAGCCGGCGTGAACCCGTCTGAAGATGGCAGCTACGAAGTGCGGCTGCCGAAGGGCGTGTACACCGTCTATTTCGAGATCGAACCGGGCGCGTACCCGAACTACGCGTCGGGCCGCTGGCTGGTCGCCGACGCGTTGGACCTCACGACCGATCAGCAGTTCGACATCGACTACAAGACCATCGAGCTCTCGGGCCCGCTGCGCGTCGGTGGTGAGCCGGTCGCCGACACGCAGGCCGGCTA
>JBEHYH010000383.1:0-6460 GCA_048498275.1 Myxococcota bacterium | reverse complement strand
TGAGGGCCGATCGATTCGAGGAGATAGATTGCATTGCGAAGCGGCGCCATTGGGTTGCGCAACTCGTGAGCAAGCATCGCGAGGAATTCGTCCTTCCGACGATCGGCTTGCCGGGCCAGTTCGTACAGACGTCGGTTCTCACCGGCCACGACGCGCAGCGACTCGCAGGCCACGGCCGTCGCCGAGCCGATCAATACGCTCACGCTGAACGACGCGATGCTCGACCACGAGGCGAGCGTCAGCCGCGCTTCGACCTTCTCGAAAAAGAAGTTACCGAGAAAAGCGCCGGTGACGACCGCGATTAAGGCGGGCTGCAAGCCGCAGCGCCAGGCGACGAACACCGTGGCGACCAGGAAGAAGCCGTACTGAACGCGGTCGGCTAAGATCGGTTCGAGCGAGAGACGAAGCAGGAACGCAAGCCCGACGGCGGCCGCGGCGGTGCCGTAGCGGCGAAGTCTGCCTTGGTGACGGCCCGTGTCGCTATGATGCGCAAGCCATGAGATGAACTTCGAACGAGACAAAGTGATTGCGAATGCCGTCGCGCAATTGCTGTACATACGCGTGTTGATCTGTGGAGCCCTTGTTTCCGTAGACGGAAATCCCCTGCTCCACGACCTTGCCGTCGAGGTCGAGCTCCTTGCCGAGCGACTCCATCACCAACTGTTGCAGGTAGCGCGACAGCAGCAGCAGCCTGTCTTTGTACGGCAACACCACGAGGTCTTTCGGCGCGGCGTGCAACCAGCTCAACGCCAGCAACGCCGCCGGGTTCTTTCGCGCGTCACGAACGCGCGTGGCTTCGTCCATCAGGCGCGCGCCCTCGAGCATCGCGTCGATGTCGACGCCCTGGAGCGCCGCCGGGAGCAACCCGACCGCCGACGTCTCCGACGTACGGCCGCCGACCCAGTCCCACATGGGGAAGCGCGCGAGCCAACCCGCAGCCGTCTTGTCGAGCTCGCTGCCGGCCCCCGTCACCGCGACGGCATGCTTCGCGAATGTGAGCCCCGCGCGGGTGAACGCCGCTTCTGCTTCGAGCAGGCCGTTGCGCGTCTCCTTCGTGCCGCCCGACTTGGAGATGACCACCACCATCGTCTGACTCAGCGAGCCGCTCAGCGACTGCAGCACGCGATCGAAACCATCAGGGTCGGTGTTGTCGAAGAAGTGCGGTGTCAGCTTGTCGCCCGATGACGACATCGCATCGGCGGCGAGCTGCGGGCCCAGCGCCGAGCCGCCGATGCCGATGCACAACAGCTTCGTGAACCTGCCGCCATTCGGCGCCGCGACGCGCCCGGCATGTACGTCAGCCGCGAACGCCTTCACGCGCGAGAGCGCATCTTCGATGACCGGCGCGATGTCTTTCGGAGCGAGGCCCGGCGCGCGCAACCAGTAGTGCCCGACCTGCCGCTTCTCATCGGGGTTGGCGATGGCGCCCTTCTCCAGCGCCTCCATCGCGTCGAACGCGGCCGTGAGCTCCTTCGCTTTCAACTCGAAGTACTTCTCGTCGAAGTTCATTCTCGAGACGTCGAGCGAGACGCCGAGCGCATCGACCGCGCAATACAGGGACGAAAATCGTTGCCAACTCATAGGCGGGCAGTGTCGCCGCTTTGAGGCGGCGGTGCAGCAATCGCTCCACTACACTTTGCGTCATTCATGGAGGCCCTGGTTTTCCCGAGCGAGGAGGCACTGCAGGTCGCGTTACGAACCGGCCTCGTTCCCATCGAGGTACAGCGCGCCGGGGCGAAGGTCGGCGTCGCGACCGATGGAACGCTCGAGGTCGTGCCGGCGCAGGCGGTGCCTCCGAAAGCGAAGAAGCTGCTGCAGAGCGCGGGCGTCAGCGTTCGCGGCGCGTCGGTGCAGTTGCGCGAGTTCGATTGCTGGGCCGAGCTGCTGCCGCCGCGCGCGCTGGGTGAACCGGCGGAGCCGCCGGGGCTCGTGCTCTTCACCGTCACCGGCGAGAAGTCGTTGCTGGAAATCAGCGGCGAGCTGCTGCGCCTCGGTTGTGATCGCATCGAGCTGCGAGTGTTGAACGTCGAGAACACGCACGCGTTGCTGCGCGTCGTCGCGCCACCGTGGTTCGTGCTCTCGCGCGCGATCGACGAGCTCGATGGGCTGCGCGCGTTCGTGCCCGCGCTGCCGGGGCAGGAGCGCGTGTGGACGCAGCTCGGCTTCGAGCACCCGCTGCGTGCGTCGCTCGAAGCACCCGATGACGGGCTGGTGTTGATCCCCCGCGCGGGACCGTGGTGGCGGCTCCCAGATGGCGCGTGGACGGAGCTCGACACTCTGTTGGTGCCGGCTGGTTTGACGGCGCCTGCCCCGCATTCGCCGACGGAACCTCCGCGCGTTCAAGTGGCGCTCTCGCTCACGCGCACCACGCGCACCGAAGCGCCGACGCTCTTCGTGTTGGCCGATGGTCAGGCGCAGGTCGAAGCGCTCGTGCGCTCCACGCCTGAAGCGCAGTTGGACAATGTGCTCTTCGCGGTGTCAGGCCCGCTGGTGCTGTTGCGCCCCCGCCCCGGCCGAGAGGCCGTCGCGCAGGCATTGCCCGGTGAGCCGTACGCGCGCGTGCTCGAGCTGCCCAATCTGTTCTCCCCCCTCGAATTGACCGTCGAGCCGCCGCTGCGGAGAGATCGTCTGCGCACGTGGCTCGCGCCCGACCCTGATTCGCTGACGTGGTTGCAACCGAAGCCG
The DNA here is from genome assembly GCA_048498275.1 of Myxococcota bacterium. Classification (GTDB taxonomy): domain Bacteria; phylum Myxococcota; class Myxococcia; order Myxococcales; family Myxococcaceae; genus Archangium_A. The sequence continues at coordinate 3,775 of JBEHYH010000383.1, read as the reverse complement.
GAGGCGTCTGGTTTTGATCGGCACACGATTTCGGAAAGCGCGTTTGCTCCGCTCTCGAAGTGGGTCGAGTACGTCATCGACGGCCACAGCGATGAGCTCAAAGCGTGGGCGCGCTCCGCGACTTTCGACTTCGATGCGTTCGCGAGTGTCGATGATGTCGCGCGTCCACCCTCCGCCGAGCCCGACGTCGAAGCGGAGCCGAGCATTCGCCAGCGCGCTTCGGGCTCGCGGAGACGAACCGCCGAATCACGCCGCGCACAACCTGAACGCGCCCAGCCGCGTGAAGAACCGGCAGACACGAACACGCCTGCTCCGCGTGTCGACATCGAACTGCCGAGCTCACCGTCGGAAGCCGACGCCTTCATCGCGCAGGAGGAGAACGCGTTTCTCGAGCTCGACGCGCCCGCCGATTCGCCGGCGCGTCGCGCTGCATGGGCGCGCCTCGGTGAGATGTACGCGCGTGTCACGCGTACGCGCGAATCGGGCATGGCCTGGGCGCACGCGGTCTGGGAGGCCGATTCGAAAGAAGCGCTCGAACTCTCGCGCCGTTGGGCATCGACGTCGGGCGTGCGTCTCGACACGGTGCTCGCGCAATCGACTCCGACGCTCGAACAGACGCGCGGGGCCGCCGCGCAGTTGTACGTCGCCGCGCTCGAACAGAACCCCGCGGTCACCGCGCGCGTCGCCGACTTCGCGGGCTTCGTCGAACGGTTCGCCGATGGGCTCGACGTGCGCAGCTACTGGCTCAGTCACGTCGCGCTCTCGCGACTCGCCGGGGGAGATTCATTGCGCCTCGCGCGCGCCCGAGATCGCGTGTTGTCACGGCTGCAGGGCGGGCTTTCGCTCGAGCGAGACGTGCCGCGATTGATGCGCGTCACCGGTCAGGCGCACGCCGCCGGCGCGGGGACGAGTCGTGCCACGCGCGTCATCGGGCAGCTCGACGCGTTGCTCAAGGCGTTCGAGGAAACCCAGCGCAAACGCTCGACGCTCGAAGCGCCGTGGGAGCTCACGCGCGCGTACGTGTGGCTCGAGTTCGCCTGGGGCTTCGCGCGCCTCGCGCATGCCGATCGCGCGCGCGGCCTCCGCGACGGCGCGCTCAAAGTGCTCGACCGCGCAGACCCGATTCACGGCTTTCTCTCTCGGGCCTATTCGGCGCGAATCGATCAAGCGCTCGAAGGTGCCGACCTGACGACGCCGTTGCCTCCCCCGATCGCCGCGGAGCTCTCGTCACTCGAAGCGGGCTCTCGCTACCGCGTCGATCGTCTGCGTCAGAACAGTCAGGTGCTCGAACCGCAGGAACGCATCGCGCTCTACGGCGACTACATCCGCCGGAACAAGAATCCGAAATCTGATGAGCTCACGTCGCTCTCATCACTGCGCGACCCGGCGGAACTGCTCCGTGGGATTCGCACGCGCATGGACGCGATGGCCAAGTTGAACGCGGAAGAACGCGCGCGCGTTGCCGACGCGTTGCTCGACTACCTGCCGCAGTTGCCTGAATCGCAGGCGCTGCCGTTGCTCAACGAGTTCACCGCGCTCGCCGACAAACTGCCCGCGCGGCAACGCACGCTGGTGCTCGAAGACTCGCTCCGCGTCGCCGGTCACTTCGGCCGCGAAGCGTTGGTGAAGCAACTCGTGCTGCGCCTCACGGGCGCCATCGCTGAGCTCGGGCCCACCGAACTGGGAGAGCTCGGCGGCGTGCTCGTGTCAGGCATGCGCAGCCTGCGTCGCGTGGGTCTGCGCACCGAGGCGAGCGAATTGCTTTCGCGGGCCATCACCGTGCTCAAGGGTGACGACGTCGCCACGCTGCAGGCGCGGCTCGGGCTCGCGTCGGGCTTCATGTACCTCGGCGCTTTCGCTCAGGCGCAGCCCATCGTCGACGACGCGCTCGCGCGCCTCGGCCGTGAAGGCATGCAGCCGGCTGAACGCACCCGGCTCTCACGCGCGACGACGCAGGTGTTTTCTCACGCGAGCACCGAAGTCGCGTTGCCCGGCCTGCTCCGCGTCGCGCAGCAACTGCCGTGGATCACCGACAGCTTCTCGACCAACTCGCACTTCTGCGTGTCGATGGTCGAACTCGCCGACGCGCTCGTGCTGGGCCACGTGGGCGATGACCTCACTCTGAATGAAACGACTCGCCGCTTCCTCGACGAAGACGAATTCCTCGTCCGCCGCCGGGTGCATCGCGATGTCGGGAGCACCTCATGAAGCAAGACGCGTTGGACACGCTCTCCGAGCTGTCGCTGGAACAACTGCAGGCTGAGGCGCAGACGCTGCGCGAGAAGTTGAATCGGTTTCGCCTCGCGCTCGGCCGGCACTTCGTCGACAAACAGGCGCTCGTCGATCTGATGCTGGTCGCCGCGGTCGCGCAGGAGCCGCTGCTGCTCGTCGGCCCTCCCGGCACCGCGAAGAGCGACCTCGTCGTGAAATTCCGCGAGGCGCTCGGCATCGAAGGGCGCGATTCGTTCGAATACCTGCTCACGCGTTTCACCGAGCCGTCGGAAGTGCTCGGCCCCATCGACATCAACGAGCTGCGTGAAGGGCGCTATCTGCGCCGCGAACAGGGCAAGTTGCCGACGGCGCGCCTCGCGTTTCTCGATGAGATTTTCAAGGCGAGCTCCGCGATTCTGAATGCGCTGCTCACGGTCATCAACGAGCGCAAATTCTACCAAGACGGTGTGCCGGTACCGGTGAAGCTGAAGATCCTCTTCGCGGCGACGAACGAAATCCCCGAGCACTCCGAGCTCGGCGCGCTCAAAGACCGCTTCGTGTTGAAGGCCGCGTGCCGGAGTGTGCAGGAAACGCATTTCATCGAGCTGCTCGACGCCGGCCTCGAGGCGCAGACCAACAAGGACCTGAATCGCAAGCCGTGGGCGGAAGGGCTCGCGACGCTCGAAGACCTGCTCAAGGCGCATCGCTACCTGACCTTGCTCATGTCGCGCAAAGAACCGAAGGACCGTGAGCTCTTCTTCCGCGAGGAAATCATGCGTGAGTTCCGCCGCGTGATTCGCACCGTGGTGCGCGAAGACGAGGTGTTCATCTCAGACCGAAAGCTGATCAAGCTGTACCGGCTGCTCCGGACGCGCGCGTGGATCTTTCACGGCGGCGCGGTGGAACGCGAAGACCTCTCGTTGCTCGCGTATCTCGGCGAGACGCGTGAGGAGATCGATCTGCTCGAAGAGAAAGTCCCACGCCTGCTCGGCATCACGTGATGCGCACGATGAAGTTTCTTTCGCTGCTTCTGCTGCTCACCGCATGTGACCCATCGAACGAGAAGACGTCGTGCGGCCCCGACGCGGGCGGTAGATGCAGCGACGACCGCACGTCTCTTCTGAGTTGCATCGACGGCGAATGGAGCACCTCTCCGTGCGCCGGGTGTGCGGTCTCCGAGAATGGACGGTCGGTGATCTGCACCAGGTAGCGCTGCGACGTTCGGCTCGCGCTCCCTTCGCGTTCGATCAACGAAGTGACGCTTTGAGATGTCTTTCGAAACGTTCGACAGCGACGACAACCGCTCAGTGTGCTGACGCCCACACGTCTTCGTACGGGCACGAACAGTCCGTCTCCTTCGGCTCCGGGTACGCGTAACGCTCGCCCTTGTAGTTGCGGAACACCGTCTGCTCCGCGGTCTTCTCGATGACGTAGTCAGGCTGCAGCGTCACCTTGCCCCCGCCGCCGGGCAGATCGACCGCGAGGTGCGGCACCGCAAGCCCCGTCGTGAACCCGCGCAGCTGATTCAGAATCTCCACGCCCTTCTCGATCGGCTGCGAACATC
>JBEHYH010000382.1:0-6496 GCA_048498275.1 Myxococcota bacterium | reverse complement strand
AAGGGCGTGACCGACCCCGAAGTGCGCAAGGAGAACGCCGTGAAGCAGCTCGGCGCGATCCCCGAAGGGTATTCGGTGATGACCAGCTTCGACGTGCTGCTCGGGCAGACCACGATTCTCACCGACGGCGAGATGTTGCCTGATGGCGGCTTCGACCAGTCGCTCAACCCGGGTCACCACGTGTTCGTGTACCGGCACGTGATGTCGAACGACAACAACAAGAACGTGCGCGACTTCTTGATGGGCAAAGAGGTCGACCCCGCCGTGTTGATGAACACCGGCATGTACGCCGACCCGGCGATGCAGTTGAAGCATGGGTCTCTCACCGTCGACGGGCGGAAGATTTATTACGTCGCGCAGCGCGGGCCGATCGACGGAGACCCCGGCCTGCTGACGCAGGTGCTCTTCGATTGCCCCGGCAACGCGTTGTCGGTCGGCACGTGGGGGCAGCTCGACCCCGCGCCGCAGAAAGCGAAAGAAGAGCTCGAACTCGCCGGCACCGTCGCCGATGAAGAGCAGCTCGCGCGTTTCATCAAGCCGATGAACCCGTGCCGCTGATTGAGCGCTTCGCTTCAGAGTTCGGAGTCACCCGCCTCGCGCGGCTGACGGGCCTCGACCGGCTCGGTGTCGAAGTCGTCGGAGCAGTTCGCCCTCGCGGGCACGTGCTGCAGGTTTCGCAGGGCAAAGGGCGCACGCTCGAGGCCGCGCAGTGGAGCGCGCTGAGCGAGGCCATCGAGCTCGCCGCGGCGGAGACTCCGGAGCCGTCGCGGTTGCTCTTCGGGGCTCGCGCTTCATGGTGGGACATCGAGCTGTCGATCGCGTGGGTCGAGGGCCGTGAGCTGCATTCAGGGTCGCGCGTCTTCGTGCCCGCGGAGAGCGTGTATTGCCCGCCGTCGGGCCGCGCGTGGTTCGGGCCCTCGGTGGTGAACTGGAGCTCGAACGGGCTCGGCGCGCACCCCGCATCGCGCGCCAACGCCGTCGAGCACGCGGTGTTGGAGCTGGTGGAGCGAGATGCGCTCGCGCGTTCACTCCGGAACGGGTGGACCGCGGCGAAGGCGCGCGCGGGGTTCGTGCGTGAGATGCCGTCGGCGCCCGGGTTCGCGGCGTTTTCATTCGACGTCACGCCGCGCGGTGCTGCGCTGAGTACGGCGGCGGTGCTGTTGTTCGACCTCGAAGAGAACGTGGTCCCGCTGACGGCGGGCTACGCGTGTCGTCGTTCCTTTGCCGAAGCTGAAGAGTCTGCGTTTCTCGAAGCGGCGCAATCACGGCTCACCGAGATTCATGGCGCGCGCGAAGACGTGCTGACCGGCGACCGCGAGAGTGGCGCGGAGTTGCTGTCGTTGTTGCGTACCTTGCGTGCTCGCCGACCTTCGTCGCGGCGCGTGCGTGGCGCATTGGCTCCGCCGGGGCGCGTGGCACTGGTCGAGTTGCGCGCGAAGCCGTTCGTGGTGAAGGCCGTCAGCCCCGATCTGCTCGTCTCGGAGTTGCTGTGAGCGCCATCGTCTTTCTCGGCCCGACGTTGCCGGTGCGTGAAGCGCGTACGTTGCTGCGCGCAGATTTTCGGCCGCCCGCGCGCCAGGGAGACGTCTTCGCCGCCATCGATGATGCGCCCGACGCGATTCTGCTCATCGATGGTGTCTTCGAAGCGGTGCCGTCGGTGTGGCATCACGAGCTGATCGCGGCGCACGCCGCGGGCGTCCACGTCTTCGGCGCGTGCAGCATGGGCGCGCTGCGCGCCGCGGAGCTCCCCGACGTCGTGCGGCCACTCGGAGAAATCGCCCGGCGTTTCGTGAAGGGCGCATGGAACGATGACGAGCACGTGGCGTTGCTCCATGGCGATGAAGCGTCGGGGTACCGCGCGTTGTCGGTGCCGTGGGTGAATGTCTGGGCGACCGCGCGTGCCGCGAAGAAGGTGCTCGGCGCGCGCGAAGCGAAGCGGCTCTGCGAAGTCGCCGAAGCGACGTTCTACAAGTCGCGCACGTGGTCGCGATTGTTCGCCGAGCTGGGCTGGAGCGATGAACTTCGTGCGCGCGTCAAACCGTTCATCACTGATTTGAAGGCGAACGACGCGCGTGAAGCGCTGCGGTTCGTGGCGAAGGCGAAGGTGCCGAAGCGCGCGGCACGACCGAGTTCGTTCTCGTCATTCATTCGTCGCGCGCGGTTGCATGCGCAGGGCGTCGAAGGCGAGGGCGCCGAGGGCGTGAAGACGCTGCTGCTCGCGGAGTTCGCGCGGCTCTCGGGCATCGAACCAGACGCGGCGTCTGTCGCGAGACATCGCCGGGCGCTCCGCGGGCGCTTCGGCGCAGACCAGCTCGAGACGTGGGCGCACGCGCTGGCGCTCGAAGCGCTGGTGCTCGGCGCTCCAGAACGCTTCGTGAGCGATGGCCCTTCGATGCTCGAAGGTGCGGCGCTCTCGAGAGCGCTGCGTTAGAATTTTCAAGTCGTGCGTATCGCTACCTACAACGTGCGGTACTTCGGTCATGGCCTGAAAGGTCTGGCCAGCACCGCGGGCTCGAAGGCGCGCATCAGCGATGCGCTGGTCGATCTCTCTCCGTTGCCGGAGCTCGTCGCGCTTCAGGAGGTCGAGACGCGTTCGTTGCGGTCGAGCGCCGCGCCGCGTTCCGTGAGGGCTGATGAGACGCAGCTCGACGCGTTTCTTCGTCATCTCACGCAGACGTTTCACGCGCGTGGTCTCGTGAACCCGTATCGCGCCTTCTACTTTCCGGCGCATGTGTACGGTGTCGGCGCGTTCAAGTTGTACACGACCGGTCTCGCGATTCTCGTCAACTCCACGAAGTTGAACGTCATCGCCGACAACGGTTCGCAGCCGCATCGCATCACGCATCTGCCGCCGCGGTTGAGCCGAGTGAAGCAGACGCGCATCGCCGCGCACCTCCACCTCGAAGACGAGCATGGCAAGCGCTTTCATCTCTTCAACACGCACCTCTCGCTGCCGTCTTTCTGGGCGCGCGAGTTCTGGAGTCAGCCGAAGAAGATGGGTTTTGGCGCGAATCAACTCGCCGAAGCCGACGCGGTCGCGCAGTACGCCGCGGCGACCTCGAAGGGCGAGCCGTATTTGATCGTCGGCGACTTCAACACCGCGCCGGGCACGCCGGTGTACCAGCAGCTCACGCAGCGCTCGGGGCTGACCGGCGCGCAGGAATTTCTGAAGCAGATCGACCCGAAGAACCCCGCCGGCTTTTCGACCGCGGGGTTCATGCATCTGCGCATGCATCTCGACCATGTGTTCGGTCATGGGCTCGAGTTCACCGAGCTCGACGACACGCGCAGCTTCAGCGACGTGAAGAACCGTTTTGCCGGCTTGTCGGACCATGTGCCGATCGTCGCCGGCTTCCACGTGTAGGGTGCAGCGCATGAGAGCGTCGGCAGTCATCGTCGGGTTGATCGCGTCGGTCGCGTGGGCGTGCGAGCCGGGCAACGTGGAGCTCCCGGGGCAGGTGGCGATCAGCGCGAGCTCTCCAATTCCCGTGCTCGATGACAGCGGCACCGACACCACGGCGCCCGGAGTAGTCATCATCTCGAACGTCACGTTGGATCTCGGGAGCGGGGCGTGCCCGAAGATCGAATCACTCCAGTTCACCGTCGAGGGTGACGAACGCGCGCGCGTCGTCGCGTCATTCGGTGACGCCTTCGAGGTCGCGTCGACGAGCAGCTACGAAGTGCTGTTCGCTCCGCCGGAGTCGGGAACGGTGAGCATCTACCTCGGTGATGACAAGGCGCGCTCGGGCAACGGCTTCTCGCGCAAGACGCTCTGCTTCGCGCTCGCGGCGGTCGATGAGGCGGGCAATGTCGGGCCGCGCTCTTCGCCCTGGTGTCTCAACACGACGAACGGCGAGGGCGCGGTGACGAAGACCGGGTGCTCGACGGCTCCGTGGTCGTTGATGCCGCTCGCGGTGTTGCTGTCACGCCGCCGTCGCGCGCAGCGCTGAGCGCGTATCGAGATCGAACAGCTCGTACTTCTCGGGCGCGGTGTGCAGCATGCCGCCGTCGAGAAAGTAGAGCCGCGCGTCATCGAACGTGCCGCGCGCGTACTGCACCGACTCACCATCGATGCGCAGCGAGCGGATCGGGCCGTCGAGCGGCGCGGCGTCGAGCGACCACTCCTTCATCAGCTCGTGGCACTTCTTGTCGCGGATGTGACCGATGGCCTGCGGGAATTCGGAAGGCAACCAGCGCGGGTCGTAGCGGCGGCGGAACGGCCCGTTGAAGTCGGGCGTGCCCCGCGGGAACGCCGGCCGATGAAAGAACACGCCGCTGCCCCACGACGTCGCCGCGCTCCCCGGGCGATGCAGCAGCTTCAGGTCGGCGGTGTTCAGCGCGTTCGCTGCTTCTTCAGCGCTCGCAGGCGTCGCGCCGAGGCGCGTGAAGTCGTCGCGCGAAATGCCCGCGTGCACCAGCAACAACCCCCGATGCGCGTGCGCGACCTTGAAGCGCCGCTCCGTCATCAGCTTCTGCACGAGCTCGCGCTGCGCCACCGAGAAACACGAGAAGTCGCGCGCCAGCGCTTCGGCATCGGCGACGTTCGGGTAACGGAGGCGGAAGACGGCCTCGTCGGCGCCGTACCGGTAGACCAGCGTCGCCTGCGCGTGCGCGGTCTCGAACGCTTCATCGGTCGCGAAGGGCCCGAGCTCACCGATGCGCGCGAGGTCGTGATTGCCGAGCAGCATCACCACCTGCTCGGGTGGATGCGACGAGAGCCACTCGACGAGCCGAAGCCCGTCAGCCGTGGCCGATGCGCGTTGTTCTGGAGTGCCGAAGTCGAAGTGGTCGCCCATCGACACCAGCTGCACGTCGTCGTGCAGCCGATTTCCGTCGAGCAACCGGTGCTGCCGGAGCACCGCGAGCACCGTATCGAACGGTGCCTGCGGGTCTCCCATTGCTACGTGGCGCGTCACACTTCGGCGAGATTACCCGTGTAGAACGCGTCGATCATCGCCTTGTACTTGGTCTCGACCGCCTTGCGCTTCAACTTGAGCGACGGCGTGAGGTCACCGTCTTCGAGCGTCAGGTCCTTCGGGAGGATCGCGAAGTTCTTGATCGACTCGTAGCTCGCGAGGCCCTTGTTGAGCTCCTTGATGTACCCGTTGACCATCTCCCTGGTCTTGGGGTCCTTCACGATCGCGTCGTAGTCGCCGGCGACGCCGTTCTGCTTCGCCCACTCGGTGATGCTTTCCTTGTCGAGCGTGACGAGCATCACGCAGAAGTTGCGGTTGTTGCCGTGCACCAGCGACTGGCTGACGTACGGGCAGACGACCTTGAACTTGCTCTCGATGTTCTGCGGCGCGACGTACTTGCCGCCGGAGGTCTTGATGAGGTCCTTCTTGCGGTCGGTGATGCGCAGCAGGCCGTCTGCGTCGAGCTCGCCGATGTCACCGGTGTAGAGCCAGCCGTCCTTCAGCGTCTCGGCGGTCTGCTCCGGGAGGTTGTGGTACCCGCGCATCACGCCGCGGCCCTTGATGAGGATCTCGCCGTCTTCGGCGATCTTCACCTGCGTGCCGGGGAGCGGCGGGCCCACCGTGCCGAACTTGAACTTGTCGGGCACGTTCACGAACGACGCCGCCGACGTCTCGGTCAGACCGTAGCCTTCGAGAATCAGGATGCCCGCCGCGTGGAAGAACTCCGCCATTTCGCGTGACAACGGCGCGGAGCCCGACACGAAGTACGCCAGCCGGCCGCCGAAGCGCTGCTGCAGCTTGGAGAACACCAGCTTGTTGGCGATCGCGTACTTCATCGCCAGCAGACCACCGGGCTCCTGCTTCTTCTGTTTGATGGCGGAGACCTCCTTGCCGACCTCCAGCGCCCACTTGAAGATCGCCCACTTTGCACCGCCGGCCTGACGCGTGCCCTCGACGACCTTGTTGTAGACCTTCTCGAAGATGCGGGGCACGGCGGCCACGAAGTGCGGCTTCACCACGCCGAGGTTCTCGACGATCTTGTCGACGCGGCCATCGATGGCGGTGTGGAAGCCGATGTGCAACTGCGCGACCTCGAGCACCTTGCCGAAGCTGTGCGCGAGCGGCAGCCAGAAGAACTGCACGTAGTCGGGCTTGAGCAGCCCGAGCTCCGCGATGCCTTCGGCCTCGTAGACCCAGCAGTCGTGCGTGAGCACCACGCCCTTGGGCTTGCCGGTGGTGCCCGAGGTGTAGATGAGCGTCGCGATGTCCTGGTTCTTGACGGACTTCACGATGGCTTCCCACTCCTGCTGCGACGCGGGCTTGCCCTTGTCTTGCAACTGCGCGAGCGAGATGACCCAGCCGTCTTCACTCGGCTTGCCGTCGAACGTGATGACGTTCTTCACGTTGGTCAGCTTGCTGCGTACCTTCTGCAGCTTGTCGATCTGCTTGTCGTCTTCGGCGAACACGTACCGCGTGTCGGAGTCGGTGATGATGTACTCGCACTCCTCGGCGAGGTTCGACGGGTAGATGGTCGTCGTCGCGCCCACGGCCCCGAGAACGCCCCCATCGGCCACACCCCA
>JBEHYH010000381.1:0-6508 GCA_048498275.1 Myxococcota bacterium | reverse complement strand
TCTTGGCGCGGCCGAGGTCGTTGAGGGTCAGCGTCTCGAACTTGATGCCGAGGTCTTCGCTCACCACCGTGCCGCCCGTCAGCACCGAGATGTCCTTGAGCATCTCCTTGCGGCGATCGCCGAAGCCCGGCGCCTTCACCGCGGCCACGTTCAGCACGCCACGCAGCTTGTTCACGACCAGCGTCGCCAGCGCTTCGCCTTCGACCTCTTCGGCGATGATCAGCAACGGCTTGCCGGCGCGCGCGACCTGCTCGAGCAGCGGAATCAGGTCGTTCATCGCGCTGACCTTCTTCTCGGAGATCAGGATGAAGGGGTCTTCCAACTCGACCAGCATGCGCTCGCGGTTGGTGACGAAGTACGGCGAGATGTAGCCGCGGTCGAACTGCATGCCTTCGACGACGTCGAGCTCGGTCTCCAGGCCCTTGGAGTCTTCGACCGTGATCACGCCTTCCTTGCCGACCTTGTCCATCGCCTCGGCGATGATGTTGCCGATCGTCTCATCGCCGTTGGCGGAGATGGTGCCGACCTGCGCGATGCCCTTCTTGCCGTCGACCGGCTTCGACAGCTTCTTCACTTCGGCGACGACCGTCTCCACGGCCTTGTCGATGCCGCGCTTCAGGTCCATCGGCGAGTGGCCGGCGGCGACCAGCTTGAGGCCCTCTTCGTAGATCGCGCGCGCGAGCACGGTCGCGGTGGTGGTGCCGTCGCCGGCGGTGTCGGAGGTCTTGGACGCAACCTCCTTCACCATCTGCGCGCCCATGTTCTCGAACTTGTTCTCGAGCTCGATTTCCTTCGCGACGGTCACGCCGTCCTTGGTCACGAGCGGCGAACCGAACGACTTCTCGATGACCACGTTGCGGCCCTTGGGGCCGAGCGTCACCGCGACAGCGTCAGAGAGAATGCGGACCCCGCGCAAAATCGCTTCGCGCGCGCCCTGGTGAAAGAAGATTTCCTTGGCAGCCATTGTGTAACCTCCGGAAAAGACAAACGTTTGACGCAGCTCGAGTGTTGGCACTCGGGCATCGCGAGCGCCAAACTAAGGACCGCGAGCAGAATGTCAACCGTTCTGGGGCGGCGCGGCGGCGGTCGCGAAGCCGACGAGGTCGAGCAGCTTGTTGAGCTGGAGCGGTTTGGAGAGCGTCATCGCCACCCCCTGCCGCATGCCCTTGTCGCTGATCGCGTCGGTGCCATGCGCGGTGATCATGATCACCGGCACGTGCGCGTGCTTCGGCAGCGCGTGAATCTGTTCGGTGAAGGTGATGCCGTCGGCGTGCGGCATCATCAGGTCGGTGATGACCAGGCTCACCTCTTCGTGGGCCAGCAGCTCGAGCCCCTTGAGCGGGTTGCTCGCGGTCAGCACGCGGTAGCCGTTGCGGCGCAGAAACGTGCCGAGGAGGTTCAACGTCGCCTCATCGTCATCGACCACGAGAATGCTGGAAACCCCCATGCCGGCGACCTTTACCACGAACTACGGCCGCGCCCACCGCACCACGACGTCGCCCTCGAAGTACAACAGCAGGTCGTCGTACACCCAGAGCTCGAACACGCCGTCGGAGCTCTCGAGCTTCTTCGTCTGGTAGGGCCAGCCGGCCACGAAGCGCACCGTCTCCTTGTTCATGCCCGGCACGGCGACGAACCGCTCGACATCGGTGCGAAACGGCTCCGCGTCGGGGTGATTGCGCAGCCAGAGCTGCACGTTCTCTTTCACCAGGCGGGCGGCTTCAGCGCGACACGCGGCCTCTTCGGAGCGCACGAATTTTGCGACGATGGTGGTGTGGTAGCCGGCGTTGAAAATCCCCGTGCGGGGGGCGTAGAGGTTGTCGCAGATGAAGCGGGTCGAGCCGCGATTGCCCGGCCCGAAGTCACCGACGGCCCAGACCTTGTGTTCGGCGACCTCCGCCTTGCGCTGCGCGAGCGCGTCGCTGGCTTCGCAGGCCGCGGCGCTCTCGAAGCGCGGGTCGTCCTCGGCGACGCCCTTGAAGTTGTACTCGTTCACGCGAACGCAGAACGGCTGCTTCTCTGGAGTCGTCATCCACACCAGCGCGAAGGGGCGAGCCGCATGACAACCCGAGAGCAACACCAGCACCAACCATCGATTCATGGGGCGGCGCACGTACCGCAACCGCCGGCTCATTGCGCCTCGGGTTTGACGTAGGGTCTCGCCGCCATGAACGACGCCCTGGAAGCAGCCGAGCTCGCGCTGGAAAACGGCGACCTCGAGGAGGCGCTCTCCCGCCTCGAAGACGCGGGTGATGAACCGAACGTGCTCGAGCTGAGGGGGACGGTGCTCGCCGAGCTGGGCCGCTTCGCCGAAGCAGATGAAGTCTTCACCGCGTTGCTCGCGCGTGACCCGAAGAATCTGGCGGCGCTGATCGCCGCCGCTGACCTGAAGATCCGCGAGCCGGCCGATGACGGTTCGCAGGTCGAAGCCGGCCTGGCGTTGTTGGACCGCGCGGCGCCGCTCGCGAAAGGTGACGAGCCGTTGCAGGCCGAGATTTCGCTGCTGCGCGGGCTGGCGTTCAATCACCTGGGCGAGCTCGAAGAAGCGCTCGCGGCGTTCGAGAAGGCGGTCTCACTCGATGCAGATCTCGGCGAAGCGCAGCTCGAGCGCGCGATCGCGTTGTTCGAGCTGGGCCGCGTGCACGACGCGAAGCGCGCGTTCGATCGCATCGCGCGCGACTGGCCCGAGGAGCCGTGGACCTTCCACTACCTCGCGTTGCTCGCCGAACGCCGCGGGGAAGATCCGCAGCCGCTCTTCGACAAGGCGCGCGCGATGTCGCCCGAAGAGTTCCCCCCGCCGGTGCACTTGAGCGACGCCGAGTTCGACGCCGCGGTGAAGGCCGCCATCGACGCGTTGCCCGCGCACGCCAGGCCGCACCTCGAGAACGTCACCATCGACGTCGAGCCGCTCCCGTCAGACGACGAGCTTCAAGAAGGGCTCTCGCCGACGATCCTCGGTGTGTTTCAGGGCGTGCCCGTCGACGAGCGGTTGGACACGCACGCCGATCACCATCACACCGCGCGCATCGTGCTCTTCCAGAAGAACCTCGAACGCTTCGCGCGCACGCGTGAAGAGCTCCTCGAAGAGATCAGCATCACCGTGCTCCATGAGGTCGGGCACCTCCTCGGGCTCGATGAAGACGAACTCACCGACCGCGGGCTCGACTGAATTCCCAAGTCAAATCATGAGGTTGGGCTATTTTCGGTAGTCAAGTCTGACGCGAGAGAGTAAATGCATCGCCCGTGAAAGAGCGGTTCGCGTCGATCGACGAAAAGACTCAGAAGCTGCGCACCAGTCTGACCCAGAAGCGGCCAGAGGTTGCCGACTTCCTCGACAAGCTCGAGATGGCCTGGGTCCACCACGATTGTGCGCTCGAAGGCTCCATCTACTCGCCGACAGAATTGACGGCGGCGCTGCACCCCGGCGCGGTGGTCGCCGAGGCGTCGCTGCTCCCGATCGTCTGGGAGATCCGCAATCACAAGGCGGCGGTCGACTTCATTCGTGAGGAGGCGCGCAGCAGCAAGAAGCACGGGCCCATCACGATGAACTTCGTGCGCCGGCTGCACGACCTGCTCTCAGGCAACACGCCCGAAGCGCAGCAGGCGCGCGCGCAGGCCGAGCGTCGTGAGCGCACCGAAAAAGAGCTCGTCAAAGAGCGCGAGAAATTCGGCTTCCGCAAGGACATCCCGCTCCACAAGACGTACCTCCACGAGATCGCGCAGCCGGCGAAGGTGCAGCCGATGCTCGAGAAGCTGCTGGATTGGACGACGTCGTCGGAGTTCAAGGAGTTTCACCCGATTCTCCAGGGCGCCCGCGTTCAGCACGAGTTCATCAAGATCTTCCCGTTCACCGACACGAGCGGAAAGATCGGCCGCATGCTGACCAACTACATTCTGTTGAGGAATGGGTACCAGCCGGTGGTGATCGTCTCGGTCGATCGCGCGAAGTACTACGAGACCTTCCGCAGCAGCTTCACCGCGTTCTCCAATTTGATGATGGACTCGATGGAGAACTCTCTCGACTACGCGCTCAAGTTCTTCCGCGACTTGCAGCGCTATTACCGCTGAGAGATCGACGTGGTTCCCTCCCTGCCCGCGAAGGAGAAGGTCGCGAGGCTCAAGAAGCTGTTTCATGGCCGGCGCCGCGCGCTGGTCTTGACGCACGACAACCCCGACCCCGACTCGATGGCTTCGGCCTGGGCGCTCAAGCTCGTTCTCGAGGAGCGGGTCGGCGTGAAGTCAGACCTCGCCTACGGCGGCATCATCGGGCGCGCTGAAAACGCCGCGTTCGTGAAGCTGCTCAAGGTGCCGATCGTGCCCATCGAAGAGGTGTCGCTCGATGCGTACGACGTGTTCGCGCTGTTGGACACGCAGCAAGGCGTCGGCAATCACGCGCTGCCCTCCGATCGCACCGCCGACATCGTCATCGATCATCACCCGGTGCGCGAAGACGACGTGGTGAACCCGTTCGCCGACACCGGCGGCGCGTACGGCGCGACGTCGACGCTGCTGACCGAATACGTGCGCGCGGCGAAGCTCGAACCGACCGCGGAGCTGGCGACCGCGCTCTACTACGGCATCAAGGCCGACACGCGTGACCTCGGGCGGCAGACGCGCAACGTCGACGTCGAGAGCTACTCGTGGCTGCTGCCGCGCATCGACATCGAGCTGCTGAAGGAAATCGAGCATCCGCAACTCCCGGCCCGGTACTTCAAGCTGCTGCACGGAGCGATCGAGCGGGCGCGCGTGTATTCCGACGCGGTGATCACCGACCTCGAAGACGTGTACTCGCCCGACATGGTCGCTGAAGTCGCCGAGCGCCTCTCGTTCGTCGAGGGCCCACGGTGGTCGCTCGCGCTCGGCGCCTTCCGCAGTCAGTTGTTCCTCTCGCTGCGGGTGAGCGACAAGCGCATGAACGCGGGGCGGTTGATTCGTGAAGCGTGCGCGCCGCTCGGTGGTTCCGCCGGCGGTCACGGCTCGATGGCCGGCGCGCGCTTGCCGCTCGCGGGCACGAAGGCGCAGCGCGAGGCGTTCAAGCGCGAGGTGGTGCGGCGGTTGAAGGAAGCGTTCGGCGTGGCGGGCGAGCGGGGGACCTCTCTGCTCTCGTCTGACGCGTGATCTATCTCGACCACAATGCGGGCGCGCCGATGCGCTCCGAAGTCTCGAAGCTGCTCGCGGAGGCGTTCGCGGCTGATCACGGCGGCAACCCTTCGAGCGTTCATCAGGCCGGGCGTGCCGCGCGGCGCGGGCTCGATGCGGCGCGAGAAGCGGTGGCGTCGCGATTGGGCTGCACTCCGCGCGAGATCGTCTTCACCGGTTCAGGCAGCGAGGGCGCGGCGATCGCAGTGCTCGGTGCGTTCCGCGGGCGGAAAGATCGCTCGAAGAATCGCGTGGTGACGACGGCCATCGAGCACCCCTGTGTGCTCGGCGCGGTGACGCAGCTCGAACGTGAAGGCGCCGAAGTGATTCGGGTCGCGCCTGAGGCCGACGGGCGCGTTTCGCCTGAAGCGCTGCTCGCGGCGCTGACTCCGGCGACGGCGGTGTGTTCGGTGCAATGGGTGAACAACGAGACCGGCGTCATCCAACCGGCCGCTGAAATCTCGCGCGCGTGTGTGGAGCGCAAAATCGTCTTTCACTGCGACGCGGTGCAGGCGTTCGGGAAGCTCGAGGCGTCGCTGCGTGAAGTGCCGGCTGATCTCCTCTCGCTCTCCGCGCACAAACTCGGCGGGCCATCGGGCGCGGGCGTGCTCTTCAATCGGCGCGGGGTCGATGTTCAGGGCGTGACGCCCGGGCATCAGGAAAACGGCCGCCGTGGAGGCACGCAATCGGTCGCCTTCGCGCAGGCCACCGCGCTCGCGTTGTCGCTCTCGCAACCGAAGCCCGAGCTCGCGGCGCTGCGAGATCGCTTCGAGGCTGCGATCCGCGCCGAGCTCCCGAAGGTGGAAATCAACGGCACGGCTCCGCGGGTCGGCAACACCAGCAACCTGCTCTTCCCCAACACCGACGGCGAGGCGCTGCTCATCTCGCTCGATCTCGAAGGCATCTGCGTTTCGACCGGCGCCGCGTGCGCGTCGGGTTCGTTGACGCCCTCTCACGTGCTCCTCGCCATGGGCCGCACGCCCGCGCAGGCCCACGGTTCGCTGCGGTTTTCGATGGGCGACGCCACCACCTGGGCCGAGCTGGAGACGGTCATCGCCGCCCTGAAACGCCTGGTTCCCCAGCACCGTGAGTAGGAAGAAAATTCCGCTCGATACGCCCCCTCGCGAACGAGCATGAAAATGCCCGCGACTGAGCTATTTTGGCTCCCGTCAATGAAGCTGGCCCTGGCTGCAGCAGTCTTCTCGTTCACCGCTGCCGCGGCGCCGCTCAACGGGCTCTACGCCGTCGGTGATCTCGGCGTGGTGGAGTTCTCCACGGTCGGCGGTTCGGTGATCGGCAAGCTGCGCGCGCCCGGCCGTTGCCCGCTCTCGGTGAACGCCTTCGTCGTGCAGGGCGCGATGGAAGGCGC
>JBEHYH010000380.1:0-6522 GCA_048498275.1 Myxococcota bacterium | reverse complement strand
GAGCGCCATTTTCTTCCCTGGAAGATACGTTTCCTCCATCCACCATCGCAACCGCGAGACATATGGTCACTTGACGTAGTGTCACGCTTGCTCGTGACGATAGCCGCATGCTAGGTCCGCGCGCTCCAGAGCCGATTTACCGGCCTCGGAAGCGTTTCGGAGGGGTGAAAAACCCATGCGGATCAAGCGTCTCGACATCACCGGCTTCAAGTCGTTCATGGACCGCGTCGTCATCGGCTTCGATGACGGTGTCACCGGCGTCGTCGGCCCGAACGGGTGCGGCAAGTCGAACGTGGTCGACGCCATCCGCTGGGCGATGGGCGAGCAGTCGGCCAAGAACCTCCGTGGCCGCGGCATGGAAGACGTCATCTTCAACGGCAGTGAGACGCATTCACCTCTTTCCATGGCCGAGGTGACGCTGACCTTCACCGTCGAGCGCGAAGACGTGCTGCCCGAGACGCTCGCCGGTCTGCCGGAGGTGTCGGTGACGCGCCGGCTCTTCCGCAGCGGCGAATCGGAGTACCAGATCAACAAGACGACGGTGCGCCTGCTCGACGTGACCGAGCTGTTCCTCGGCACCGGCGTCGGCACCAAGGCGTACTCGATCATCGAACAGGGCCGCGTCGGTCAGATCGTCTCGTCGCGCCCTGAAGATCGCCGCTCGATCATCGAAGAGGCCGCCGGCGTCACCAAGTACAAGGCCCGCCGCCGCGCCGCCGAACGCAAGATGGACTACACGCAGCAGAACCTGCTCCGCGTGAATGACATCGTGAGCGAGCTGGAGAAGCGCCTCGATTCAGTCGAGCGTCAGGCGAAGAAGGCCGAGAAGTACAAGCGCCTCAAGGCCGAGATGCGCGACATCGAGCTGCACAGCTCGTCGCACCGCTGGCTCGAGCTGCAGACCGAGAAGCGCGCGCTCGAAGAGAAGCTGGTGGGCTTGAGCTCCGACGAGAAGACGAACGCCGAAGCGCTGCGTGACCTCGAGAACGCCATCGCCGCGAAGCGTGAAGCGCTCGCCGCTGGCACGCTCGAGCTCGAGAACCTCGCGCAGGAGGTCTACGGCATCGAGAGCCAGGTTCAGCTCGACGCGCAGAGCATCTCGCACTGGACGCAGGACCAGACCGCCACGAAGGCCCGCGTCGAACAGTCGGAGAAGGAGCTCGCCGAGGTCGTCGAGAAGAAGCAGCAGGCGCAGGCCGACAAGGACGCCGGCCTCGCGGAGCTCGACCGCATGGGCGTGGCGAGCAAGGAAGACGAAGTCGAACTCCAGGTGAAGGAAGAGGAGCTGCGCCGCACCACCGAGCTCGTCGGTGAGGTCGCGTTGCGTCTCGAGCAGGAGCGCCTCGCGCTCGTCGAGCTCGAGCGCAAGGTCGCGAACCACGAGTCGAAGCTGCAGTCGCTCGAGGCGCGCAAGAATGATCTCGGCCTGCGTTCGGCGAAGTTGAACGGCGAGCTCGAGCTGCTGAAGACCGAAGAAGCGCAACTCGACGCCACGCGCCGTGAAGTGCTCGATCGCGTCGAGCTCGCGCGGCAGATGTCGATGGAGCTGACGCAGCGCCGCGGCGAAGAAGAAGCGTCGCTGTCGAAGATTCGCGAAGCGTTCGCGGAGAACGAAGTCGGCGTGACGGCGGTGCGTGAAGAGCTCGCCGACAAGCGCAGCCGCCTCGGTTCACTCGAAGAGATCGCGCAGAACTACGACGGCTTCGATCGCGGCGTGCGCGCGGTGATGCAGAAGGCCGGGGCCGACGCGGGCGTGTTCGGGCTGGTGTCTGACATCGTGTCGGCGACGTCGTCTGAATACGAGCAGGCGATCGAAGCAGCGCTCGGCGAGCGGCTGCAGCACGTGATCGTCGAGTCGCCGGCGCGCGCGTTCGAGCTCATCGAGTTCCTGCGCGCGGGGCTCGAAGGGCGCTCGACGTTCATCGCGGTGCCGCTGGAGGCCGCGGAGGTGCTGCCTCCGCTCGGGCCCACCGAGGTGCTCGGCATGGCCGCCTCGCTGGTCACCGTCTCCAACGAGTCGCTCCAGCCGGTCATCGCGTCGTTGCTCAACGGCGTGGCGGTGGTGCGCGAGTTCAACGACGCCAAGTCGTTGTCGGCGACCTTCCCGCACTACACGTTCGTCACGCTGGAAGGCGACGTGGTGCGCCCCAACGGCATCATCACCGGCGGCGTGATGGAGGGGCCCGCGGTCGGCGCGCTGCAGAAGAAGCGCGAGATCGCCGACCTCACCGGCGAAGTGAAGCACCTCGAGGAGCGCTACAACGAGCTCATCACCCGCCACTACGAGCTGCAGAAGCAGGCGGGTCATTCCGAGACCGTGCTCAAGGGGCTCGAGAAGAACAGCCACGCCGAGGAGATGCAGCTCGCGGGTCACGAGAAGGATCTGCACTCGGCGGGCTCCAGCCTCGTGAAGCTGCGTGAGCGCATCGCGCGCGTGTCCGAAGAGATCGAGCAACTGACCTCGCAGATGGTCGGCGTCGACTTCGAGCTCGAGTCGTCGCGCGGCGAGGTGATGCACGGTCAGACCGATCGCGCGGCGCGTGAAGATCGCGTGAAGCTGCTCGCCGGCGAGCGCGAGACGTTGGACGTGAAGCTCACCACGCTGACCGGCGAAGTGACGAAGCTCAAGGTGAAGGTCGCGTCGGTCTCTGAACGCGGTGAAGCGGCGCGCCGTCGTGTCGATGCGCTGTCTGCCGCGCTCGAAGAGCTCGACGAGCGCTCGATTCGTCTGTCTGCGGCGCGCGATGAAGGTTCGTCACACCTCGCGACGCTCGAAGCGCGGCTGGCCGAAACGGCGACCGAGCGCGGTGAACGTCAGGCGCAGCTCGCGACGGCGAAGGCCGGCCTCGACGCGCGCAAGGCGGAGCACGCCGAGAAGGTGAACGAGGTCGCCGTGCAGGAAGCGACCTCGCGCGAGCTGCGCACGAAGGCCGACGGCCTCACGCAGTCGCTCAACGCCAACGTGCTCAAGGAGCGCGAGCTCGGCATGGAGGTCGACCACCTCGTGGCGAGCATCTCCGAGCGCTTCCAGGTGAACCTGGTCGACGCGGTCGGCGACTACCACCAGCGCGGCCCGCTCTCCGATGACGCGAAGGAGAAGCTCGCGGATCTGCGTGGTCAGTTGGAGCGCATGGGCGAGGTGAACGTCACCGCCATCGAAGAGCATCAGGAGATCCGCGATCGCTACGAGTTCCTTTCGAAGCAGAAGGGTGACCTCGAAGACTCGCTGCGCCAGTTGCGCGACGCGATCGAGAAGATCGACGAGACCTCGCGCCTGCGTTTCAAGGAGACGTTCGACATCGTCAACGAGAAGTTCCAGGCGGTCTTCCCGCGCTTGTTCGGCGGTGGTCGCGCGGCGCTGCAGCTCATGCCCGCGGCGGCCGGCGAAGAGCCGGGCATCGAAATTCTCGCGCAGCCGCCCGGCAAGAAGCTGCAGAGCGTGAACCTCTTCTCCGGTGGTGAGAAGGCGCTCACCGCCGTCGCGCTCATCTTCGCCATCTTCCTCATCAAGCCGACTCCCTTCTGCCTGCTCGACGAAGTCGATGCGCCGCTCGATGAAGGCAACGTCGGCCGCTACAACGAGATGGTGAAGGAGATGAGCAAGGGCTCGCAGTTCATCCTCATCACGCACAACAAGCGCACCATGGAGGTCGCCGACACGCTCTACGGCGTCACCATGGAAGAGCCGGGTGTGTCGAAACTGGTCAGCGTGAAGCTGAAGCAGGCGGTCTCGGCGAACGACGACGTGCAGGTGGCGTGATAGACCTGCTCCCGACCTGTGCCCGACAGCTTCGCCGGGCGCGGCCTTCACTCGTTCCGGTGTGCGTCGCGAACGCGGCGTGCGCCGATGGGAGGCAGCATGTCGGGCAGCATCGAGCTCGTTGGAGCGGAGAAGGTCTACGGCGCTGACGGGGTCGCCACCGTCGCGCTGCATCGCACCACGCTGAGCATCCCGCGTGGGCAGTTGGTCGTCCTGGTGGGCCCGTCGGGCTCGGGGAAGACCACGCTGATGAACCTCATCGGTGGGCTCGACCGACCGACCGCGGGCACGGTGTCGATCGACGCCGTGGAGCTCGGAGGCCTCGACGAAGACGCGCTGTGTGACGTGCGTCGCAAGCGCGTGGGCTTCGTCTTTCAGTTCTTCAACCTCGTGCCGACGCTGACCGCGTGGGAGAACGTCGCGCTCGCCGCGGAGCTCGTGGGGCAGACCCACGGCGCCGATGCCGCGCTCGCGTCAGTGGGGCTCGCGGCGAAGCGTGACGCGTTTCCGTCAGAGCTCTCGGGTGGCCAGCAGCAGCGTGTCGCCATCGCGCGCGCGCTCGCGAAGCAGCCCGAAGTGCTGCTGTGTGATGAGCCGACGGGCGCGCTCGATCAAGCCACCGGAGGTGAGGTGCTCAAGCTGCTGGTGGACGCGGCGCGCGTACACGGCCGCACGGTGATCATCGTCACCCACAACCCGACCTACGCGCCGGTAGCCGATCGCGTGCTGCTGCTGCGCGACGGCCGCATCGTGGAGGACACCCTCAACCCGCGCCCGGAGGCCTGACCGTGCTGCGCCGGAAGTTGCTGCGCGATCTCCGCGCACAGAAAGGGCAGGCACTGGCGGTGGTCGCGTTGATCTCGATGGGGGTGATGCTCTTCGTCGCCAACTACGCGGGGTACCGCGATCTCCGCGACAGCTACACGGCGACCCGCTCCGCGCTGCACCTCGCGCCGATGTCCGTCGAGTTGTCGCAGTTGGGCGGGGTCGACGTCGCGGCGATCTCCGCGTTACCCGGGGTGGCGCGAGCGGAGGGGCGCGTGGTGCTCGACCGCCCCGCGCGAATCGCGAACGGCCGCTTCAGCGACGGAAGCGGCGGCGAGGTTCGACTCACCGGCCGGTTGATCTCGCTCCCCGACGTCGGTGCGCCGGTGTTCGACCTGCCTTTGCTGACGGAAGGCGCGCTGCCTGACGGCGACTCCGCGGTGCTCGTCGAGCAACACCTCGCGCGACAACACGCGCTTCACGTCGGCAGCACGGTGGAGCTCGATGTCGGTGGGCTCAAGACCTTCACGGTCTCCGGCGTCGCGGTCAGCGCCGAGTACCTGTGGGTGGCGCGCGACGCGCAAGACCTCATGCCCACGCCCGACGAGTTCGGGGTGCTGTGGCTGCGCCGCGAGGCCCTGACTCCCATCGCGCCGGAAGGCACCGTGAACCAGGTGCTCTACGCACCTGAATCAGAAGCGTCGCCGATGGACGCCGTTTCTCGGTCGCTCGGAGCCGGGCGCGTGTTGAGCCAGACGCGCGCGGAGGAGCTCCCGGGGGTGCGGTTGATGCAACTCGACGTCGACGGCCTCAAGGAGATGGCGTTCTTCTTCCCGCTCTTCTTCCTCGGGGTGGCGACCTTCGTGGCGCTCGCGCTGTTGAGCCGGCTCGTGGAAACCCAGCGGCCGATCATCGGAACGCTGTCGGCGCTGGGCGTGCCGCGCGGGCGTATCCTCCGGCATCACCTCGCGTGGGCCGCGCTGCTCGCGCTGGCGGGCGCGGCGGTCGGCGTCGTCACCGGCGCGCTCGGCGGGGTGGGCATGGCGCGCGGCTACGCAGACGAGTTGGGGATTCCTACCGTCGTCACCTCGCTGCACCCCGACCTCTGGGCCGTCGGGTTGGTGATGGCGCTGGGCGCCGCGATGTTCGCCGGGTCGTGGCCCGCCTGGCGTGCGACGCGCATCGCTCCGGTGGAGGCCATTCGCGCCGAGCGCCCGCAACGCACGGGCCTCTTCCGCCTCGCGCCGCGCGCCGGCCCGCTCTGGCTGCGGCTGGGCATGCGCGCGTTGCTGGTGCACCCCGGGCGTTCGTTCGGTACGGCGATCAGCGTGGCGGCGGCGCTGCTGGTCATCGTCATCACCGCCGCGATGGGCGACTCGATGCAGGCCGGGCTCCACACCGAGCTCGACCTCACGCACCGCTTCGACGTGCGCGCCGATCTTCTCGCGCCGCGGCCGATCATCGACCTGACCGCCGAGGCGAACGCGCTGGTCGGAGTGAGCGGGGTCGAGGCCATCGTCACCGCGCCCGCGAAGCTCACCGCGAACGGCGCCTCGAAAGACGTGCTGCTCGAAGGGCTGCCGCCCGACAGCGAGTTGGATCGACCTGTGACCGCCGAGGGGCGCGTGGTGTTACCGGAGCCCGGCACCCTGGTGCTGCCGCGACAGCTCGCGCTCTCGCTGATGGTTCGCGTCGGAGACGAGCTCGTGCTCGACGCGACGGGCACCCGCACGACGTTGCGCGTCGGCGCCCTGTCGGACCCCCTGATGGGCCAATCGGTCGCGATGGAGCGCGCGGAGCTGCAGAAGCTCCTCGGGCTCGGTGATGACGCGAACACCGTGCTCGTCACCACCGCGCCCGGGAAGGCGCGCGCCGTTCGTGCTGTGTTGGCGAACGTGCCGGGCGTCGCGCGCGTGCAGGACGCCGCCAGCTTCAAGTCGCAGATCAGTCAGATGCTGGGTCTGATGGACTTCTTCATCGGGGTGATGGTGCTGCTC
>JBEHYH010000379.1:0-6529 GCA_048498275.1 Myxococcota bacterium | reverse complement strand
GTAATAGACCGTCTGCGTCTGCAGGCCGCCGCTGATGCTGCTGGTGTTCCCGTTCGTGAGCGCGGTGCCGGTGCCGGAGCCGCCGCCCGTCGTGCCGGAGCCGCCACCGGTCGTGCCGGAGCCGCCGCCCGTCGTACCGGAGCCGCCGCCCGTCGTACCGGAGCCGCCGCCCGTCGCCGCCGTCTCGGTGTAGCCGCTGATGCTGAACGCGCCGCTGCTGCCCGCCGCGGTCTTCACGACCAGGCCCCAGGTGCCCGCCGGGAGCGTCGACTGGATGTACGGCGACGTCGCGGTAGGCGCGACGCAGTCACTGCCGCTGCGCGACGTGCACTGGCCGAGCTGCACGATGGCGAGGCCGCCGGTCGTGGTCTCGAACGAGGCGTACGCCGTGAAGAGGGTCGAGCTCGCGAGCGAGAAGCTGTAGACGATGTCTTCACCGGTATCGGCGCCGCTGGTGCAGGCGAAGTCGATGTTGTTCTGCGCGCCGCTGGTGGTGCCCGACACACCGAACTCGCCGCCGCTGAAGGTGAGGGCCGTCGCGGTGCTGCACGTGGCCGCGGTGCCTCCGCCGGTCGAACCGACGCCGCCGCCGATGGCCGAGCCACCGCCGGTGGTGCCGAAGCCGCCGCCGGTCGACGCCGAGCCACCGCCCGTGGTGCCGAAGCCGCCGCCGGTCGACGTCGAGCCACCGCCGGTGTTGCCGAAGCCACCGCCGGTCGACGTCGAGCCGCCGCCTGTGGTGCCGAAGCCACCGCCGGTCGACGTCGAGCCGCCGCCAGTCGCGCCGTTGCCGCCGCCGATTGAACCGAAGCCGCCGCCGGTTGCTCCGTTGCCACCGCCGCCGATGCCGCCGGTGCAGATGCCGATGATGCACTGCTGGGTCGCGGCGCAAACCTGGCAGCTCTGACCGTTGTTTCCGCACTGGAAGACGGAGGTCGCCGTCTGGCACTTGCCGGCCGCGTCACAGCAGCCGTGGGCGCACGAGTCGGCATCACAGGCTCCCGAGGTGGGGCCGCAGCTGGTCACGGGTGCGGCGACGAAAAAGCCGACGCAGAAGGCGAGGGCGAGCGACTTGGAAGCGTTCATGATCAGGTGAGACACCCCAAACCTGCTCTGAGTGCAACCTTTCCCTAGCTCGGCTTTGGCGGGTCCTGCAGCGCGGCGGCGTCGGCCTCAAAGATGCGTTCGAGCTCAGCGCGGGCCGAGTTCGCGCGGGCCTGCAGGCGCTCGAGATCTCCACGCATTTCAAAGCCTTCCACCAGCAGCTTCTCGTCGTAGGTGCTGAAGAGCTCGAGGGCGCGGGTGGCGTCACTGAAGTTCACGCCGAGCTGAGTCAGCACCGACCGGGTCAGCGTGACGCTGCCTTCGAAGGTCTCGCGCACGAGGTCCTTGATGCCCATCGCCATCAATTCGTACGCGTGCTGACGGTTTCGCGCGCGCGCCACGATGTGGAGGTTGGGGAAGTGCTTCTGCACCGCTCTCGCGCAGGTGAGGCTCGACTGCACGTCGTCGATGGCGAGCACGAAGACCTTCGCCTTCCCGGCGCCGGCGGCTTCGAGGAGCTCGAGGCGCGAGGCGTCTCCGTAGAAGACCTTGTTGCCGAAGCGGCGGATGAAGTCGACGTGGTCGGGGCTCGCGTCCAACGCGACGAAGGGGATCTTCCGCGCCAGCAACACGCGGCCGACCACCTGACCGACGCGGCCGAAGCCCGCGATGAGCACCGGCGGCTCGTCGCTGGTCTCCACCTTGTCGTACGCGCGCTGCGACTTCTTCGACATGCCCGGCGCGATGAAGCGCTCGAACAGCGCGTAGAAGATCGGCGTGGTGGCGAGCGACGCGCCCACCACGAAGATGACGAGCTGCTGCAGTTCTTCCGACATCAGGTGCGTGTCGGTGGCGAGCTTCACCACCACGAACGCGAACTCGCCTCCTTGAGAGGTCGAGATGGCGAGGCGCAGCGCCGAGAGTCTGTCCTTCGTTCTCCAGTAACCGATGCCGAAGAGTACGACGCCCTTGATGGCGACCAGCGCGAGCACGATGCCGATGATCTTGAAGGGCTCCTTCGCGGCGAGCGACAGGTTCACCGACATGCCGACCGCGATGAAGAAGAGCCCGAGCAGCAGGCCCTTGAACGGCGCGAGGTCGGCTTCCAGCTCGTGGCGATATTCGGAGTCGGCGAGCAGCACGCCGGCGAGGAACGCGCCGAGCGTCGCGGAGAGACCGATCTTCTCCATCAGCAGCGCGGTGCCGACGACCACCAGCAGCGATGACGCGGTGAAGACCTCGGGCACCTTCAAACCCGCGAGGAGCTTGAGCACCGGGCGCAGCACCACGCGGCTCGCGATGACCATGGCGACGAAGGTCGCCAGCACCATGAGCACTCCGGGGCCGCCCGAGGCCTGCTTCGGCAGGTCGGGGTTCTCAGCCGCGAGCATGGGCACCAGCGCGAGGAACGGGATCGCCGCGACGTCTTGAAACAGGAGAATGCCGAACGCGATGCGGCCGTGCTGCGCGGCGAGTTGATTGCGTTCAGCGAGCGCGGCGACGGCGAGCGCGGTGGAAGAGAGTGAGAACGCGAAGCCCAGCACGAAGGCCGTGGCCGGCGGCATGCCCGTCGCCCAGAGAATCAGGAAGAAGACCGCAGTCGTCGCGGCGACCTGCAGGCTGCCGAGGCCGAACACGTTGCCGCGCATCGTCCACAGGCGCTGCGGTTGCAGCTCGAGGCCGATGACGAAGAGCAGCAGCACCACGCCGAGCTCCGACGCGCTCATCACCTGGCCGACGTCACCGACGAGCCCGAGCCCGGAAGGCCCGATGGCGACGCCCGCCGCGAGGTAGCCGAGCACCGCGCCGAGGCCGAGTCGTTTGAAGAGCGCCACCCCGATGACCGCCGCTCCGAGGAAGACCACGGCGTCGTGGATCCAATGCATGGCGCGCTTCTTAAGCGAGGAACTCTCGAAAACCCCTCTCCCGTTTCACGGGAGAGGGTCGGGGTGACTTCATTTCTTCGAGAGGCGCGCCGCGTCTTCGATGAGATCAGCCGCCACCGCTTCGAACGGTTCGAGACTCTTCGCCGCGCGGCTCAACACCACCGCGCCTTCACTCGCCGCGAGCAACGTGGTCGCGAACCGCTCCGCGCGCGCCTTCGCGATGCCGCCTTCATGCAGCAGCCGCGCGAGTTGCTCCTTCCAGCCTCCGAAAATCGCCGCGGTCTGTTCGAGCAGCTCCGGCGAATCGGCGGCGACGGTCACCGCGACCACGGCGCACCCCGCGGTGAACTGCGAACGCGTCAGCAGCTCGCGCCACATGCCCAGGAACGTCGAGGTTATTTCGCGCGCGGGCGCGCCTGCTTTCGTCTCGAGAAAGTCCTGCGCGCGTTTGCTCACCAACCCGAGCGCGGCGCTCACCAACTGGTCCTTCCCCTCGGGGAAGTGATGGTAGATCGACCCTCTCGGCGCGCCCGACGCGGCGAGCACCTCCGCGAACGACGACGCCTGCAACCCGCGCGTCGCCAGCAGCTTCGCCGCGCTCGCGATCATCTTCTCTTTGGCGTCACCGGCCATGGGTGTTCGCCTTGACTATGAATGTCGTCATAATTAGCTATGACGGCCATCATAACCCCAAAGGAGCTTCACCATGCCGATGATCGACGTCTACGCCCCCGCGAAGTTGTTCCCCGCCGATGCCGACCCGCAACTGGTGAAGGAGCTCACCCACGCGGTGCTCCGCGCCGAAGGCGTCGCGAACCCCGGGCCATTTCATCTCAACAACACGGCGGCGTTCATCCACCGCCTGCCCGAGAGCGCGCTCGGTACGGGCGCCGCTCAACCCGCCTCCGTCGTGCGCATTCAAATCGTGACGCCTCCGGGGTCGCTGAAACGTGACGGCCAGCGGCAGATCACGAAGGAAGCGACGGAGATCGTCGCGAAGTACGCGAACGACCCCGGCCTCGCCGCGCGCACCTGGGTCATCTTGAGCGAAGCCGCCGAGGGAGGCTGGGGCATTGCCGGCACCGCCTACGGCATTCCTGAATTCACCGAGCTCGCGCGCCGCGCTGCTGCTGCGAAGTGATCAGGCCGCGACGCTCTTCGACTCGGTGCGCTCCATCACGCGCATCGAGTTTTCGCCGACGAAGATCTCCGAGAGCTTCTTGAGCCGCGCCCACACGCTCTGCTGAATGTACGGAATGCCGTGCTTCTCGCAGATGGCCTGCACGCGCGGCTGCAGCCACTGGTAGCTGCGCATCGGCGCGTCGGGCCAGAGGTGATGCTCAATCTGGTAATTCAAATACAGGTGCAGCCAGTCGTTGAGATCGCCACCTGTTTTATAATTCACGCTGCCGAGCACCTGGCGGAGGTAGCGCTCCGCCTTGTTCTTCGGCCCGTCGGTAAAGCGGTAGAGGTCGTCGCCCGAGTGATTCGGCCCCACCACGATGAAGGTGTGAAGGTTGGTGAGAATATCGGCCATCACCGAATTCGCCGCGGCTGAGAACGCGGCCCACGGGCCCAATGGCAGATAGAGCGCGGGAAAAATCACGAACTGGCCCACCGCATACGGCACCCAGTTGTCGCGCATGAACTGCAACAACTCCGGCATCTGCGCGACGTCGGGCTTGAGCTGCTTCTCGCGGCCGCGCAGCGCGCGCGTGGTGTTCTGCGCGTAATACGAAGCGCGCCACGTCGCCGCCAATACGCCGAACAGCGCCCAGCGCGCGGGCTTCGGCAGTTGCCGCACCCATTCGGTGTTGCGCTCCACGAGATCGGGGTCGGTGTCTTCGCCGGTGTACGAGTGGTGCAGCACGTTGTGCTCGTACTTCCACGCCTCCGGTTCAATCCAATCGAGGAAGTCGATGAACCGCCGCGCACCGCTCGCGAACTTCGAGCTCGTCAGCCGCGCAGGCGCGCCCGGCACACGGTCGTAGCCGCGGTGACCCACGTGATGCATCAGCAGCCAACGCGTCGAACGCCCGAGGCTCAACGCCGCCGCACTCAGAGGGTTCGGAGCGAGCCACGCGGTCGCTGCTCCGACGGCGCTCGCGATGCGGCCCCAGCGCTCCATGCGCGCCAGGTGCTTCAGGTCATCTTCGCCGTAGCTCGCGCGCAGCTCTTCACCGAGCGCGTTCACGTCTTTGAGAAATGCGTCGAGATCGATCTTCGAGACATCGAACTGCGGAGCCATGCCGCGCGCGGTTAGCAGGCTTGAAACCGGCGGCCCACCCTGTCATTCGCGCGGGTGATGCCTGTGAGTGACGATGTGTTTCAGCGGCGCGCCCTGTGGGGTTCAGCCGCCGTCTTCGCGGCCCTCTCGCTCGTGTTCGGAGTGATGGCCGAAGGGTTTCTCCTCGGAGATTCGTGCACGCACTATCTGTTCGCGCACCGGGCATTCGACGAGCCGCGGCTCTTCTTCCACGTGTGGGGCCGGCCGGTGTGCACGGGGCTCTACGCGGTGCCGTCGCTCGTCGCGGGCCGCGCGGGCGTTCGCGTGTTGAGCACGCTCATCGCGCTGGGCATCGCGTGGCTCACGATGCAGGTCGCCCGCGGGCAGAAGCAGCGTTCGCCGGTGCTCGCGTTCATGTTCGTGCTGGGTCAACCGCTGGTGTTCCTGCACTCGTTCTCCGAGCTCACCGAGCTGCCGTTCGCGCTCCTCATCGCCACCGCGCTGCTCGCGTACCAGCGTCGCTGGTGGTGGTTGTTCGCGCTCGCCGCTGGCGTTTCCCCCGCGTCGCGCCCCGAGGGTTTCGGCGTGCTGCTGCTCGCGGGCGGGGCGTTGATCCTGCATCGCTCCGCGGCGGTGCTGTTGCTCCCGTTGCCGCTCATCGGGTGGTCGCTCGGGGGCGCGCTCGTCGAGCACTCGTCGACCCCGTGGTGGAGGTGGCTCCCCGCGAACTGGCCGTATTCGGCGGAGAGCGCGTACAAGCCCGGCTCTCCGTTCAAGTTCATCTACACGCTGCCCATCGTCACTTCGCCGCTGGCCATCATTCCCACGTTGCTGGGTTGGGTGAGCACCTGGCGCGCGGCGTTGAGCGCAAAAATCGCCGGGCTCTGGGGTGAGAACGCCGAGGCGCATCACCGCCGCGTGGAGCTGATCATCGCCGGCTTCCCGCTCGGCATTCTCGCGGTGCACAGCCTTCTCTATTGGAAAGGCAAAATGGCCAGTAACGGAGAGATTCGTTACATGCTTGTCGCTACCCCGATGTGGGCGCTGCTGGCGAGCGCGGGGTGTGAGTGGCTGATCAATCGGTTCTCACTCAAGAAGGTCTTCTTCGGCGTCGCCCTCGCGCTCTTCATCCCGCTGGTGTCGCCCCAGTTGCTCAAGTCGGTGCCCTGGAAATGGAACTCCGACTGGGCGGAGGCCCGCGACTTCGTGGCGTGGTACCGGTCGACGCCGTTGCGCGCGCAGTACCCGCGTTTGATGAACTCGCACATCGGCGTGCACTACTTCTTTGGTGAAGGGCCTTCGGTGCCGGAGGAGGTGTACTGGATGCAGTCGAACGCAGACCGGCGACCGCCCGGCACGATGGTCTTGTGGA
>JBEHYH010000378.1:0-6540 GCA_048498275.1 Myxococcota bacterium | reverse complement strand
CTGCAGCCAGCCGTTTCTCGAGCGTCTCAGACAACTTCCGCAGCGTGGGCGCGATGGCGTACGTCGATGACGCGAGCAGCTTGCGGTAGACGAGCGTGAGCAGCGTCTTCTTCGCGGGCTCGATGGCCGCGCTCTCCGGGCGGCGCAGGTACTCGCTGACCTCTTCGTAGAGCGCCTGTTCTTCGGGCAGCGGCGTGAAGTCTTCGACCACCGAGCGGCGGTTCGTGTACTTCACGTATTCGCGCACCTGACGGCGCAGCGTGCGCTGCACGACCGGCGCGATGCGGGAGCGGATTTCCTTCTGACTCTGCTCCGTCAGGCCGCCGGTCTCCGCGTCGATCGGGAAGTGCGCGCGGAACGCTTCTTCAGGCCCGAGGATCGCCTCGTCGAGCAGCGACATGAGCCCGAACAGCTCGCTCATCTCGTTCTGCAGCGGAGTCGCGGTCAGCAGCAGCTTCGGCGCCTTGCCGAGCGCGGCCTTCAGCGCCTTGCCCATCTTGTTGTTGGGCTTGTGCGAATTGCGCAGGCGGTGCGCTTCGTCGATGACGACGAGGTCCCACTGAATCTGCGAGACGAGCTCCTGACGGAACGCAGCGAACGGGTGCGACGCGATGACGACGCACGGCTGATCGAATGCGTTGCCGGTCGCGCGAATCGTACGGCCATCGACGACGACCGATTCGACGTCGAACTTCTCCTTGAGCTCCGCCTGCCACTGCGCGCGCAGCGTCGCGGGCGAGAGCACCAGAATGCGGCCTTTGCCTTCGCTGGCGAGCTGGCCGATGACGATGCCGGCCTCGATGGTTTTGCCCAGACCGACCTCGTCCGCGAGCATGCAGCCGCCGCGCGAGAGCGAATCCATCGCGAAGACCGCGGCTTCCAACTGGTGGGGGTTGAGGTCGACTTTCGCCTCGGCCACCGCGCGCATCACGCGGGCCTGCCCGTCGGCGACCTTCCCCGTCAGCTCCTCCGCAAGGAGTCGCTCGTGGAAGCGCGTCAGCGACTTTTCTGGGCTGTTTACGGGGGGTTGAACCTTCGCCAACTCCCCCCCGATCCGGGGGATCTCCGACATGTCTGTAGCGCATCTTGATCGCGGGAAAACCCCTGTCAAATTCGAGTTTTCCGAGGCCGATTTACCGGCCTCAGCGCGATCGGAGCCGATCTGGGATCACACTGTGTGCACATGTATGCATCGACTCCTTTCCGCTGATTTCGCGCCGCCAAAGTGGGTTCGGCCCCTCATGTTTGTTCCAAGCTTCCAGAACTTCTTCCTGTCGGTGCATCGTTCGTTCGAGATGGGAAGACAGGAACGCGAGCGAACTCCGCGCGAGCGTTGCGGCACAGATGCAGTTGAGCGCGGTTGAGTTGCAAGAACGACTCGCCCTCCGCACGGTCCAGAAAATCAGCGCGCGTAGCCTGATTCTCGCTGCTGACGGACCGCAAGAACCTGCACGACACGCCTCGGCTCATCTACGAAGTACAGCGCGACATACCCCCACGCATCGCGACCGACGATCAGCTCGCGGAACTCGCCGTTGGGCCGACCGATGAATGGGTTGCGCACCAATGCAGCGAGCGCCTCTTCGAGCGTCACCAGGCGCTCCTCGACCCATGCTGCCTCGTGCGTAAGCAGATGGTCGCGGATGCGGGCCAGGTCGTCAGCCACCTCGGGCACAACGTGAAATCGGTAACTCACTTGTCAGACAGGCGGCGCGGCGGAGGGAACGCGACCCGCTCGCCTTTCGCTGAGCGCTGGAACCACGAATGGAGATCGCCGAGCTCGTAGCCCAGCTGATCTTGATCGAACTGCGCCTTCCGGCGCCGCGCTTCCTTCAGGAACGCCAGCCGCGATTCGGCGTCGCGCACAGAGTCCTCAATGCCCGCAACCATCAAGCTGTGCGGTGACTGGTCCAGCGCCTTTGCCAGCTTCTCGATGCGCTTCTTCAGCTTCGGGTCGAGGCGGATGGTGGTCGGAGTCGACATGGCGCCACTTGTAACACAAAGCGACTACATACCCATGGCGGGTGACGCGGCGGCGACGATGCGCTTTAAGCACGCCGCTTTGAGTACTGCGCCGCTCGCCGCCCTCCTGCCGAAAAATGGTGAACCGAAGCTGACCGCTGATCAGGTGCTCGATCGGTTCGTCAGCTACGCGACCAACACCGGGCTCTCGCTCTACCCCGCGCAGGAAGAAGCGGTGCTGGAGCTGCTGGGCGGCAAGCACGTGGTGCTCGCGACTCCGACGGGTTCGGGCAAGTCGATGGTCGCCCTCGCCTTTCACTTCATGGCGATGGCCGAGGGCAAAACGAGCTTCTACACGTGCCCCATCAAGGCGCTGGTGAACGAGAAGTTCTTCGCGCTGTGCGACGCGTTCGGCGCGGAGAACGTCGGCATGATGACCGGCGACGCGGCGATCAATTCGAAGGCGCCGATCATCTGCTGCACCGCCGAGATTCTCTCGTCGCTCGCGATTCGTGAGCAGCGTCTATTCGCCGAGTGCGTGGTGATGGACGAGTTCCACTACTACGGCGACAAGGAGCGCGGCGTCGCGTGGCAGGTGCCGTTGCTCACGATGACCGACACGCAGTTTCTGCTGATGTCGGCGACGCTCGGCGACACGACTGCGATCGCGGACAGTCTCAAAGACATCACGCATCGCGACCTCGCCGAGGTGCGTTCAGCGCAGCGCCCGGTGCCGCTCGAGTTCCGCTATGCGGAGACGCCGTTGCACGAATCGGTGCAGGACCTGCTCGCCGCGAATCGCGCGCCGATCTACCTCGTGAACTTCTCGCAGCGCGCCGCCGCTGAAGAAGCGCAGAACCTGATGTCGATCGACGTGTCGACGAAGGAAGAGAAGCAGAAGATCAAAGACGCGCTCGCGGGCTTCCGCTTCGACACGCCGTTCGGGAGGGAGCTGAAGCGGTTTCTGCTGCATGGCATCGGCATTCATCACGCGGGTCTGTTGCCGAAATATCGCCGGCTCGTCGAACGCCTCGCGCAGCAGGGCATGCTGAAGATCGTGAGCGGCACCGACACGCTCGGAGTCGGAGTGAACATCCCCATTCGCACGGTGCTCTTCACGCAGCTCTGCAAGTTCGACGGCGAGAAGACGGTGATTCTGCCGGTGCGCGACTTCCAGCAGATCTCCGGGCGCGCGGGCCGCAAGGGCTTCGATGACGTCGGGTACGTCGTCGCGCAGGCGCCGGCGCATGTGATCGAGAATGCGCGGCTCCAGCAGAAGAAGGCCGAGGGCAAGAAGAACGTCACGATGCAGAAGGCGCCGACGAAGGGCTACGTGCACTTCGATGCGTCGACGTTCGAGAAGCTGCGCACGTCACAGCCGGAGAAGCTCGAGTCGCGCTTCACGGTGACGCACGGGCTCATCATCTCGCTGCTGCAGGCGCATGAAGACACCGTCATCGATGGGTACCGGCGGCTGGTGCAGCTCAT
Source organism: Myxococcota bacterium (assembly GCA_048498275.1). Classification (GTDB taxonomy): domain Bacteria; phylum Myxococcota; class Myxococcia; order Myxococcales; family Myxococcaceae; genus Archangium_A. The sequence goes on along the minus strand of JBEHYH010000378.1, from coordinate 3,090 downwards.
CGGCCTCTCGCACACCTACGACATCGCGAAGGCGCGGCTGCGCAAACACTCGCGCGCGTTGATGCGGAGCCTCGTCGACGCCGGCATCGTCACCATCGAGAAGAATCAGCGCGGGTTGCCGAAACGGCCGCGCGTGCTGTCGGGGCTGCAGCGCGACTTCTCGCTCAATCACACGCTCTCGTTGTTCCTGCTCGAGGTGTTGCTCAAGCTGGATCCCCAGAGCGAGACGTACGCGCTCGATGTGGTGTCATGCGTGGAGTCGATCCTCGAGAGCCCTGATTCGGTTTTATACGCGCAGCTCGATCGCGCGAAGGGTCAGAAGATCCAGGAGCTCAAGGCGCAGGGCATGGAATACGACCAGCGCATGGAGGAGCTCGAGAAGGTCGAGTACCCCAAGCCGCTGGCTCCGCTGATCTACGGCACGTTCGACGAGTTCACCGCGAAGCACCCGTGGGTGGCGCACGACAACGTGCGGCCGAAGTCGATCGCGCGGGAGCTGTTCGAGACCGCGACGACCTTCAACGACTACATCAAGGACTACGGGCTGCAGCGGAGCGAAGGCGTGCTGCTCCGGTACATCTCTGATGCGTACAAGACGATTCTGCAGAACGTGCCGGAAGGCGCGCGGAGCGAGCAGCTCGAGGACATCGCCGCGTTCTTGCTGACGACGTTGAAGCAGACCGACTCGTCGCTGCTCGCGGAGTGGGAAGCGCATCGCTACGGGCGTGAGCTCGGGCTGGTCACGGCTCCGGGCGAAGAAGCGCCGCGGCCGAAGATCGATCTCGCGAAGAACGAGAAGCTGCTCGCACGACGCGTGCGCACCGAGATGCACCAGTTGGCGCGTCTGCTCGCGAATCGCCGCCTCGATGAAGCGGCCGAAGCGTGGGGCATGGACGCGAAGGCGCTCGAAGCATGCCCGCAACTCGACATCACGCCGCGTTCACGTCAGCCGGTGCTGACGCAGTTGATCCCCGACGGTGATCGCCGGTGGAAGGTGCGTCACACGCTGATGGACTCGACCGGCGAGCAGGACTGGTTTCTCGAAGGAGAAGTCGACCTCACTGGCCGCGACGACGTCGACGGCGTGCTGGTGAGCAACCTGCAGCTCCATCACTGAGGCGCGACGAGCGCGCCGAGGCCGAGGCCCTGCGGGTAGTATTGCGTGAAGCGCTGTTCACCCGGACCGCCGTATTCACCGACGATCTCGTGAATGAACAACGATTGGAGCCCTTCGTGCTTCAGATTGCCCGTGCCCGGTTCAGCAAAGATGCCGGGCGTGAAACCGTAGGCCGCGAAGCGTTCGACGAACTCATGGTTGCGCGAAATCACGTGCACCGGAGTGAACGACGACTGCTGCTTCGCGAACTCGCGCTCCTGTTCCATCGTGCCTTCGAGCAGCGGCTGGTGATCGCCGATGAGAATGAAGACGGCGTCATCGCCCGCTTCGCCTTCGATGAACTCCAACAACGTTCGCCACTGGTATTCCACGCTGTGAAAGTACGGGCCATGCAACGCCGACTCGATGCGATCAGCCCCTTCGATCGCCGGCCAGTCAGGCCCACCATCGAAGGGAATCGCGGGGAACGGGTGATGCGTGGAGATCGATAGATAGAACGCCAGATGCGGCTGTGGCTCACTCGCGAGCACGCGCGAATGGTACGCGCGCAGTGAGAATTGATCGGGCACGCCGACGTAGCCGTAGCGCTGGCCCACGTACCCGAGCGCGGGGGAGTCGAGCACCACATCACGGCCATAGGCATCGGGCCCGAGATCATTCCGATAGCTGCCGGGGAGACACGCCGATGTGCGGTACCCCTGCTGTTTGAAGAAGGAGGTGAAGGTCGGGAGCCGCGAAGCGTGCGGCGCCATCTCGTCGTAGAGCGAGGGCGTGTCGATGCGCACGCCGGTCTGCACCGTCGCGACGCTCAACCACGACTTGCCGCCGTACACCGGTGAGTCGCTGTACGCGGTACGCGCGCCGTACCCCATCGCCTTCAAGCGCTCCTCGACCCGGGCGCCGAGGGCACGAAACGGCTCCTTCAGCTCGGGGTCAGACGCGAGCCGCTGGCCGTATGCTTCGAGCATCAACAAATACACGCGAGGCTTCTTCACCAATCGAGCGCGCAGCGCCGGTCGATACCGTTCGTCCGCGGGCGTCGAACGGAGCTCCAACACGCGATCGCGCCGGCGCAGCGAGAGTCGCACGTTGTCGACCAGCACCTTCGACGGGAGCTGCCACACCGGGTCGTCGCGGCGCACTCCGAACCACGCCAACGACGCCACGCACAGCAGCATCATCACGCGAACCGCGCGCAGCCCTGACCACGTGACGGTGTGTTGCCACGCGCGAAACGCCTGATTGGCGACGAGGCCGAGCACCGTAAGCCCGAGGACCGCGGCGGCGACCGCGAACGTCGCCACGATCGGGCCCTTCGCCTGGGAGAGGTAGCCCAGCAGGCTCGGGAGCAGGCGGATGTCTTCCCAGAGCGCGGGCTCCGTTCGCCAGAAGCGCTGATACGCATGGTTGTACGCCAGCAGCGCGACCAACGCCGCGTAGGTGAACGCCGCGAGACGGCGAACGCCATTCGAACCGCGCCACGTCGCGGTGATGAACAACAACGCGATGAACTCCAACGACACGCGGAACACGTCGAGGTTCGGCCGCCGCAACACGAGCGCCTTGACGTATTCGACCGCGCTGACCGCGTTGAACCCGAAGGCGCCATGCGGGTGCTCTTTCGGCGTGAATGGCAGCACGTCGACGTGGCCCGCCGCGGTCAGAAATACCGGGAGAAACAGCACGAGGTTGAGCGCCACGAGCGTCGCGTACAGCCATGCTGGCGGGCGGCGGTCCAACATCGGCCCGCGCTCCAACACGATTCAAAGCTTCGTGCACGAGCCTTGACGCACGCACGCGATGCGGCAAGACGTGCGCCATGCAAGACGTGGAAACGCTGATCATCGGCGCTGGCATCTCCGGGCTCTCGACCGCGGCGGCGCTCGGCAAGGGCAGCGACCTCGTGGTGCTCGAGCGCGACGCTGAAATCGGCGGCTACTGCAAGACCGTGCGGCAAGACGGCTTCGTGTGGG
>JBEHYH010000377.1:0-6577 GCA_048498275.1 Myxococcota bacterium | reverse complement strand
CGCGCAGCAACAGGGGCTCACCGCGGTGTTGGGCATGCCGACGCGCGCCCGCGACCACAGCCGCGGGTGAACGCGGTTTTCGGTGTGAAGGCACCGAGGTGTCGCGCTCAGGCTCGTTCGGAAAGCGCACGGAGCCCTCTTCGAACACCGCCCCTCGAGCTGTTCACCGCGCGTAGAGCACGAAGCCGGCGACGCTCACGAACAACGCGATGTCGACCAGCAGCGGCTTGTCACCCAGCAACACCTTCGCCGGAGCGCCGCCCGCTCCGCGCTTGTGCATCAGGAACAGGTAGCGGAACACCGCGTACACCGCGAAGGGCACCGTGAACTTGAGGCGGTCGCTGCCGACGTGCGCCACCGTCTCCGCCGACACCGTGTACAGGCCGTAGCCGAGAATGCTGCACGCCGCGCAGATGCTCATCATCTGGTCGAGCATCGGCACCGTGTAGTCCGCGAGGCTCGCGCGGTGTGACGACGCGTCTTCGAGCGCGCTCAGTTCCGCCCGGCGCTTGGCGAACCCGAGGAACAGCGCGCCCAGCATCGTGCAGAGGAACAACCAGTTCGACACGGTGACGTCGATCGCCTCCGCGCCCGCCATCACGCGGAGAATGAACCCCAGCGCGATGGTCATGATGTCGAGCAACACCATGTGCTTGAGCGCCAGCGTGTACGCGAACTGCATCACCAGGTACGCGCCGATCACCGCGATGAAACCCATCGACAGGTACCAGCCGATGCCGAACGCGGCGCTCCAGCACACGATGATCAACGCCACCGCGCCCACGCCGTTGATTTCCCCCGCGGCGATCGGGCGCTTCTTCTTCTCGGGGTGCAGCCGGTCTTTCTCGCGATCGAACCAGTCGTTGAGCACGTACACGCCGCTCGCCAACAGGCTGAACGAGATGATCGACAGCGCCGCCTTCAACATCAGGCCTTCGACGAAGAAGCTCTTCGCGAAGAGCAACGGCACCAGCATCACGCCGTTCTTCACCCATTCTTTCGGGCGCAGCGCGCGGATGGCGGCGACGGGCAACGAGCTCATGGCGGTCGCGAATACCTCAACGGCCCAGCAACAGCGAGCGCAGGGTTTCGAGCGCGGTCGTGGTCTGCGAAGGCGCCGAAGGTTTCAGCCGTGTGACGACGTCGGTCGTCTCGGGCCACAGCAGCTCCACGACGTCGAGCGCGGTGCGCAGCGGGGCCTCGAGGTTCCACTTCTTCGCGCGCTCCTGCACGAGCCCCACGTCGAGCGGCCGCGAATACGCGCCGCCCATGTCGGGCGCGCCCAACACCAGCTCGCGCAGATCGAGGAACTCCAGCACCGGCACCTCGAAGTTCTGGCGCGACATCAGCAGCACCTGCGTCAGCAGCGCGTCCTCCAGCTCCAGGCGGTACGCCGACACGCCGAACGGGCGCATCGCGATGGCGCGCGACAACAGCGCCGCGTCCTCCTTCGGGTCGTCGAGGAGCGCGCCGTGAATGAAGATCTCCGTGCGCGTATCGCTGAGCACCTTCGCCGCGCCCGCCGCGTCGGTCACGCCCTCCACCGCCTTGAACTCCGCGCGCCGCAGCCAGGTGGCGAGCGGCTCCACGGCCATCGGCCCCACGAAGACGCGCACGTCGACGACGGGACGAAACGCGACGTGCGGGTACAGGCTCTCCACGTAGCTGACGCCGCCGAGCATCACGATGCGGCGCCCTTCCAGCTCCGCGAGCGACTGCTTCAGGTTCACCAGCTTCATCACGTTGTCGTTGGCGCTCCCCTGAAAGAGTGAGAGCAGGCGGTGCCGCACCCACTCGGGCACCTGCGTCGCGCCGAGGCGGTACTCGAGGTTGTACGCGGCGAGCGGCGCCAGGCCCTGCGCGAAGAGCCAATCGGTGAGGGCGTCCCACGGGGCGCCTTTGAGGTCGACGCGCTTCGGTGAGAACGAGGTCAGCAGGCGGAACAGCTCGAGCTTCGAGAGCGGCATGGCGCGCATATGCCACAGAGTCCCGCTACTCTCGCGCGCTCGTGAGTACCGACCAGGAACCCGTGGTTTTCGGGCAGGCCATCGAAGCCCTCGTCAAGGCGCTGCGCGACCGCATCACGCCGGCGTTCAAGCAGGAGGCGAAGGTCAGAGGCGTCGACCTCGACAAGCTGCAGACCGCCTATTCACTCGACGTGTGGAGCGATTTTCTGCGCGCGCTCGGGCAGCACACGCTGGGCGAGATCGCCGAGGCCGACCGCTACCGGCAGCTGGGGCGCATCTTCATGCAGGGCTTCGTGGAGACGCCGCTGGGCATCGCCGCGCTCGCGCTCGCGAAGCTCCTCGGCCCGCGCCGCGCGCTCGAACGCATGGGCCGCAACTTCAAGCAGGCGACCAACTACCTCGAAGCAGAATTCACCGAAGTCGGTCCGAAGGAAGTGCGGCTGCGCACCTTCACCGCGCCGCAGTACCTCGCGCGCACCGCTGACAACACGACGATGATCGCCGAATACCGGCAGGGGCTGCTGTCGGAGACGCTGGTGCTGATCGGCGCGAAGGACGGCAACGTGGAGATCATCGAGCGCCTCCCCGAGCAGCACGGCGTCACCTTCCGCATCACCTGGGGCTGAGTGATGAAGAAGCTGCTGGTCGTCGCGGGCGCGCTGGCCGGCGTTTCTGGAACTCGCGCACCGCTTCGTGTCATTCGCCGCGATCTCGAAGCAGGGAGAAGCGAAGGTCGAGCTGCGGCGATTGTGTGAAGCGCAGCGCGCGCTGCTCTCCGACGGCCATTTCTCGGCGACGTATCGCGGGCTCGGCGTGGAGCTGATCCACAACCGCTAGGCGTACGTCATCTCGCCGGGACGAATGGGAGCGGCCGGACCACCGCGCAACCCTGAGGCGTTCGGCGTGCAGAGCGACCGAATGTTCGCTCCGTACGTGGAGATCGCCGATGTCGACGTTCCACCGTTGTTCGGGGGCGTGAGGCTCGGTGCGAACGGCGACTGCCCGAAGTGCACGTGGGTGATGGTGGCGCTGGGCAACCTCGACGTCGCGCTCGACCTCTGGAGTGTGTCGCGCGACGCCCGATGGAAAAATCGTCGGCCCGTGCACGCCGTACCTCGAGCGCAGCGGGCCGATCTGCGGCTCTTCCACTGAGTCGGCAGATGTACGCAATGTGCGTGGAGAGCCTTCATTCTGACAGGGAGAGCGTGCCTCCCGACAGGGCGAGCGCGCCTCCCGACACGGAGAGCCTTCGTGTCGACACGGAGAGCGTTCGACCGGACACGGCGAGCATGCGTTGCAAACGGGAGCGCGTTCGTCTCGACGTGGGGAGCATCACTGGCAACCGGGAGCGCGGTCTGCCCGACGCGGAGAGCCCACATGCCGCGAGGGCGAGCGCGCCTCCCGGCACGGAGAGCGCGCACACCGGCACGGAGAGCGCAGGTGTGAACACGCAGAGCGTTCGAGCCGGCGGAGCGAGTGCACCGTTGTCTGCTGCACCATGCGTATTCAGTACTCATGATGCAGCAGACGACTCGGCGAACCGCTTTACGAAGCCGGAGGCGGACGCTTCGGAGCAGGCCGCCGGGCCGACGGCACGAGCTCCGCGAACCGGCGCGACGTCGCCGGGTCTTTCACGAACGCGAGGAGCCCCGCGTTGACGATGTCGTCGATCGCGCGCTCGATGCGCTTCTGCGCGGCGTTGCGTTGCAACACCGGTTCCTTGCGAGCGCTCTTCTTCGCTTCCTGCGACTGGTCGGCGGCGATGAGCCCATCGCGGAGCGCCTTCATCTCATCGAGATCTGAACTCAACATGCCCGCGGCGCGCGTGAGCTCGGGGTACTTGCCGGCCCCGACGAGAAACGAATCAAGCGCCGCGACCACGCTCCCGACCACCTTTGCGTCGTACTTCTTCGTGATGCCGAACGCCTGACGCTGCGTGACGTTCGCTCCTGCACGAACGAGCGCGCGCCGCCCGACGGAAAGAAGCGCGATGGCGTGCGCCACGGCTTCTTCCTGTTCGCGCGTCGCGAGTTTCAGCGTGCCCAACGCATTGCTCGCCTCGGCGCGCTTGCCGTCGAACTCTTCGAGATAGCAGCGCAACCCATCGAGCACGCCCGCGCCGAGGCGCGGCTCGAGCTGCGCCTTGAACTCCTCCGCGAGCGCCAAAACTTCGCGGCCTAACGACTACAGCACAAACGCCGACCACTTCACCGAACCAGCCATTGCTTTCACCTTTCGACAACCGACACCGGGTTCACGACCTGTGGGGAACAGCGTCGCGAAAGATAATGTGCGGCCCCCTGTGCCGGAAGATGGGCGTCATCGCGTTGGCACTGTGCGGCGCGCTGGCCGGCTCCTGTTCGTCTGGCTCGGCGGGCGCGAAGCAGGCGGAGCCGAAGGCCACCCTGTGCGCGCTCCTCGAGGCTGTTTCGATGGTTGTCTGCTGCATTCACTATCGAGAGCCGATGTTTTTGCAGCAGACAACTCGTCAACTGGTGCGAGGCAGGCCCGAGAACGGCCGATGGTGCCGGACCAGCATCGAATCGCTGAAGGTCTTCGAGTTCAGCCGCGCGAATTCGCGGCGGAGGCGGACGAGCTGGGTGCGTTGCTCCGCCATGCGCACGTCGACGCGCTCGGTGAGCTCGTCGAGTTGATCGCGGAGGTTCATCAACATCGCCTCGATTCGCTGCAGCGTCGCTTCGTCATGCATGGCGGGCGCTGAATGCACCCGCTGCGTGGAGGCTTCACGCCGGGGATGAAAATTCGACGTCACGAGGTTGCGCACCACGGCACCTCCGCGTGTCAGAGTCGCCGAACCTTCACTTCAAGGAGCACCATGTCGCGCATTCACGGAACCGGCGTTCGCCCCTCTGGCCCGCAGACCTTCGACAGTGACGTCGCCCCGGCGCCAAAGAAACAGCCGGCGACCGCCGCCGTCGCGACCTACGAGAAGGCGCTCTCGAAGAACAAACTGAAGGACGTCTCGGCCGATCAGGCTTCGAAGCTGGAGGCGAAGTTCCAGAGCGGGTCTCCGAAGCCGGAGAACCTCGCGGCCGGGCGCGTGGGCGCTGCGGTGAATGGCATCGTGGTCGGCGGCGAGCTCTTCGTGCGTACCAGGGGCGTGTTCCCCGGCGCGAAGCCGAAGTGGCAGAGCGCGGGTGCGCTGGGGGCGGCTCCGGCGCCGAAGCCGGCGGTGAAACCCGACGGAGGGTGGAGCCCGAAGACCAGGTCGCTCGAGTCGCGCGTGCAGAAGGCGCTCAGCGAGCGCATGGGGCTGCTGAACGACCCCGCGTTCCAGCTCAAGGGCGCCGACCTCGCCAGGTTGAAGAAGGCCATCGCGAACGGCGAGCTGCAGGTGGTGAACGCGACGCCCAAGGGCCTCGCGGGGGTCGGGTACACGGGCTACGTCGCCGACGGCTCGCTGGTGATTGAAAAGCGCGCGGTGCGCCCGGGAGCGCCCTCGACGTTCCACCTCCTCGGCGGCATCGAGTGACGGTGAGCCGGCTGCTGTGGCTTCCGCTGTTGTGCTTCGTGAGCTGCAAGAAGGAATACAAGCCGCTCGCGCCGCAGCCTCCGGTGACGCTCACGCACGGCGTGGTGGTGCAGACGTTGCGCGCGGGGTTCGACGACGGCGACGTCGCGAAGAAGGGCGACAAGATCTCCATTCACTTCGTGGGCACGGTGCTCGACGGAGGCGTCTTCGACGACTCGCACCCGCGCGGCACGTTCGACTTCTGGGTCGGCGAGGGTCAGGTGATCTCCGGGTTGGATACGGGGCTGATCGGCATGAAGGAAGGCGAGCTCCGCGTGGTGACGGTGCCGCCGTCGGAGGGCTACGGCGCCGACGCGAAGCCGAAGATTCCAGCGTTCTCGACGCTCGTGTTCGAGGTCGACCTGATCGACGTGCGGTGAGTTCAGCGCGCCGGGCGCTTGAGGCCGAGCTTCGACATGCGGTGCACCATCGTGCGGCGCGGAATGCCGAGGCGCGTGGCGGCGACGGTGACGTTCCACCTGGTGCGCGCGAGCGTCTCGAGCAGCAGCTCACGTTCGGCCGACTGCATCGCGCCGCGCAGGTCATCGGCGGGCGTCTGGGTCGAGAAGTTCACCGGCAGCGCGTCGCGGCCGATCTCGTCGCGCACGGCACCCCGCGCGGCGCGGGCGAGCACGTTCTTGAGCTCGCGGACATTGCCCGGCCAGTGCCACGCCTGAAGCATCGCGCGCGCCTCGGCGCCGAGCGCGAGCCGGGGGCGACCGACGGCCGCGCGCGCGCGTGAGACGAACGCTTCGGCGAGCGGCAGCACGTCGTCAGGGCGCGCGGCGAGCGGCGGCACCTCGACGACATGCGCGAACCCGCTGAGCGCGCGCGTCGAGGTCGCCAGCACGCGCGTCTTCACGGTGCGGAGCGAGAACTCCGCCTGCCCCGCCTCGCGCAGCAGCAGCCATTCGCCGGCCTTGGCGCGCGCGACGGCCGCCGCGTCGAACGCGGAGGCTTCGTGAACCCGGCGGCCCGCGGCGCGCGCGAGCACTTCGAGCAACGTGCGGCGGCCGGAGCCCGGTGCGCCGACGACGCAGACATCACCGCCCTCGCCCGCCAGCGACTCCATCAGCGC
>JBEHYH010000376.1:0-6582 GCA_048498275.1 Myxococcota bacterium | reverse complement strand
TACGGCTCGCTCGCGCCCGTCACGTACCCGGCGAGCGGCGCGACCGGCGCATACACCGACGGCGAGTTGAGTCTCACCTTCGACGCCGCGCCGGCCCTCAACGAGGGAGGCATGGTGCGCATCTACCGCCAGTCAGACGGTGCGCTCGTCGACAGCATCGCGTTCGCGAACGAGGCGCAGCCCTTCGGCGCGACGCTCATCAACGTCGGCTCGCAGCTCGCGCGGGTGAGCGGCAACACGCTGTACTTCACGCCGCACCTCGGCGCGCTGCAGTACGGCACGCAGTACTACGTCGCCATTCCGACCACGGCGGTGACGGGCACGCTCAACGGCGCCACGTTCAACGGTCTGACCGATTCGAGCTCCGGTTCGAGTTGGCGCTTCACCACGCGCGCCGCGCCGGCGTTGAGCGCGAGCAACATCACCGTCGACGGTTCGACCACCGGCACCGCCGACTTCCGCACCATTCAGGCGGCGCTCGATTCGATCGCCACGCTGCCGGGTGCGACCGACGTCACCATCAACGTCGCGGCGGGCACCTACCGCGAGCTGCTGCGCTACCTCGGTTCCGGCGGAGCGATGAACATCCGCATCGTGGGGCCCCCCGGCAACTCGCGCGGTGACACCTGCGTCGTGCAGTACGTCAACGGCAACTCGCTCAACGGCAGCACGCACACCCGCGCGCTCGCGTACTTCAACGGTGTCAGCGTGGTGCTCGAGAACCTGACGCTGAAGAACACCGGCGTTCGCGCGACGGTGGCGCAGGCAGAGTCGATCTACTTCGCCAGCGGCACCGGCTACACGCTCGCCGCCCACAACAGCTCGTTCATCAGCAATCAAGACACCATCCAGACCTCCGGCCAGGCGTGGTTCTACGACTGCTACGTGGAAGGCAACGTCGACTTCATCTGGGGCACGGGCGACGCGGCGCTCTTCGAAAATTGCGCGCTCCGGTTCGTCAATGATGTCGGCGCGGCGACGACCTACAACCTGTTCGTCGCGCGCACCGGCGTCACCGGCGCCCCGACCATCGGCAAGGGCTACGTGTTGCTCAATTCGACCGTCGACGTCGCGGCGAACGTGACCGCGTACTTCGGGCGCGACGCGGGAGGCACGGGCTTCTACGACCAGGTCTCGCTCATCAACGTGAGCTTCACCGGCGCGGGGTCGATCGGCGCCGGCTTGTGGACCGTCACCACGTTGCCGCTCGCGCTGGGCGATTCCAGCTTCGTCGGGTGGAAGTCGGCGTCGGTCAGCGGGCTCAACCTCGCGTCGCTCACCACCGACAGCCACACCTCGTCGACGATCGCGAGCCAGAGTTCGGAATACGACACGCGCGATCACATCTTGAATCGCGTGGTGACGGTCGCCTCGGGCGTGCCGACCGGTTTCGCGGCGGCCGCCAACGTGTGGAACGTCTCGTCGCTGGCGACGGCGTGGGGCGCGCCGTGAGGTGATCAGCGACCGCGCCGCGTCCGCACGGTGGCGGGCGCGCGACGCGAGGCCGGTTTCGCCTTGTCGGCGTCGCTCTCCAGCCGGCGCGAACGCTGCGCGCGCAGGAGGTGTTCGTTCATCGCCGCGCGCGCCTGTTCTGCGTCACGCGCCTCGATGGCCTTGAAGATGCGGCGGTGCATGGCCAGCGAGGTTTTCAGGTCGAGCGCGCGCGACACGGTGCGGCTGCGCTGTTGGTAGAGCGCGGCGGCGAGCATCTCCACCAGCGCGCTGAGAATCGGGTTCTTCGACGCCTGCGCGATCTGCCGATGAAAGCCGACGTCATGCATCAGGTACCTGGGCGGGTCGTCGAGCGACTCCGCCATGCCGCGGATGTCGGCGCTCATCTTCACCAGGTGCTCGAGCTCCGCGCGCTCGGCGGCGAGGCCGGCCACCCCGACTTCGAGCTGACGGCGCGCTTCGAACATCTCGTCGTCGCTGATGCCGTGCAGGTGCGCCAGCATCGACAGTGGCCCGTCATCGAACGCCGGCGGGCCATCGGTGATGTACGTGCCCGAGCCGTGGCGCGCCTGCAGCAGCCCCATGCCCGCGAGCGAATGGAGCGCCGCACGCAAGCTGCCGCGGCTCATCTTCAGGCGCTCCGCGAGCTCGCGTTCCGCGGGGAGGCGATCTCCGGGGCGGAGCTCACCGGTCTGAATCATGCGGCGGATGCGCGCGAGGACGATCTCCGCGGTCGAACCTGCCTTGAAGGCCTTGCCGTGTTCACCGACTGAACTCATTTGTCGCAGTGCGGCATAGCACGCCCGGCGTGGAGCGTCGAGATGACTGGTCGAACCACTTACCTCGGCGAGCGCGCGTTGCGCACGAGCTCCACCAGTTGGCGCGCGCGTTCGCTGATGACCTCGCCACGGCCTTCTTCGAGCGCGGCGACGTCGACCAGCTCCGCGCCGAGCCCGAGCGCGACCGCGCCCGCGTCGAGGTATTCGCGGGCGGTCGTCAGGCTCACGCCGCCGGTGGGCATCAGCTTCACGTGCGGCAGCGGGGCCTTGAGCGTGCGCAGGTACTTCGCGCCGCCCATCGCGGAGCAGGGGAAGATCTTCACGATGTCGGCGCCCGCCTTCCACGCGGCCATCACCTCGGTGGGCGTGAGCGCGCCGGGCAGCATCGGCACTTCGCGCGCGCGCACGGCCTTCACGGTGGGCAGATCGAGGCCCGGGCTGACGATGAACTGCGCGCCCGCGTCGAGACACGCCGTCGCGTCTTCAGGCGAGAGCACGGTGCCGGCACCGACGAGCACGCGATCACCGAAGCGCTCGATGAGCGAGCGGATGACGCCGACGGCGCCGGGCACGGTCATGGTGATCTCGAAGACGGAGACGCCGCCCTCGAGCAACGAGGCCGCCGCGAGCATGGCGAGCTCCGCAGACCGGGTGCGCACCACCGGCATGATGCCGACGTCTTCGATGCGTTCGCAGATCTCGGCGCGGGTCATCGATCGATCCTCACGTGGGGGCCCTGCATCACGCGTAGCACCTCCGCAAGCGTGGCCATCGAATTGTCGCCGGGCGTCGACATCGCGAGCGCGCCGTGCGCGAGACCGCATCGCAGCGCCCACGCGGGCCCTTCACCGGCGAGCAACCCGTAGATGAAGCCCGCCGCGAAGGCGTCACCGCTGCCGACGCGATCGAGGATCTCCACGTCGCGCGGCGCGAGCTCGAAGAACTCGCCTTGATGCCAGCACAGGGCGCCCCAGCCGTTGACGTTCGCGCTGTCGCCGCTGCGCAGCGTGGTGGCCACGGTGGTGAGGTTGGGGAAGGCCTTCACCGTCGCGGCGATGAGCGCGCGCAGGTCGTCGCCTTCGACGCCGAGCGTCGCCGTGAGGTCGTCTTTGCCTCCGAAGAGCACGTCGACCTGCGGCAGCAGCGCGCGGTTCACTTCACGCGCACCGGCCTGCCCGCCGTTCGCGCGCCACAATGAGTCGCGGTAGTTGAGATCGTACGAGACCCGCGTGCCGTGACGGCGCGCCTGCTGCATCGCCTCGAGCGCGACGCGAGGCGTGCTCTCAGACAGCGCGCTGAAGATGCCGCCGGTGTGGAGCCAACGCACGCCGTGCTCCGCGAAGAGCGCGCGCCAATCGAGGTCTGAAGGCTGCAACCGGGAGACCGCGGTGTGCCCGCGATCTGAACAGCCCACGCCGCCGCGCACGCCGAAGCCGCGCTCGGTAAAGTTGAGGCCGTTGCGCGCCTCGCGGCCGACGCCGTCGTACTTCACCCACTTGAGCATCGAGAGATCGACGCCGCCCTGGAGCATCAGGTCTTCGACCAGGCGGCCGACGGGGTTGTCGGCGAGCGCGGTGACGATGGCGGTGCGCAACCCGAAGCAGCGGCGCAGCCCGCGCGCGACGTTGTATTCACCGCCGCCTTCCCACACGCGAAAGTCACGCGTGGTGTGGATGCGCCCTTCGCCGGGGTCGAGCCGCAACATCACCTCGCCGAGGCTGACCTCGTCGAAGCGGCACGCAGACGCGTCTTTGAGCCTGAACTCGCTCATGGCTCACAGCTCCGGCGTGGCGAAGCCGAAGTAGTTCTTCGCGTTGGTGAAGCAGATGTCGGCGACCATCGCGCCCAGCAGCCCCTTGTCGTCGGGCAGCAGCCCGCGGCGCACGTCTTCAGCGAGCAGGTTGCAGAGCAGCCGGCGGAAATATTCGTGACGCGAGTACGACAAGAAGCTGCGCGAGTCGGTGAGCATGCCGATGAAGCGCGAGAGCAGGCCCATGTTCGAGAGCGCGTTGAGCTGACGCTCCATGCCTTCACGCTGATCGAGGAACCACCACGCGCTGCCGTACTGCAGCTTCCCGGGCACGGAGCCGTCCTGGAAGTTGCCGATCATGGTGGCGAACACCTCGTTGTCGCGCGGGTTCAGGTTGTAGAGGATCGTCTTCGCGAGCTGATTGGTGTCGTCGAGCCGATCGAGGAAGCGCGCGAGCGGTCTCGCCACCTCGAAGTCGCCGATGGAATCGAAGCCCGTGTCGGGCCCCAGCGTGCGCGCCATGCGTGAGTTGTTGTTGCGCAGCGCTCCGAGGTGGAACTGCTGCACCCAGCCGCGCGCGTGGTCCATCAGCGCGAGCTCGTGCAGCAACACGGAGCGGAACTTCAGCACCTCGTCGGAGGTCAGCGACTGACCGCCGAGCGCCTTCACGCAGGCCGCGTTCGCCTGGGCGTGCGTCGCCGGCGCCGCGTAGATCGTCTCGAGCCCGTGGTCTGAGACGCGGCAGCCGTGCTCGTGAAAGAACGCGTGCCGCGCCGCGAGCGCCTCCAGCAGCGTGTCGAACGAAGCCACGTTCACCTTCGAGACGCGCTCGAGGTCGTGCACCCACGCCAGCCAGCGCGCGGGGTCGTCGACGGCGAGCGCCTTGTCGGGGCGGAAGGTCGGGTACATGCGCGGGTGCGCGTGCCCCTGCGCCGCGTAGCGCGCGTGATGCTCGAGCGAATCGGTGGGGTCGTCGGTGGTGCACACCACGGCCACCTTGAAGTGCTTGAGCAGCCCCTGCGTGGTGAAGCCGTCGCCGCTCAGTTGCTCGTTGGCGCGCGCGTAGATCTGCTTCGCGCTCTTTTCGTCGAGCAGCTCGGAGATGCCGAACGGGTCGCTCAGCTCCATGTGCGTCCAATGGAAGAGCGGGTTGCGCAGCGTCTTCGGCACGGTGCGCGCCCACGCTTCGAACTTCTCCTGGTCGCTGGCGTCGCCGGTGCAGAAGCGCTCGGGCACGCCGTTGGTGCGCATCGCACGCCACTTGTAGTGATCGCCTTCGAGCCAGAGCCGCGTCAGCGTGTCGAAGCGGTGGTTCTCGGCGATCTGCGCGGGGGGCAGATGGCAGTGGTAGTCGATGATCGGCAGCCCCTCCGCGAAGCCGTGGAACAGCTCGCCAGCCAGCTCCGACTCGAGGAGGAAATCTTCGTGGATGAAGGGGATGGGGGTGAGCGCGCGATTCATTGATTCACTCCGCTGGCGAGGAAGCCCCCGTCGACCGCGAGGATCTCTCCGTTGACGAAGCTCGCCGCGTCAGACGCGAGGAACACGCACGCGCCGGCCAGCTCTTCGACCTTGCCGAAGCGCTTCATCGGCGTGCGGGTGAGGAACTCACGGCCGCGCTCGGTGCCGTCGAGCAGTTGCTGGTTGAGCGCGGTGCGGAACACGCCGGGCGCGATGGCGTTGACGCACACGCCGCGCGAACCCCATTCGATGGCGAGCGACCTGGTGAGCGAGGCCACCCCCGCCTTGCTCGCCGCGTACGCCGCGGTCTCGAACAGCGCCACGAACGTCGAGAGCGACGCGATGTTGATGATGCGGCCGCTGCCGCGCTCCAGCATGTGGCGACCGAACACCTGGCACGCGCGCAGCGTACCGGTGAGGTTAGTCTCCATGATGCCGTTCCATTCCTCCTCGCTGACCTGCAGCGTCGGCGTGCGTCGGGTACGGCCCGCGCAGTTCACGAGGATGTCGACCTTGCCGAAGGTCTTCACGACCTCCGCGAGCAGCTTCTCGAGCGAGGCGCGATCGGTCACGTCAGCCGGGCAGCGCAGCGTCTTGCGGCCCAGGGCCTCGATGGCCTTCGCCGTGGCGTCGACTTCGGCGGAGCGGCGCGCCGAGGCGACCACGTCTGCTCCGGCCGTCGCGAGCCCGAGCGAGAGCGCGTGCCCGATGCCGGTGGTACCGCCGATCACCACCGCTACGCGGCCGGTGAGAGAGAGCGAGGGGAGAGTCTCCATGTGCGTCGATTGCCTTCCGTGAGGTCCGTCGAGATTCTGCTGCTTTGCGTCAGGAAAAACGCGGTGCGCTAAGTGGTAGTACCACTTTGACAGGTGGTTCGAAAGTGGTACTACCACTTTGAAGATGGAAGACGCGCGTCGTGTCTTCGTGAGCCGGCTCCGGGTTTCTCGACATGTCTCAGATCGATCAGGCGCTCCTGTTGCACCCAGACGACGACGTGATCGTCACCCGCCTCGAGGTCGCCGCCGGAGCGCTGGTTCGCGCCGGACAGGTCGAGGTGACGCCGGCGCGTAACGCGCGCCGCGCCAGCTTGTGGCCCGCGCGCGTCGCCTGCGCCGCCGCCGGCACATGCCGACTGCGCTT
>JBEHYH010000375.1:0-6633 GCA_048498275.1 Myxococcota bacterium | reverse complement strand
GTGACCGATCCACTGCCGCCGCCGACAGTTCCATCACCGCCGCCAAGCACTGCTCCCGAGCCGCCGCCGACAGTTCCATCACCGCCGCCCAGCACTGCTCCCGAGCCGCCGCCGACAGTTCCATCTCCGCCGCCCAGCACTGCTCCCGAGCCGCCGCCCAGCACTGCTCCCGAACCGCCGCCGACAGCTCCATCACCGCCGCCGAGCGCAGCTCCGGAACCTCCGCCCGCCGAACCGTCGCCCCCGGCAGAACCGCCGCCGACGCCCGCATCAGCGCCCGGCACAACCGGCGCGACAGGTTGAAAACAGCCGACGGCCATACAGCCCAGCGCAACGACAGCGAGCCGGAACGGTTTCAAGAGACCTCCGATGTGGGGGGAACGACGACGTCAGCGTGTCACACGAGCGCGCCGTCACGACGCGACGCGCATCACCGCGATCACGGAGGGGTGCAGGTCACGAGACCGTTCGACACCGAGCACGTACGGCAGGTGTTGGTCTTGAGCAGCACGCCCTGACGGCACTCGAGCGTGCCCTGATTGTCAGCCGTGCACAGGCCCTTGCCTTCGGCTGTCGACGCGCAGAGATCGTTCTCGACGTTGCCGCGCATGTCGCACGACACGGTGTCACCGGTGCGCTTGCAACCATCAGCGCCGCGGCAGGGCAGCGACGTCCACTTGCCGAGCTTGCATTCCAACGCGCTCGCCTCCGATTCGCAGAGGAAGCCGGCTTCGTTGCACGTCTCTCCAGCCTTCGGGTTTCCACAAGCAGAGAGCAGCGAGAAGAGCGCAGTGACGACGAGAGCGGCGAAGGGCGAACGCATGGGCGCGCGGAATATGAGGCGCGTGGAGATCCGAGTCAAACAGAGTTATGGCGGCGCCATGCAGCTCCACGTCAACGGAGAGCCCAGAGAAGTCCCAGATGGCCTCACCGTCGCCGCGCTGCTGCAACACCTCGCCATCAACGCTCCGCGGGTCGCGGTGGAATTGAATGCAGAGGTCGTGGTCAAGACGCGCCACCACGACACGCGGTTGAGCGAGGGAGATCGCGTCGAGATCGTCACGTTCGTCGGAGGCGGCTGATGTCTTTCGTCATCGCAGGCAAGACCTTCAACAGCCGGCTCATCGTCGGCACCGGCAAGTACCCGAGCCACGCGGTGATGAAGCAGTGCCACGAAGAATCGGGCACCGAGTTCGTCACCGTCGCCGTACGCCGCCTCGACTTGAAGGCGACGGGCGAAGACGCGCTGCTCAATTGGATCGACAAGCGCATCCAGCTCCTGCCGAACACTGCCGGTTGTTACACGGCCGACGACGCGGTTCGCACCTGCCGGCTCGCTGAAGAACTCGGCTTGTCGAAGTGGGTGAAGCTCGAGGTGCTGGGCGATGAAAAGACGCTCTACCCCGACGTCGAAGAGACGCTGAAGGCCGCGCGCATTCTGGTGAAGGAAGGCTTCACGGTGCTGCCGTACACCAGCGACGACGTGATCACCGCGCGCAAGCTGGCCGACATCGGGTGCGCGGCGGTGATGCCGTTGGCTGCACCGATCGGTTCGGGCCTCGGCATCCGCAACCCGCACAACATCCGCCTGATCCTCGAGCAGGTGAAGGTGCCGGTGATCGTCGACGCCGGAGTGGGCACCGCGAGCGACGCCGCCATCGCGATGGAGCTCGGGGTCGACGCGATTCTGATGAACACCGCGATCGCCGGCGCGAAGGAACCGGTGCGAATGGCGCGCGCGATGAAGCTGGCGGTCGAAGCGGGCCGTGAAGCGTTCCTCGCCGGGCGCATTCCGATGAAGGCCTACGGGTCGGCGTCGAGCCCGCTGGCGGGCCTCGTCGGGCAGTGAAGCTGATCGTCATCACCGATTGGTCGGTGGCTGACTGTCTCGAACGCGCGATTGCCGCCGCGCGCGTGAGCTCCGAAGTAGCGATTCAGCACCGGAGCCATGGCGCGCCTCGCGAGCAGTTCGTCCGGCAGGCGCGACGGCTTCGCGACGGGTGCCCGAACCTGTTCATCAATTCAGATGCCGAGCTCGCGCGTGAACTCGGCGCGGGGCTGCATCTGCCGGAACATCTCGAGCTCGAGTTCTCAGGCCCGGTGACGAAGGCGATTCACGAAGGGGCCACCGGCGTCGCGGGGCGCACGTTTCTGTTGAGCCCGGTCTTCGCTCCGCGGAGCAAGGCGAGCGTCACTCCACTTCTCGGCGCGCGTCGCTTTCACGAGCTCGCTGCTGCTCTGCCCGGGCCGGTGTTCGCGCTCGGCGGCCTCGACGCTGAACGAATCGCCTCGCTGAAGCCGCTCGCCGGAGCGGCGGTCATCGGCGCGGTCATGCACGCGCGCGACCCCATTCGTGCGACCGAAGAGCTGCTCCGCGCGTTGGAGTGATCACCCTCCGTCGCGGCACGACGAGCCGGCCCGCGCGACCGCCGCATCTTCAACGCGACCCTTCGCCTCGAACCACCCCGCGCGCGCTTCACACGTCGCGGCGACCTTCATCACACCGATTCCGCAGCGTGACGCCGAGCCCTTCGTCTCCCCACACAGCTTGAAACGACGCCGCGATGTCGAGCATCGACCCCTCACCGAAGGTCAGCGCCAGCTTGCTCGGCATCCACACGCCGCCGCTCCCTGCTCATGAACTACGCGAGCGACGAGGAGCCCTTCCCACCAACCACGGGCATTCCATCGCCTCACGCGCCTCGGAATTGTCGCAGCCGACGCCCAGGGTTTCCGAAATGCACGGACGTGCCTGGCTGCCCGACTGCGGCGAGACGGGGCTCGATCGACGAGAGCATCGCGGGCCCGAAGCCGGAGCCGAACGCCGCGAAGCCCACATCAACCACCGGAAGCCGTTCATGCCGCGGTCCTCTCCGAAGCGGAGTAGCTTGCCCGCCGTGCATCAACTCCGTCCGCTCGGTCTGGGCGAACTGCTCGACCGCTCCGTGAACTTCTGGCGCGCGAACTGGCGGCCGCTCTTCTTGCTGATGCTGGTGTTCCAGCTCGCGGAGCTCACCGTCATCAAGCTCTCGCAGGCCGCGATGAAGCACTTCTTCCCGCTGATGAGCGGCGCTGACGTGATGGCGCTCTCCCGGAGCGACCCGCAACGGGTCTTGCCGCAGGCGACCGGAGCGTTCAGCCTGCTGATGAGTGGCGTGTTGCTGACGATGCTGCTCTCACAGTTCGAAGGCGTCGCGGTCTCGCATTACAGCTGGCGCCGGTTGACGAACTCGGGCGCTCCGTCGGCGACAGATTCATTCCGTCACGCGGCCTCGAAGCTGTGGCCATCGCTCGGCGCGTATCTCCTGAGCCTCGGTTGGTCGTTCCTCGTGATGCTGTTGTTCCTGCTGCCGGCTGCGTTGCTCGGGGGCGCGGCGCTGTGGTTCGTCACTCGAGACTCGCAGGCGGGCGCGAGCATCTTCGGCGTTCTGGCGGTGCTGGCCCTCGCCGCCGGCGTCGTGGTGCTGGTGCTGTGGTTCATCATCCGCTTCGTGTTGATCTCGCAGATCCTCGCGGTGGAAGACGTGAGCGCCTGGCGCGCGTTTCGCCGGGCGGATCAATTGTCGAGTGGCCGTGTGCTCGCGGGCTTCATGGGGCTCGTGAAGGTGCGGCTCACGGTGCTGATCACGGTGATGGGTGGCGTGCTGTTGCTCTTGAGCGCGGTGACCAGCGTGCCGACCTTCATCATCGGCGCGATCTACGGAGCGGGCTTCACGCCCGGCCACGGCGTCTATGACGTGGTGCCCGCGTTCGTGATGGTGCCGATCGAAGTCGCGCAGACCGCGCTCGGGTCGATCGTCGCGCCGCTCTACGTGGTGTTCCAGCTCTTCTTCTACGCAGACATGCGCATGCGCCGCGAAGGGCTCGACCTCGAGCTGAAGCTCGGGAGCGCGCCATGACCGCGTTGCTGCTCGTCGCGGTGCTCGCGGCGCCCTGCGAGGCGTGCGTCGAACAGCCGGTGAGCGACCTCTCGGCGATCTACGAGCGGCCGGGCTTCGAGCGCGCACGTGAACGCAACTCGGGAGCCTTCGCCGCATTGATGGCGCAGGCCCGCGCGTGGTTCTTCTCACTCTTCGAGACTCGCGGCGCGCAGACGTACTCGAACGTGACGCGCATCGCGGTGCTCGCGGCGGCGGTGCTCCTCGGCGCCATCGCCCTGCTCCGCCGTCGCGCGCGAAAGAAAGCGGTGCTGCCCCCCGCGCCGCCGTCGCCCGCCGCCCTGGTTCTCGATGAGCCGGTGGTGCATCGTGAGCGCGCCGAGGCGTTGGTCGCGAACGACCCCCGCGGCGCGATTCGTGAAGGGCTCTTGTCTCTGCTCGCGGTGCTGGAACGCCGCCGTCTCGCGCGGCCCGAACGCACGCGCACCAATCGCGAGCTCGCCGCCGAGCTCCCGCGCAACGGCGCGCCGCCGGAGCTCGTGCAGAAAGTGACGCCGCTGTTCGCGTGGTTCGATCACGCGTTCTATTCGTTGAGCGCGGTGACTCCCGCTGAAGCGCGCAGGTTCCTCGACGAGGTGAAAGCGCTGACATGAAGAAGCGCGCGCTCCTCCTCGCCGGGCTCGTGGTGCTCGCGCTCGCCGCGACGTTCGCCGCGCAGAAA
Source organism: Myxococcota bacterium (assembly GCA_048498275.1). Classification (GTDB taxonomy): domain Bacteria; phylum Myxococcota; class Myxococcia; order Myxococcales; family Myxococcaceae; genus Archangium_A. The sequence goes on along the minus strand of JBEHYH010000375.1, from coordinate 2,034 downwards.
CCGGGCAGTGACTCACCGATACCGTCGGTCGACAATCGTGGGCCGCGCGGGGTCGCAGTGCTCGCGCCCTGGCTGAGAGAGAGCGGCCGGTTCAGCCGGCTCGACCCCATCGCGCAGCCGTTGCCGTACAACACGCTCGTGCTCGCCGCGCCCTCGGCCGAGGAGTATTCGCCGGAGGACGTCGAGATCTTCCGCGCGTTCGTCGAGCGCGGAGGCACGCTGGTGTACCTCGTGCCGCGACAGGGCCCGCAGGCCGCGCTCAATCACTGGCTCGGCGTGACGACCGGCGAGCTCGCACCGCTCAACGACGAACCCGGAGTCACCGACGTCGGCGGTTCGACCGTCACCGTCTCCGGAGTGCCCGGCGTGCATACGTTGCGCGTCTCGGCCGACAGAACGCTCGTCGTCGCCGACGCAGACCCCGTCGCGGAGCACGGCGTGTTGTGGACGCGCAAGATCGGCGGCGGCCGCGTGTGGCTGTCGGCGGGCGCCGACCTCGCGGAGAACGCGCGCCTCGAGCTGGCCGACAACGCGCGCTTCTGGGCTCAGCTCCCGTGGCCGATCGCGTTCGACGAGTCACACCATCGCGTGACGCGCGCGTTCCCGATCAACCTCGCCGTCACCGGTTTGCAGGTGCTGTTCCTCGCGGCGCTCTTCATCTGGTCGCGGGGAAAGCGGCTCGGCCCTCCGCGCGACGCGGTGGCCACGCAGAACGTCTCGACGATGAACTACGTGCGCGCGCTCGCGAGCCTGCTGCGCAACGCGAAGGTCGAAGCGGAGCTCGTCGACGCGCTCAAACGCGAGCTCCACGCGACGGGAGCACCGGCTGAAGGCGATGATTTCCTGACGCTGTCGCAGCAGCTCGCGCGAGCTGGTCAGAAATAGTCACTGCAAAACGAACACGTCGAACGTGGTGACGCCGTCTGCGGTCATGCCCTTCGCGACAGCCTGCACCTCGTTGAGCCACGCGTAGCGAGCATCAGCGGTCTCGAAGCGCGGCGTCAGGAACATCGGCCCGCCGTCTTTCGCGAACTTCGCCGCGTTCGTGCGCCCGAGCGCTTCGACGTAGAGGAGCGCGCCGTCGTGCGTCTCGAGTGTGAGGCGGATGTCCAACGTCGCGGTGCCTTCGGGCCCGACCGTCAGCCAGTCAGCCGCCGGCCCGCGCTGCGTCGCGCGAAGCCGCTCACCTTCAAAGCGCACCTCGGCGAACTCGACGATGACGCGCGTGTTCGACGGCACCGGTGTCAGCCGCAACGTCGACGGCGTGCGAAAGCTCAACGTGCCCAGCGGAATCAACGCGAGCGTCACCGGCGCCGCCGTTCTTCTTCGCGCAGCGACTCGAGCGCGCCCAGCTCGATCTTCACGTCGTTGGTGTTGAGGGCGGTGAGCATCTGCTCCGCGCTCTGCTGCGGGTTCGCGCCCGTACCTCTGCGCAGGCCGGCCACCGCCAACGTCAACCCGGCGACGCCGATCGCGAACGCGACCATCGGGAACTCGAACGGAGGCGGCTCGCCGGGCGTCACCACCAGCAGCGCCGCCGACGCCATGCTCCCCCACGTCTTGCGGATCACCTCGGTCTGCGGCTTCGCGGCGGTGCCCATCAACACGCCGGGCTTCGCGATGCGCCGGAGCACGCCTTGATCGGCCCACATCTCCTGCCGTTTCGACTCCGGCGCGGAGTCCATCATGTTGATCCACCGCATCAGGTCGGTCGATTCGGTGCGGTACACCGCGCGCACCACGTTGGCGCGCCCCGCGTCGTCACGAATGGGGATCCACGCGGCGACCCACTTCGGCGGCTTCGCGAAGAGATGCGTGCTCAACCCATCGGCGCGGCTCGCGAGTGACTCGAGCTCTCCGGTCTCGGTCTCCACCAGCGTCTGCGGGGTGTCGAGCACACAGCCCTCGAGCTCCACCCACTGCCCGCCGGCACGCTGACCGGCGCGCCCAAGATCCGCGCCATGGAGATCATCGACGAATTTGAAAAGGAAAAGCGCGGCGCCGCCATCACCCACCGCAACGATCCGATCCTGC
>JBEHYH010000374.1:0-6644 GCA_048498275.1 Myxococcota bacterium | reverse complement strand
CATTAAAGCCACGACGATCGCGGCAAGCTGCTCACCGAAGTTGATGTTCGCGCTGTCACGCCACGCCGAGAACCACTCACTCGCGATGTTGGCGAACGCCCCCGCGCCGATGACGAGATAACCCCAGCGCAAACCACCGCGCGTGATGCGCAGGTCATCCGGAAGAAAAACGCTCGCCATCAACGCCGCGCCGAAGAGCAACCCGCCGCCATCGCCTGCAAACGTCACGAACGCCTGCCGCGCGTGCGACGGAATCAACAAACCGATGCCGAGCAACACCGCGACCGTCACCGGTGGCCACATCAGCCACTCGTTCTTCCGCGCATAGAAAATCCAGAGACCAAGCGCGACGATCTCCGCGACGACGAGCGACGGCATGCGCTCTTCGCCCATCGGCGTGAACCACAACAACGGCACCGCATACGCGCCGGTGAACCACGACGACACCGCGTGACCGAGCTCGTGGAGCGGCATCGCGAAACACAGTCGCGTGATGAAGCCACCGATGCCCGTGTGCACCAGCAGCCACATCACGACCAACGCGAGGGGGATCGCGAACAACCGGTTCCGCTCATTCGCCGGTTCAATCGGCGTCGCGAGGGCCGGCGCGTTCGTGGTCTCGATGCGCGCAAAGCGGCTCTCCGGGCAGTCGTAGAAGTGACCGTTGTCCGCTCCGCAGCTCGCGCACGCCATGCAGCGACGCTACCAGCCCACGTCGAAGAGCGTCGCGCAGACGCTCAACCGACGTGCTCGACCGAGCCCGTGTACGGCGTCACCAGCGTGAATCGCGCCTTCAGCTCGCCGAATACTTTCGTCGAGATGCCTTCGCGTCGGTACCCGATGGGCGATGACAACTTCTTCATCGAGACTGGAGCGGACTTCAACAGCGCCACGTAGAACGCTTCCTCGCTCACTCCGGGCCCGGCGAATAACGGTGACGCCAACAGGTATCGGAGCGATGTCGCGCGTTTGAAGAACCTGGGTGAATCGTTCGACAGATTGTTCTGATTCACGTCGAGCACTTCGAGCCGCGTGAACACATTCGTCTTCGATAGAATCTCGAGCGTGTCGTCGGTCATCTTCGAGTAGCCGAGATATAGACGCTTCAACTGCGGCATTTCTTCGAGTGCTTCAACCACCACCCGCATCGTGTCTTCGCGCGAGAAGTCATTCCCCGCGAGTGAGAGCCGATTCAGCCGCTTGAACATCGGCGCACGGAGAACCGCTGCGCTTCGTGCGCTCAGTCGATTCGACGAGAACCTGATGTTCTCGAGCGTTGGGTGCGCTGGCGCTTCCATCAGCACCTTCACGTCATTGGCTTTGAAGCCGGTGAGGTCCACTCGTTCCAGCGGCACGCGGCTCAGCTTTGGCATCGATTCTGCGAACTGTCGTGCATCTGCGACTCCGGCGACGACGAAGCCGCGCCGCCACGACCAGTTGCGCAACGATGGCGCCTCGAGCTTCCACTTCTTCTCGTGGAGTTTGATGAGCCGCGTCTCGCGCTCTTTCAGTTCTTCGACCGAAAAATTCTTGAGCGCGTTGTTCGCGAGCGGCGTCGCGGTCGTCGCTCCTGCGCTCGTCAACGTGCGACCGAGCGTGCATTGAATCTGAATGAACTCACCGCGCGGGTCGCCATGTTCCGCGAGCCAGTCGGCGTAGACGAGTCGCGGCGCATCGTCGTGCGGCGCCTGAAGAATCGCGTCGAGCAACGCATCATTCGCCGGAGCCACGAGCGCTTCCGGCTCCACCACGCGCTTCTTCTTCGGCGCTTTCTGCAGCAATGCCTCGAGGAGCGGATGTTCGCCATTCGTCTCCGCGTGATGCAGCAACAACGCGCCGCCCATCGCGTAGTGGAACATCGCCGCCACGACTTCGCGATGATCAGTCTTCGCCTTCTCGAGCTGCCGGGCGGACAACAGTACGAACGTTTCGCGCAGCTCACCGTCGAGCCCCGAGAGCTGCTTCATCGCGCGATTCGCAAACGCGGTCATCGCGCTGGCGCTCTTGATGGCGATGCCTTTTCCGTCACCGCCCACGCCAGTCAGTACGCAACCCAACTCGTAACCGTCGAAACAGCACTCGAAGGCGAGCTGGAAGAGTTCAGACTGAAGGTTGCGTATGCCTGCCTCGTCATTCGCGCGCCGCAGGGCCGCGAGCACCAGCGTCTCCACAGCGCACGAGTAGTTTGGGGCCGCATGTGAAGCCCACCCCGCCGCTTCCTGCGCACGCAACAACGCTCCGTCGTCCATGCCCCAGCGTAAAGGCGTGAGTGTTCCGCGGCGTCCGCGCCGATTCACCACTGCGTCTCGAAGCGATTCCGGAGTCATCGCATGAACGACGGGCGATCGCCGTCAGTACCGGGTTTGCGCACGCCAAGATTCGATCGCGACCAGCGCTTCGGGTCTTCGATGATCTCCACGATCAACGACGCGACGCTCTTGCGTGAAACCTCGGTGCCTTTGAACGGTTCGTCACGCTGCGTGACCTCGAAGTCCACTTCATCGGCATCGAACAGCCACGCGGGCCGCAGCACCGTGGAGTCGAGGCCAGACGCTTCAATGAGGTCAGCCGCGTTGCGATACGGCGGCAGATGCTCCGCGAGCATCTGATGGTTCCACCTGCCGAACTCGCCCGGCGCTTCGTCGTAGCTGCCGACCGTGGTCACGAACACCAGGCGCGGCATCTGCTCCTTCCTCATCGCGGAAATGATGGCGCAGGCATGCGCATCCACGGCTCCGGCGAGGTTCACGGACACCAGCGAAACCCCGCGCATCGCGGCGTCGAGCACGTCACCCTCAACGACCTTCGCTCCATGCGGCGCCTGCGTGCTCGCGTCGCGCAGAAACGACGGCAGCCCCACCTCGTCGCCGAGCAGCTCGAGGACCCCGCGGGCGCCGACCATGAGCCCCTTCACTTCACGCCCTTCGACTTCTTGAACTCGTCGAGGTCGCGTTCGGCTTTTTCCAGCACACGCACCGCGTCGCTCATCTTCGTCTCCGCCGCTTCGACGCCCGTGTCCGACGACTGCGCCTTGATCAACCGCTGCTCCGCGGCGTCGTAGTTCTTCTGCGCTTTCGTCACCGCGAGCTCGAGCTGCTTCTTCTTCTCGGCCACGAAATCGAACGACAGCGTCTCGCCGTCTTTCACGCCCTTCAGCGCGCGCTTCATCGGCGCGTATTCGCGCATCGAAACGGTGAGCTGGTGTTTCCCCGAAGGCACGGTCACGTCGACCGGCGTCACTCCGGCGTCGGCTCCATCGAACGTCACCATGGCGCCGTCAGGCTTCGACACCACGTGCACGGTCGCATCGGCTCCAAGCAGCAGGGCAATCAGCAACGGCGTCATGCGTCCCTCCCGCGGCGCAGATTACAAAAAAGAAGGCCCGCCGCAGCCGGAGCTGGGCGGGCCTGTTTATGACGCCCCGGTGGTGGGATTACGGAGCGACGTAATTCGTGGTGATGCTGTACGTGCCGGCCTGGTACCCGTTGACGCCGACGTACGCCTTGGTCGCGCTCGCCGGCACCGTCAGCGTGCAGGTCTCAGCGCTGCCGGTGGTGTACGGGCGGCAGTCGAACGCGGTCAGCGTGGGCGCCGAGTCGAAGCGCACGTAGAGGTCGGCGTCGCCCGTGCCGGTCATCGTCACCTTGAGCGCCGAGCCGCCGAGCACCGAGACCGCGGGCACCTGCACGAACTGGTTCTTCGCGACGCTGCCCGACGCGGTGGCCGTCTTCGGCGTGCCGCTCGAGGGAGGCGTCGTGGTGCCGCCGCTCTTCGTGTACGTCACCGCGAGCTGGTACGTCGCCGCCGCGTAGCCGGAGATGAGGATGTACGCCTGCGTCTGGCCAACCGGCACCGTGAGGTCGCAGGTCTCATTCGAGCCATTGAGGTACGGGCGGCAGTTGTACGTCGAGGCCGTCGGCGACGCGCCGAAGCGCACGTAGAGGTCGGCGTCGCCGGTGCCCGTCATCGCCGCCGTGAAGTCGGTGCCCGCGGTGACCGCGAAGGGGCCGTACGCCTTGGTCGCGTTCTTGGCGACGCTGCCCGTGAAGTTCTCGGTGGTGGCCGTGCCGCTGCCCGAGCCGCCGCCCGTCGAACCAGAACCGCCACCCGTGGAGCCCGAGCCGCCACCGGTCGAACCGGAGCCGCCGCCCGTGCCGCTCGCGCCGTAGAGCGCCGCCACACCCTGCTTGTCCAACGCGGTGAGCGAGAGGTCATCGAAGCTGCCCGTGCCGTTGCACTGCGGGTAGTGCATCACCGACGACGAGTCGTACGACGTCAGCGCGCGCCAGTTGTTGTCTTCGAAGCAGCTCGTCGCGCCGGCCTCGGGGCGCGTGTGCTCGTGGCGGAAGCCGAGCGTGTGGCCGAGCTCGTGGCGCAGCACGCCGACGAAGTTGAGGCTGGTGTCAGTGAACGCCGAGTTGTCGATGTTCAGCACGCGGTTCGCGCGGGTGTCGGAGGGGAAGAACGAGGCGGCGATGTACTGCCCGTTCACGTTGATGGGCACCACGTTGAAGATGACGTTGTTGTTCGAGTTGGTGCAGTTCGCGTCCTGCGCGGGCACGTAGTCGAAGTTCACCGCGGCGGCGGCTTCCCAGGCGGCGGTCGCTTCGGCCATTGCGTTGATGACCTGCGTCTTGCGCGCGGAGGGGAAGGTGTTCGACACGCAGTACGTCAGCGCCATCTTCTTGGAGTCGGCCCACTTGTCGTCGGCGTTGCCGATGCGGTTGACGATGAGCTGACCTTCCTGAACGTTCATCTCGTAGAACTCACGGAGCAGCTTCTCGCTCGCGAACGTGGTGTCGCCGTCAGCGATGAACGCGCCGGTGGTGGGCACCACCTTCACCTGCGCGCGGAACTGCTCCCACGACATGCCGGTGCCGGAAACCGGGGTGTCCTTCCCCAGGTCACTCACCGTCGCTTCGCCGACGCCGCAAGCGGCAAGCGCGGTCAACATGGCTCCCAGGATGATCTTCTTCATATGCATCGGCTCCCTGCGCTTGTGTCGGGCCCACCAGCCGTCCAGCGCGTGCGAACCCATGAGCATCGATCGAGCCAACTTCAAGTACTTGGATTTATTTCGTGTTTTAATCGTGACGACGGTGATCCAGAATCCATGTGGGTGTCTCTGACTTTTACAGCCCAAAATCAGGAGCTTATGTATGCATGTCTGAATTCAGATACTTAAACAGAGACCAAGCGGTCAATCAATTGGGTGTCTGAAAATCAGGCGGCAAAACTGGGGCTGTCTTCATCTCAGGCATGCGTGTTTGTAGGCATCCGCCTGGTGCAGACGAATGTGCTCACACGCGAACGGGTCTGCTAGCAGCCGCGGCTATGAACAAGCGCACACTGTCAGTCGTGGGGTTGCTGTCGCTGTCGGCCTGCATGAAGAACGTCGAGCCGGAAAAGAAGGACACGGTGGAGGCGCCGGCCCCCGCGGCTCCCGCGCCGAAGACGTACACCGCGTTGAACCGCGTCGATTTCAACGCGCGCGCCGCCGAACGCTTCGAGCCGCTCTTCTGGCGCGCCGACGACAACAACAACAACGCCATCGACCCCGATGAGCTGGTGACCCTCATCGGCCCGTGGCCGGCGACGCGCTCTGATTTCGTCGAAGGCAGCAAGTTCACCGCGAAGTTCGACGCGCTCTATGACGCGATGGCGGCGGGCGCGTTGAAGCCGGCCGATGCGCGCGGTCAGGCGCTCCAGCTCGAGCTCTCGCAGGGCAAGCCCACGCTGGTGGAGACCGACTTCGCGGCGTTCAGCGAGGCCGACAAGAAGGCCTTCCCCCACTTCGTGCGCGCCGCGGCGCTCATCGAGAAGCTCTACGGCCGCACCCACGCCACCGACCTCATCGCCGCGAAGATCCCCGCTGACGATGTGCTCTCGCGCGCGGTGTTCCATCGCAATCAGGGCGCGTTCTGCGTCGCTCCGAAGACGGAGAAAGACGAGAACTGCGTGGTGCTCGCCGAGAAGCCGTCGCGCGCCGTGGGCCTGTACCCGGCCTCCGTGCAGAGCGACGCGAAGTTCTGCGAGAAGCTCGAGAAGGAGAAGAACAAGAAGGACCTGATGGGTCACTTCTCGGTGGTGGTCGAGGACGGCAAGGGCTTCAAGGCCGTGCCGTACACCGAGATCTACAAGGACGACATGGAGGCCGTGGCCGTCGAGCTCGAGGCCGCCGCCGCGGTGTTCGGTGACGACGAGGCCGCCTTCAAGAAGTACCTGACCGAGGCCGCGAAGTCGTTCCGCACCAATGACTGGGAGCCGGCGAACGCGGCGTGGGTGGCGATGGGGCCGCTCAACTCGAAGTGGTACCTCCGCGTCGCGCCTGACGAGGTCTACCACGAGCCCTGCGCGTGGAAGGCGGGCTTCGCCCTGCAGCTCGCGCGCATCAACCCCGCGTCGCTCGAATGGCAGAAGAAGCTGGAGCCGGTGAAGGCCGACATGGAGAAGACGCTCGCCGGCTTCGCGGGCGCTCCGTACAAAGCGCGCGATGTGAAGTTCAAGCTGCCCGACTTCATCGACGTCACGCTGAACGCCGCCGACCAGCGCAACCCCCACTGCGCCACCATCGGCCAGTCGCTGCCCAACTGGGGCAAGGTCGCCGAGAGCGGCGGCCGCACCGTGGTGATGACCAACCTGTA
>JBEHYH010000373.1:0-6649 GCA_048498275.1 Myxococcota bacterium | reverse complement strand
CCGGGGTGGACCTCACCGTCGGCTCGCACACGTTCACCGTCACCTACGACGGCAGCGCGGGCGCGGTGGCCAGCGGCACGGTGGTGCTCGTCATCTCCGCCGCGGCGACGAACACCACGTTGACGTCTTCGCTGCCGAACTGGGTCTGGGGTCAGTCTCCGACGCTCACCGCGCAGGTCACTTCGCGCGATGCGGGCGTTCCGACGGGCGTGGTCTCGTTCATCGACAGCACGACGGCGCTCGGCAGTTCGACGCTCGACGCAGGCACCACGACCTTGACCGTGCAGACGTTGAGCCCCGGCACGCATCAGCTCACCGCGCACTACCAGGGTGATGATGCGCATGATGTGAGCGTGTCGCCGCCGCTCGAAGTCACGGTCGCGAAGTCCTCGACGCTGACCGCGGTGATCGCTTCGTCGAACGTGAGCCCGCTCGGTGCGCCGGTGACGTTGACCGCGAGCGTGACACCGGTCGCGCCGAGAGCGGGAAGCCCCTCGGGTACGGTGACCTTCACCGCGGGTGGCTCGATGCTCGGCGGCGCGCAGCTCAACGCGTCCGGCCTGGCGACGCTCGAGGTCTCCACGCTGCCCGAAGGCGCGCACGACATCGAAGCCGGCTACGCGGGCGACGACTACTTCCTCTCGAGCGCGACGGCGATCGGCACGGCGTGGCTCACGGTCGGAACCGGCGCGTCGGTGACGTTGACGGCGACCCCGAACCCCGCGTCGTATCGCGCTCCTGTGCAGCTCGAGGTGACGGTGGCCTCGAACAACGGTCACGACGCCGAAGGCACGGTGACGCTCACGCAGGGCCCGAACATGGTGGGCACGGTGACGTTGAACGCGGGCGCTGCTTCGTATGCATGGCAACAGACGCTCGCGCCCGGCACGTACGCGCTCACCGCGACCTACGCGGGCGACGCGACGCACGACGCGGGCTCGTCCGGCAGCGTGATGCTCGTCATCGACGAGCGCCACCCGACGCTGACGCTCGCGCAGAGCTCGGACACGTCGGTCGAGAACGACGCCGTCACCCTCACCGCACAGCTCATGTTCGATCTCGAACCGGCGAGCGCTCCCGTGATCTCGTTCTTCGACGGTCAGACGCGCATCGCCGACGCCGTGCCGGTGCTCGACGGCGGCGCGACGTTCACCACCAGGACGCTCAGCGTCGGCGCGCACGCGCTCAGCGCCCACTTCGACGGTCTCGAAGGCTACGCGCCGGCGGCGTCGGCCACGCTCACGCACACCGTGACCAACGTGATCATCACCAAACAGGGCTGCGGTTGTTCTCAGCCCGCGGGCTCCGACCTCCTGGGCTTCCTGCTGCTCGCGTTCGGCTTCCGTTCACGGCTCCGCAGCCGCTGAGCTCTCGGAGTTCATGCGCTGCATCAGCCGCGTGCGCCCGCGGTTGAGCGCGCTCTTCACCGTGCCTTCGGGGATGCGCAGCATCCGCGCGATCTCCGGGTACGAATAGCCGCGGAGATCTCGCAGCGTCACCACCATCTTGTGCTGCTCCGAGAGGTGCGAGAGCGCCGCCATGAACTGCTCATGACGCTCGCTGTTGACCGCCGATTCTTCGGGGTCCTCCGCGGCCGCCATCGGGCTCTCGAGCCGATCGCGACGCTTCTTCGCGCGCAGCGAGTTGATCGACGAGTTCACCAGAATGCGATGCAGCCAGGTCGTGTACGCCGCCTTGCCATCGAAGTGCACGCCCGCGCGCAACAGCCGCGTGAAGACCTCCTGCACCACGTCTTCGGCCTCGTCGTTGTCCCGGAGGATTCGGCGCGCAATGGCCAACGCCCGTCGGCGGTGCAACTCATACAGCTCGGTCATCGGGGGCAGGGCAGACATGACCCTTCAAACGGGCCGCCCCCGAAACCGATCTATTCGTCGCTCAAACCCCACTCTTTCAGGCGCTTGAACAGGGTCGAGCGCGACACATTGAGCTCCCGGGAGGCCTGCTCCCGGTTGCCATTGAGCCGCTTCAGCGCGCTCTCGACGATGCTGCGTTCAGCGCGCGCCAGTTGCGCCTCGAGCGTCATGCCGGGCGTGTGCTCCAGCACGTTCGTCGACGCCGACATCGGCCGGTTGGGCACCCCGTCGAACTTGAGATCGGTCGCGTCGATGTTCGGGCCCCTGCGGAGCAGCAACGCGCGGTGAATCACGTTGCGCAGCTCGCGCACGTTGCCCGGCCACGGGTGGCCTTCGAGCGCCTTCATCGCTTCTTCGGTGACGATCACGCGAACGCCCTTGGGCGCGTGGAGCCGCACGAAGTGCTCCGCCAGCAGCCGCACGTCGGTCGGCCGGTTGCGCAGCGGCGGCAACGTGAGCGGGATCACGCAGAGCCGGTAGTACAGGTCTTCACGGAACCGGCCCTCGTGCGCCATCGCCAGCAGGTCGCGGTTGGTCGCCGTCACGATGCGCGTGTCGACGTTGATCGGCCGTGACGCGCCGACGCGCTTGATTTCGCCGCTCTCCAGCGCGCGCAGCAGCTTGGCCTGCAGGTCCAACGGGAGCTCGCCGATTTCGTCGAGGAACAGCGTGCCGCCGTCGGCCTCCTCGAAGGCGCCTTTGCGCGCGCCGGTCGCGCCGGTGAACGAACCTTTTTCGTGGCCGAACAATTCGCTCTCGATGAGCTCCTTGCTGATCGCCGCGCAGTTGACGGGGATGAACTGCGCCGACGCCCGCGCGCTGGCGTTGTGGAGCGCGCGCGCCACCAGCTCCTTGCCAGTCCCCGACTCGCCGAAGATGGAGATGGCCGCGGACGAAGGCGCCACGCGCTCGATGAGCTCCACCAGGCTCCTGAGCGCCGGGTCGGTGCCCACCAGCCCGTGCGTGTTGACCGCTGAATCACCGCGGGTGCCCTGCGGTTCGAGGGTGAGCTCGCTCTCGCCGATGCGCAGCGTGGTGAAGAAGGGCACCTCGGCTTCGAACAACCGCACGTTCTGCAGCCAGGTGCCGTTCGTCGAGCGCTGGTCGACCACCTGAAAGCGGTTGTGCTTGCGCGTCACCCGCGCGTGACGGCCCGAGACGATTCGCTGGTTCAGGACGAGGTCGTTTCCGGCATCCTTGCCCACTGTGAAGGCCTCGGTCTGCAAGCGAAGCGTCTGCTCCTGCGAGCCCGTGCGTACGCGCACCTGGGCGGGCAGCCGCGGGCTCTCGCTCGCATCGGCCTGCGTCACCAGCTCCGTGCGGTGCGCCTGCTCGGTCGCTTCCGAATCGGTGGTGCCCGAAGAGCGCCGGTACAGCGCCTGCCACTGGCCCAGGGCGATGTCGGCTCCGTCGGGTATTTCGCCGAGTTCGAGCTTCTTGCCCGCGACCTCGGCGCCTTTCCCCGAGAGGTCCTGCAGAATGCAGCGGCCCTCTTCCATGTGGAGCGCCACATGCTGACGCGAGACCTGCGGGTCGGGGATCACCACGTCGCATCGGTCGCCGCGACCGAGAATCACCCGCTCTTCGCCGAGCGAAAGCCTCAGAACTTCTTCACCCCTCCGGAAGAACACCAACTCAGGCATGTGGGCGCACCTACCACGCTGATTTCAGACGCACCAACGCCTACACCTCCGCGTCACTTCGACCGATGGAGCGACCGAAGCGTCACCCCGACAATGCCACCCGTGAAATCGCGGCGCGAAAGTGGGCAGGCCGCCGTGGAGACGGCGATCACGATGCCGCTCGCGCTCTTCCTCGTGCTGGGCATCTTGCAGTTGTTCATGATGCTGCAGGCGCGGCTCTTCGCGGAGCACGCGGCGTACATGGCGGCGCGCGTCGGGTCGGTGCAGCGGGGGAACTGCGATGCCATGCGCCACGCGGCGGTGCTCGCGTTGCTGCCGAGCTTCACCACCTTTCTCGGGAGCGGCACCAGCGGCGGCTCGAACGGCGAGAAGCTGGTGACCGCCTTCCGCCAGCACGCCGACGGGCTGTACCACGGTGATTCGCCGAGCGACCTCGACTACCCGCACACGCGCGCCATCGTGTGGCTGTACCGAGTCTCGCCGCGCTACGCCGACATCAACGGGCTGGGCTCCGACGTGGAGCGCGACTTCGATTCGCCCGACAACAACGCCGGCCAACGCGACCGCTACTACACGCTGAAGGTGCGCGCGGTGTACTGGTACCCGCTGCGAATCCCCTTCGCGAACTGGGTGATGGCGGCGATGTACCGTTCGTACTTCGCCATTCAGCCGCGCGACGGCGTGAACCCGCTCATGCCGGCGCAGCGCTCGAACTGGGCCAACGGCCCCGCGAGCCTGGGTGCGTTCGCGAGCGAGTTCAACCAGCGCTACGAAGCGAAGCAGTACGCCTTCCCCGTGGTGGGCACCGCGGCGATGCGCATGATGACGCCGCCCTGGCCCAGCTACTTCACGCCGCAGCACTGCATCCCCAGCCCATGAGAGCTCCCCGCGGTCAGAACATGGTGTTGCTGGCGCTGACGATGCTGCTCGTCACGCTGATGGTGACGATGACCATCGGGCTGGGTCTGCGAATACGCCAGCGGCACGAGCTGCAGAACCTCGCCGACGCCGCCGCGTTCTCAGACGCCGTCGCCACCGCGCGCGTGTTCAACAGCGCGGCGCTCGCGAACCGCGTCGAGGTCTCGTACTGGGTGGCGATGGCCGGCGATCAATCACTGATCGACTGGACCTCGAATGCCCGCGCGCTGACGGAGGCGACGCGCGACGCCGCGGTGAACCACCGCACCTGTTCGAACTCCTCGAGCGACGGTGGCTCCAACAGTGACGGTGACTGGAGCGGCTTCGCCAACGACCTCGACGCGTACATGACGTCGGGCCCGTTGCAGTGGGGCACCTACCACGCGGACGACATCCAGGCTGGCAAGGAGTCGAAGGACATTCAGGGCAACATCGGCACGTTGAGAGACCAGCTCGAGGTCGCGCGGAGAGATCTGATCGGTGAGGGCGCGCAGCCGAGCCGGCTCAACCTCATCACCCAGAAGGTCATCGATGCGTCGGGCGTCGACTTCGTCACCATGATTCCGACCAACGTGTCCAAGCGCGAGATCGCGCCGTCGGGTGCGGGTGGCTCGGGGCTGCATTCGTACGAGACGGCCGACGGCTGGAGCGCGGTGATGCTGCAGGCCGCGCTCGGTTCGCGCGGCGACCCCTTCATCACCAGCCGCAGCAATCACCCGTCGATGGTCGAGGCGGCCATCAGGAACTTCGCCAGCAACCGCAACCTCGACCCGCCGGTCTTCAATGCGGGCACCGGCTCGGCGTACTGGGGCACGTACCACAGCCCGACGAGCTCGGCGTTCGCGTGGGGTGACGATCACGGGTGGTCGGTGCAACTGGCAGATAATAAATGCACCGCGACGAGCGTTACGACCGATTCAAAACTCAAATCTACCAAGGAAGAAGACGATAGCGACTCACATATATGGCAACCGCAAGACCACACCGTCGATACGGCGCCTGACAACTATCATACAATGGGCCCCTGCGGCGGCGCGTGCAATGGCGCCCAGTCGGTCTGGGTTCGCACTGAAGCGTTCTCGAATGGCGGGTCGGGCGCTGAAGATGCCTGGGGGCAGCCGAAGCTGATGGTGGCGCTCCAGCGCGACGTCTCGTACGCGAACAACAGGTTCCCCTGGGAGCTCAACTTCAAGTTCGGCGACGCCTCGTGGGACGGCACCGCCGACCGCTTCAAGCACCAGACGGCGTACGCGACGGCGATGGTCTACTACCACCACAGCGAAGGCTCCCGCGGGTGGCTCGAGTTCCCCAATCTGTTGAACCCGTTCTGGCGCGCGACGCTGGTGCCCGCTGACATCGATTCGAGCCCCAATGACGTCGCCCTCGCGCTCCCGTCGGGCACCGATGCCTCGGTCTGGCAGGCCCTGCGCGCCGCCGGCTTCAAGGGAGTGCACTGATGCGACGCGGTCAAGCCACGGTCGAGCTGGTGCTGGGCGTATTGGTCATTGTGCCGATGCTGCTGATTGGCATTCACATGGCCGAATACGCGCAACTGTCGTTGAAGGTTCAAGACGCCGCGACCTTCGCCGTGTGGGACGGGTCGGGCAGCCGCGTTCAGAATTTCCCTTCGAGCGACAACACCCCCTTCAACGCCACCGTTCGTGACGGCAACCCCAACGCCGGAGTGGCCAGCCGCGCCCGGGATCTCTACGCTGATTTCGACCCGACGCTCGATACCGGCGAGACCAACGTCACCCGCGCGCGCACCGCGAGCGGCACGCTGGGGGTCCGCTGCGTGCGCAACGACTTCGCGCCCAGACCCAGCGACATCGGGCTCCCGGGTGCGTTCAATGGCATCTACCACAGCACTGGTGGGTATTCGTGTACCTCTGAATCAGACATCTCTGCCGTACAGATCCCCAAGGAGTTCATGATGCGTTCGCAGGGCGGCTTCTTCTCGCAGCCGGTGATCGATCGCGCCTCGCTCCACGTGTGCGGCATGGGTTTCCCCAGCGGGTCGTCGTGCCAGGGCCAGTTGCTGGTGTTGTCGAACGACTGGGGGCTGGCGGGCGAGGAGACGCGTGAATGCCCGCTCGGGTGTGGTGCGAGCCAATATCGAGACCTCGTGTTTCATGCGCTCGACGCGATGCCGCCCGCGTGGGGCCAGGGCCTGCAGCTCGCGGCGCGGTACGCCGGTGGCGTGGGCGTGAGCCG
>JBEHYH010000372.1:0-6649 GCA_048498275.1 Myxococcota bacterium | reverse complement strand
CTTTGCTCAGCGCAGGCGAAAGGCAGCTGGTGGCGTTGGCGCGCGTCGCTCCGGCATGACGGAGCCGTCGGAGATCATCAGCACCGGCACGCAGAACGACTACTGGGGCGTCGCGCTGAGCCTGTTCGGCACCACGCTGCGCGTCGCGACGCAGTACCACGTGACCAGCACCGACGACGTCATCCGCATCAGCGCGTCGACCGATGGCGTCGCGTGGAGCCTGCCCGCTGACATCGCCAACGACGGCGGCCAGGAGCCGGGGTACCGCATCGCGATGGCGACCAGCGCGCTCGGCGCGACCGCCATCAGCTACGACGTCGCCGGCGGCAATCTCGACGGCACCACGTGCGCGGAGCCGAAGCTCGCGCGCTCTCCCGCCTTCGACCTGTGGAGCACGTGTTCACCCGACGACACGCAGTTCAGCGCTGACTACCCGGCGCTCGCGTTCACCAGCACCAACAAGCTGGTCTTCGCGTTCCAGAACAGCAGCGCGAGCCACGCGCCCAACGGCGTGTACGTGTACCTCGAGCCGTAAGCAGTCGAGCGCCGGGTCGCGTCCAGTTTCGGGGGGGCGCGACCCGGTGCTCAAGTACGCTTCACGCGTGGCTGAGCTGATGGAGCTGCGCACGCGGCTGGAAGGTTCACTCGAACGCGTCGAGCGGATGACCGATTCGCTGGAGCGCGCCGCGGCACGCGTGGCTGCTGGAGAGACCGGCGGCGTCTCGCGGTTGCTCGTGGTGCGTGAAGAAGCCGCGATGAAGGACGCGCTCGTGTCGGTCGAGAAGATGGCGTCGCGTGAAGCCGAACTGCAGCCGTGGCTCGAACGGTTCTCGCGCGCCGAAGCGCAGTTGAAGAGCGCGCTCCTCAAGCGCACCGCGGAAATCGGCGTGTACGAAGGCCAATCGCTCGAACTCGCGCGGCTGTTGGAGCGCGAAACGGTGCTCTACCGAGGCGCTGTCTTCGCGTGGCGACAGGTCGCGTTCCTCCTCGCGCTCGCGGCGTTCATCGCGTTTCGCCTCGCGTACCGGCCCCACGCGTACGTGAATACCCTCTGGGTGTGGCTGGTACCGGTGGTGGTCGCGAGCTCCGGGATTCTGTGGAGAATCTTCGGCCCGCGGCTGGTGGTGACGCCGGGCTTCGTTCGCATCGGCAAGGAAGTGCTGCGCGTGGTCGACGTGAAGACCCTGCGCATCACGCGAAAGATGGAGGGCCGCGGCCGGAGCAGGGCGCGCGTGCACCTCTTCGCGGCGGAGTCTCCGAGCGGAATGGTGCGTCACCTCGATCAGCGCGTGAGCGTGCTGCCCGACGCGTTCATCGAAGCGCTCGTCGAGGTCGGCATCGAAGTGCGCCGTGAGAGCATCGACTGAAAAGACGTGCGAGAACCGGGCGCGATGAGTCTGTTCAACGAGTGCGCGAGTCTCTTCATCGTCGGTTTCCCCGGTGTGTCGCCCGACGCCGAGGTGAAGAGGCTCATTTCAGAAGGTGTCGGCGGAGTCATCCTCTTCAAGCGCAACGTCGAGAACGCGCCGCAGATCTCGGCGCTGGTTCGTGACCTGAAGACGCACGCCGCGCGTCCGTTGATCGCGTCGGTCGATCAAGAAGGTGGCCGCGTGGCACGTCTGCGTGGCGCGCCGTTCACCGCGCTACCTCCGATGCGGCAACTCGGCACGGCGGGTGATTTGTCGCTGGTCGAACGCGCCGGCCGGCTGCTCGCGCTCGAGTGCCGCGCGATGGGTTTCGATTTCGATTTCGCGCCGGTGGTCGACGTCGACACCAACCCGGCGAATCCCGTGATTGGAGACCGCTCGTTTCACCGCGAGGCGATGGAGGTGGCGAAGCTGGGCATCGCGCTCGCGCGCGGGCTCGAAGCGGGCGGCGTCGCGTCGTGCGCGAAGCACTTCCCCGGGCATGGAGACACCTCGCAGGACTCGCATCATGACTTGCCGTCGCTCCCGCACGGGTTGGAACGGTTGCGCTCGGTGGAGCTGTTGCCGTTCGCCGCCTACGCGCAGGCGGAGCTCGCGTCGGTGATGACCGCGCACGTGATCTTCGAAGCGCTCGACAAGGGCGTGCCCGCGACGATGAGCAAGAAGGTGATGGATGGCGTGCTCCGCCGTGAGCTCGGGTTCGCCGGAGTCGTGGTGAGCGATGACCTCGAGATGAAGGCGATTGCCGCGCATTTTTCCATCGAGCGCGCGGTGGTCGAGGGCGTCAACGCGGGCGTCGATTCGTTCCTCGTGTGCCATCACGCCGACGTGCAGCGCGCGGCGATCGAATCGCTGGTGCACGCAGTGGAGAAGGGCGTCGTCTCGCGTGAGCGGCTCGATGAAGCGCGTGGGCGCGTGGCGAAGCTGGTGAAGAAATTCGTTCACGGGCCGGAAGATCTGCTCTCAACGTTGGGCACGCGCGAACACGAAGCGCTGAGGGCCGGGCTCTCAGTTGAGACATTCACCGGCCGTGACCCGACGGAAGTCGCATGGGCTCGCTGATTGTATTGTCTCTTCTGTCGATCATCGGAGGGACGCCTGATTCGGCGGACCCCGCGGTCGTCGCGCTCGAATACGACGGGTTCTCGTTCTGTTCCGGCACGCTCATCGGCAAGCGCACGGTGCTGACGGCGGGCCACTGTGTCGAAATTCTCGGCCCGTCAGATTTGTACAAAGTCGATTTCGCGTCTGACGTGACGAAGTTCCCGAAGCGCGTGCAGGTGTTGAAGCAGGTGCGTCACCCGAACTTCACCGCGGAAGGCGCGCCGTATGACTTCGCGCTCTGGCAGTTGGCTGAAGATGCGCCCGCGACTCCGGTGGTGATGGCGAGTGTCGCGATGACTCAAGGCGATGTCGGCGCCGCGATTCGGCACGTCGGGTTCGGTATCGACAATGAGTCCACCGGCATGGGCTCCGGCATCAAGCGCGAGGTCACGTACCCGATTACGAAGGTCGACGATCTGTACGTCTGGTCGGGCGAAGCGACGAAGGAGACCTGCACCTACGACTCCGGTGGCCCCGGGTTCATCACGCGCAACGGGCACGAGGAACTCATCGCCGTCGTCTCCGACGGGCCGAGTTGTCACGAGCCCGGGTGGGACGGCCGCGTCGATGTCGTGCGCGAGTGGATTGATCAGACGATGGCCGAGTTCGAGCCGAAGCCTGAAGCGGAGCAGCCGAAAGGATGCTCGAGCATGAGCGGGCTTTTCTGCGCGCTCGCGATGCTGCTTCTGCGTCGAAGGTGAAGCGCGGTCAGTGAGCGTTCGTCGTGCGCGTTGCGTGGCAGGCTCAGCCGCACGACGCGGACTTCATCAAGCAGGGCGTGACACCAGGACCCGAAGGCTGCACGAGTCAGGTCAATCGGCGGCGTGCAGCGGGGCCAGCGTGCTTCTCGTCTCTGCATTCCGAGAGAGGCATGCGCGCACCGGAGCAAAACGCACGTTCACGAGTTGTCTGGCTGCGCCGTGAGTATTCAGTGCTCATCGTGCAGCAGCCGAGTCCTCTGAATCAGTGGCGCGCGTGCTTCTTCGCCTTCTTCGGCGCGCTCTCGAGATTGCGAACGACCGCGTTGTCTTCGGGGTCGAGCGTCGCGCGATCAATGCCGGGCCCGCCGTCGAGCAGCTTGTCCTGGTCGTCGTACTTCGCGTCGAGCCGGTCATTGCCACCGCGCCCGAGCAACGTGTCGGCGCCGCCACGGCCGAGCAGCTTGTTGTCCTTCCCATCGCCGATGAGCACGTCGTCGAGCTCGGTGCCCTCGAGATCTTCCGCGTTCTTCGTGATGTGCGCCTTCGGGCCCGTCACTTTTCCATCCGCGCCGATGCGCTGCGCGGTGCCACCGACGCGCGCGCGAACCGCGAACGATTTGCCCGCCTGCGCGAATGAGACGTTGTCGAGCCCAGCACCGCCATCGAGCAGGTCACCTCTGTCGATGGAGCTCGAGACGAGCAGGTCATTGCCCGCTCCACCGCGCAGACGATCGCGACCTTCGCTGTTGGTCAGACCGTCATCACCTCCGCCGCCGTTGAGCACGTCATTGCCCGCGCCATCATTCAGCACGTCGTTGCCCTTGCCGCCGGTGAGACGATCATTCCCGTCACCACCCGAAAGCGTCACCGGCACATCGGCCGTGAAGCCCTTCACCTTGAGCCGGTCATTGCCCGCGCCTCCGTCGATCGACACTGAATCGAGCGGGCCCTTCACGCGGAACTTCACCGTGTTGCCCCTGGCCTTCGGCTGAACCTTGCCGTCAACGCGCGCCGCGAGGCCTGATGAACTCGTGATCGTCACGAGGTCACCCTTGCGAGTCACGGTGATGTTGTCGTTCTTGTCGCCGCCCTGAATGTTGATGCTGGTGCCACCGGTCAGCTTCGAGCGCGTGATGTCGATGGTCGCGCCCTTCGTCTTCACCGGCGCATCACCCGCGTCTGTCTTGCCGTTCACCGTGTCGGTGCCCGCACCGCCTTCCACCTTCTTCCACTTGCCGTTGACGGTGTCGTTCTTCGACGAGCCGACGACGTTCTCGTTGTCTCTCAACCCGTCGACACCGGAGCCGCCCTTCGCACGGTCGCCGCCCTGCGCGCTGCCGTCGTAGTTCTTGCCCTCGTACTTCGAGCGCCAGTTCGACTTCTTGCCGCTGTCGACGCTCACGCCGCTGTTCGGGTCGTTCTTGTCGAACCCCGGGCCCGAATGCGTCGCGAAGCTGACGGTGTCGTTGCCCTTGCCGCCGTCGATGAAGTCGGGGCCGGCGTCGCCGCTCTGCACGTCGTTGCCGTCGCCGCCGCTGAGCACGTCGATGCCCATGCCGCCCGATGCGTGGTCGCGACCCTTGCCGCCATAGACGTGGTCGTCGCCGATCTCTCCCGCGAGTTTGTCGTTGCCGTCGTCGCCACGGAGCTCGTCGTTGCCGCGCCCGCCGAAGATGCGGTCATTGCCCTGGCCGCCATGCACCGTGTCGCCGCCGGCGCCGCCCTTGATGCGGTCGTTGCCCTTGCCGCCGAAGATCTGATCACCACCGCCGCCGCCGATGATGATGTCGTTGCCACCACCGCCGTAGATCTTCTGCGCGCCGTCGCCGCCGTAGATGATGTCGTCACCCGGCGTGCCGCGAATCACCTTCGCGCTGCTGTGAATGACCTTGCCCTTGCGGCTGCTCGACGACTCGAAGTCATCGCGCTTCTTCGACGTGCTCTTCGACTTCGCGGTCTTCGTTTTCGCCGCAGGAGGCGTCTTCGCGTTGCTGGTCTTCGAGGTCTGAGCCGGCGTCTTCGTCTTCGTCGCGGAGGTCTTCATGCGACGAATGGTGACTGATGCACGCGCACTCGACTTGGCGCTGTGCGCCAATGGTGTCTCAAGTGCGTTTCAGTGCGCGGCGCTATTCGCCGAGATACGCCTTGCGAATCTCTTCGCTCTCGAGGAGCGCGGCGCCGGTGCCTTCCATCGCGATCTCCCCGGTTTCGAGCACGTACGCCCACTGCGCGAGCCCGAGCGCGAGGTGCGCGTTCTGTTCGACGAGCAGAATCGACATGCCCTGCGCGTTCACTTCCTTGAGAATCTTGAAGATCGTCTGCGTGACCTGCGGCGCGAGCCCGAGCGACGGTTCATCCAACAGGAGCAACGTCGGCCGTGACATCAACGCGCGCGCGATGGCGAGCATCTGCTGCTCACCGCCCGACAAGGTGCCGGCCATCTGCGCACGGCGCTCCGCGAGCCGTGGGAAGTAGCCGAAGCACTTCTTCGCGTCGGCCTCGATGCCGTCCTTGTCGCGACGCAGATACGCGCCGAGGTCGAGGTTCTCCTGCACCGTGAGGTTCGGGAAGATGCCGCGGCCTTCGGGCGCGTGCGCGAGACCCTTCGGCACCAGCGTGTGCGACTTGAGGCCGGTGATGTTCTCGCCGTGCAGCGTGATGACGCCGCCGGCAGGCTTCACCATGCCGGACACCGCGCGCAGCGTGCTCGTCTTGCCCGCGCCGTTCGCTCCGATGAGCGCGACCGCTTCACCCTTGCCGACAGACAGCGAAATGCCCTTGAGCGCCTTGATGGCGCCGTAGCTCACCGAGAGGTCCTTCACGTCGAGCCACGCTTCACGCGCGGGGCGTTCGCCGAGCTTCTTGATGTCAGCCATGCGCGGGCGCCTCTCCGAGATACGCCTCGATGACCTTGTCGTTCGCGCGCACCGCCGCCGGGTCGCCCGACGCGATGGTCTCGCCGTGGTCGAGCACCGTGAGCTTCTCGCAGATGCCCATCACCAGCTTCATGTCGTGCTCGATGACGAGGATCCCCAGCTCGAAGCGCTGCCGCAGCTCGCGGATCAGCACCATCAAGTCGGCCTTCTCACGCGTGTTCATGCCGGCCGCGGGTTCATCGAGGAGCAACACCTTCGGCTGCGTGCCCAGGGCGCGCGCGATCTCGAGGCGGCGCTGTTCACCGTACGGCAGGTTCTTCGCGAGCTCATCGACGCGATGCGAGAGGCCCATCACCTCGAGCAACTCACGCGCGCGCTTCTCGATGGCGTCTTCCTCGGCGTTGAACCGCGGAGTCTGCAGCAGCGACGCGACCCAGCCCGACTTCGCGCGAATGCCGACGCGCACGTTGTCCAACACGGTCGACTGCTTGAAGAGGCGGATGTGGCGCGCTGCCGCCGGGCCAGGCCAAGAGGGCCGTCG
>JBEHYH010000371.1:0-6661 GCA_048498275.1 Myxococcota bacterium | reverse complement strand
GTCACCGGCGGTGGCACGTCAGTGGCCGGCAGCGGCACGGGAGTCACCGGCGGTGGCACGGCAGTGACCGGCGGCGGCACGGGCGTCACCGGCGGCGGCTCGGCAGTGACGGGCGGCGGCACGGGCGTCACCGGCGGCGGCTCGGCAGTGACCGGCGGCGGCACCGGCGTCACGGGTGGCGGCTCGGCGGTCACGGGCGGCGGCACCGGCGTCACGGGTGGCGGCTCGGCGGTCACGGGCGGCGGCACCGGCGTCACGGGTGGCGGCACGGCGGTTACGGGCGGCGGCACCGGCGTCACGGGTGGCGGCACGGGTAACGTGACCTGTACCGAAGTAACCACCGGCGCATTCACCGGCAACACCAGCCAGTTCACGGCCACGCTGAACCCGAACATCGGTGACGCGGGTACGCCCGACACCACGTACGTGTTCTTCAACAGCGTCGACGGCGGCACCTACGACTTGGGCACCACCAACTCGAGCTTCGGTACGTGCGACCAGTGCATCGTCATCACGCAGGACGCGCCGCCGGCTTCGGCGGAGACCAAGTACTTCATGCCGGTGAGCGGCACGATCGACATCAGCGCGTCGTCTGATCTGGCGAACCACAGCGTCGACGCGATGTTGACCGACGTGCAGTTCATCGAAGTCACCATCGACTTCAATACGGGCGACACGACGCCGGTCGCTGGTGGTGCGTGTCTGCACATCACGTCGGCCGCGATTCAGGCGACGGCGCCTCCGGTCCCCGCGGCGTGGACGTGCGACCCCGCCTACTACAACGACGGCACCTGCGACTGCGGTTGCGCGGCGGCCGACGACCTCGACTGTGCCGATGCGACGCTCGCGTCGTGCGTGTACTGCGATGACACGGGTTCGTGCAGCACGTCGAGCTGCGTCGGCAACACCGACATCGATCCGGCGAACAACTCCATCTGTCTGCCGTCGAACGTGCCGGCCGGGTGGACCTGCACGGACGACTACTACGACGATGGCAGCTGCGACTGTGGCTGCGGCGTGCAGGACGCTGACTGCGCCGGCACCACCGACGCCAACGAGTGCGAGTACTGCGATGATTGCGGTAGCTCTTTCGGCTGCTCGCCGTCTGACGTCGACCCGACTGACACCACGATGTGCGCGCCTCCTCCGGTCGTGCCGTCCGGTTGGAGCTGTGACCCCGGTTACTACAGCGACGGCAGTTGCGACTGCGGCTGCGGCGCATTGGACGACGTCGACTGCGCAGACTCCACGCTGGCGTCGTGCCAGTTCTGCGACGACACCGGCGCGTGCAGCACGTCGAGTTGCACCGGCAACACGGAGATCGACCCGAACAACAACGCGGTCTGTCTGCCGTAATCGGTAGCGCTTCGTAGCGATCCAGCCGGTCACTCCTTTGCGGGGTGGCCGGCGTTTTTTTTGTCTCGTATACGCGCGCGCATGCTGTCGCTCGCGCTCGCGTTGTCACTCGCCGCCGCTCCTGAACCGTTTCTCCGTCTGCGCGCCGCGGGCGACGTGATGCTCGGCACCACGGTGCCTGAAGGCAAACTCGCCCCCGATGACGGCGCGAAGCTGCTCGACGGCGTGTCCGCGTTGCTGCGCGACGCCGATCTCACCTTCGTGAACATGGAAGGGCCGCTGTGCGATTCGGGTACGTCGTCGAAGTGCAAGAAGGGCGGCAACTGCTTCGCGTTCCGCTCCCCGACCCGCTACGGCAAGTACCTCGAAGCGGCGGGCATCGATCTCGCGTCGACGGCGAACAACCACTCCGGTGATTTCGGGGAGGCGTGCCGGCGTGAAACCGAAGCCACGCTCGATTCACATCACATCGTCTGGTCGGGCCCGCGCGGCACGATTGGCCACACCGAATTCAAGGGCAAGAAGATCGCCCTCATCGCCTTTCACACCAGCGGCGCGTGCAACGACGTGAATGACCTGAAGACCGCGAAGGAGCTCGTGAAACAGGCGAAGGCCACCGCCGACCTGGTGTTCGTGAGCTTTCACGGAGGCGCGGAGGGCACCAACGCCACGCACGTGAAGAACGGCGCCGAAAAATATCTGGGTGAGAACCGGGGCGACTTGAAGGCCTTCACGCACGGAGTCATCGATGCGGGCGCTGATCTCGTCATCGGTCACGGGCCGCACGTGGTGCGCGCGCTCGAGGTCTACGACGGGCATCTCATCGCGTACTCGCTGGGCAACTTCGCGACGTACGGCCGGTTTGATCTTTCGGGGCCGCTCGGCGTCGCGGTGATCCTCGAGGTCTCGCTCGCTGAAGACGGGAAATTCGTGGGCGGCAAACTCATCTCCACGAAGCAGGAAGGTGAGGGTGTGCCGACGACCGATTCCACGGGGCGCGGCGCGAAGCTGCTGATTCAGCTCTCGAAGTCAGATTTTCCGAAGACCATGCCGCGCATCGACGAGACGACGTTCGAGATTCTTCCGTGAGCAGTGAGTGCGCGCGGCACCCGGGAGTCACCGCGGTCGACATCTGCTCGCGCTGCGGAACGTTCGTGTGCGGCGATTGCGTGGAGTACCAGGGTGACGACGTGCCGTTCTGTCAGTCGTGCGCCGCGTTGGTGCGCGTCGTACCGGCGACGATGCGTTCGCGGTCGTCGCTCGCGCTCGCGGGGAGCGCCCTGGCGGCCTTGCTCGGTGGCTTCCTCGTGAAAGGCCGCCCGGGCATCTGGCTCTGGGCGGTGTCGTCAGTGCTGGGCATCGTCGGCGCCATCTTCGCGGGCCTCGAGTGGCGCAGGCTCCGCGACCTCGGCGGCGTTCAGCGCGGCTTGCGTTGGGTGCGGGGAGCGCTGGTGTTGAGCGTGCTGTCGCTGCTCGGGTTCTTGTTTCTCGGGTGGGGCTTCGTGCTGTTCATCTCGCAGCCCCACTGAGTCATTTCCTCGCGGAGGTCAGCACCTCGTCACTCAGGGGCGTGCCCTTGAGCGCGCGCGAGAGCGAGATCGCGCCGTGCATCAAGGCGAGCTGCTTCAGCGCTTCAGCCCGCGAGAGCCCGAGCTCCTCGAGTGACTCGACGAAGTGCTCGACCTCTTCACCGAGCGCTTCGCGATACGGCTCGCCGCCCGGCCGCGACGCATCAGACGCAGTCGCCGGGAGCAGACAGCCCGACTCCGGTTGATCTCGATGCAGCCGGCTCACGTAACGCCGGGTCACCTCTTCGAGGCTCTTCGCTGAACCGACGAGCGCGTCCCACGCCTTCGAGGCGCGCTCTCGAATGGTCGACGCGAAGAGCGCCTCTTTCGAATCGAAGTGCCCGTAGAAGCCGCCGACCGTGAGGCCGGCGCCCTTCATCACGTCTTGCACCGACGAGCCGTCGATGCCGCGCGAGCGGATCAGCTTCATCGCCGAGTCGATGATCGCCTCGCGCGTCTCCGCCTTCTGCTCGGCCCGGCTCACACGCGCTCCAGCACCGTGGCGATGCCCTGGCCTCCGCCGATGCACATGGTGATGAGCGCGGTCGACTTGCCGGAACGTTCGAGCTCGTCGAGCGCGGTGCCGACGAGGATCGCGCCGGTCGCGCCGAGCGGGTGCCCGAGGGCGATCGAACCGCCGTTCACGTTCACGCGGGCGGGGTCGATGCCGAGCTTCTGAATCGTCTGCAGCACCACCGCGGCGAACGCCTCGTTGATCTCCCAGAGGTCGATGTCGCCCGGTTTCATGCCCGCGAGCTCGAGCGCCTTGAAGCTCGCCGGAGCCGGCGCGGTGAGCATGATGAGCGGCTCGCTGCCGATGGTCGCGAACGAACGGATTCGCGCGCGCGGTTTGAGGCCGTGTGCCTTCACGTATTCCTCAGACGCGATGGCGACCGCCGCGGCTCCGTCGACGATGCCGCTCGAGTTGCCGGCGGTGTGCAGGTGCTGCACCTGCTTCGCCTGCGGGTACGCGTTGATGGCGAGCTGGTCCAGCGTCTCACCGTTCAAGCCGGCGACCATTTCACCGAGCGCCACGAACGACGGCTTCAACGCCGCGAGACCTTCCTTCGTCGTGTCAGGCCGCGGGAACTCGTCCCGCTCCAACAGCAACGCGCCTGAAACGGGGTCGCGGAAGGGCACGATCGACCTCGCGAAGCGGCCTTCTTCAATCGCGCGCGCGGCGTTCTGTTGCGAACGCAGCGCCACGTCGTCGAGCTGTTCTCGAGAGAACCCTTCGAGCGTCGCGATGAGGTCGGCGCTGATGCCCTGCGGCACCTGGAACACCTTCTTGCGCAGGTTGAGATTGCCGCCGTCGGTGCCGCCGCCGTCGGCGCCCATCGGCACGCGCGACATGCTCTCGACGCCGCCGGCGACCACCAGCTGCTGCATGCCCGAGGCGACGCCCATCGCCGCGAAGTTCACCGCCTGCAGACCGGAGCCACAGAAGCGATTGAGCGACACGCCGCCGATCTCCTGCGGCCAGCCCGCGGCGAGCACCGCGTTGCGTGAAACATTTGCGCCCTGTTCGCCCGACTGCGACACCGCGCCGGTGATGAGGTCATCGACGTCGTTCACCGCGAAGCCAGCGCGCTCGGGCAGGGCCTTGAGCACCGAGGCCATCAGCTCCTGCGGGTGAACGTTGCTCAGCGCGCCCTTGCCAGCCTTGCCGCGACCGCGCGGAGTGCGCGCCGCACCGATGATGTAGCTCTTCATGTTCGAGTCTCCTGGTTGAAATTACGAATTTAATATTACATCCGTAATTCCAACACGCAACCAGAGGCTCACCGGCACATCGGGCTGAGCAGCTCCGGTCGGTACTCGAAGTGCATGGTGTCGTAGTGCTTCCACCTCCCACCCCAGATGAACCCCTCGGCCTCGAAGGCGTCGACGACGGCCTGCGGCACGCGGTTCTTCCAGATCATCGGTTTGCCCCGGTACGTCCACCGCCAGTAGTCGGAGCGCTCGACGTTCAGGTCGATGGCGATGCCGAACGCGTGGCTCGACAGGCGCTTGCTGCGCTTGATGTTGCGCCAGATGAAGGTGCCGCCGATCTCCTTCAAGAACGGCAGGGTCTTCGGGTCGGTCTTCACGACGCCTTCGAGGCGCTCGACGACGCGCTTCAACGCCTCCGCGGCGCGTTCATGAAACGGGTAGCGCAGACCGAAGAAGCGCACCTTCGCGAGGCGCGGTTCGACCTCGGTGCGCTTGCCTCCGTACGTCGCGCGAAAGAGCTCCTCGACGCGCGCGCGGCCCGGGTCCACCGGGGGCCCCGCGTCACTCGTGTCGATGGGGTGGATCTCTCCGGTCACGTACGGCGGGTCGAAGATGTCTGCGAGCGAGGGGATCTCTTCACCTTCGGGGTCCACGCCGCCATCGAGCCCGCCGTCGGTTTCTGAACGCGCTTCCCAGGCGACGAACACGCCGTTCTCGAGCTGCAGGCCCCAGCCCGCGTCGGCGCGAAAGCTCACCGTGCCCGCGTACCAATTCGGCAGACACGTCAGCCCGCGCGGAGGCGCGCCCGCGTCAGCCTGCGAAAGCAGAACGAGGAGAAGCGCGCTCGTCACTCCACGACGATCAGCGGCGCGCCGTTTTCGACCGCCGTGCCTTCCTTCGCGAGCACTTCCGTCACCTTGCCGCCCTTGGGGCTCTTGAGCTCGTTTTCCATCTTCATCGCCTCGACCACCACGAGCCCCTGGCCTTCGACGACTTCATCGCCGGTCTTCACGAGAATCTTCACGACCTTGCCGGGCATCGGCGCGTTGATGGTCTGCTTGCCCTCGACGCCGAAGGCCGCGTTCGCCGCGCGCAGGCGCAGCTTGCGTTCATCGGCGACATCGAGCCGCACGCGTTGCCCGCGCACCAGCACGGCCATCTCGTCGTTCTTCTCTTCGAAATCAGCGGCCCACGACGCGGTGCCCGCGAGCAGCGAGAGCCCGCCGTTCGGCAACTGCAGGGCGTCGACCTCGAAGGTCTTGCCTTCGAGCGTCACCGCGTAGCGATTTTCACCGAGTGACTCGACGAGCAGCTCGGCGGCCGCCGCGTCCTTCACGTCGAGGTCCTTCACGAAGTACTTCGTCGCGCGCGCCATGATTCAGCTCCGCTTCCATGATTGACGGCTGCCCGCGGCGCGCCAGGGAGAAATTCCACTGAACTTTCCACCCGACGACGGCAACTGCGTCGCGGCGCGTTCACTCTTCTGATGCGCGCGGATCACCGCGGCGATGGTCGCGGCGCGCCTGGTCTGCTCATCGGCCTTCGCGAGCAGCTTCTCGTGGGCGCGCGGGAGGAACCCCGTGTCGTAGTCACCGCGCGTGAAGTCCTCGTGGAGCAGGATCTGCTTCAGGTAGCGCAGGTTGGTGGTGATGCCGGTGAGCACGTATTCGTCGAGCGCGCGGCGCATCTTCAGAATCGCCTCGGCGCGCGTCGGCGCCCACACCGACAACTTCGAGATCATCGGGTCGTAGAAGTTCGGCACCCGGTAGCCTTCGTACACGCCGGAGTCATCGCGCACGTACGGGCCGCTCGGCACGCGCAGCCGCGAGATGACTCCGGGCGAAGGCATGAAGTTCGTCGTGGGGTCTTCCGCGTACACGCGCACTTCGATGCTGTGCCCGTGCGGCGGCGGCGTCTGCAGCAGCGGCAACACGCCGCCCTGCGCGACGTGGATCTGCCAGGCGACGAGGTCGAGCCCGTGCGTCCATTCCGTCACCGGGTGTTCGACCTGCAGCCGCGTGTTC
>JBEHYH010000370.1:0-6728 GCA_048498275.1 Myxococcota bacterium | reverse complement strand
CCGGTTGCTGAACCGCCGCCAGTTGCGGATCCGTCGCCAGTTGCGGATCCGCCGCCGGTTGCAGAGCCGCCGCCGGTTGCCGAGCCGCCGCCGGTTGCAGAGCCGCCGCCGGTTGATGAACCGCCGCCGGTTGCAGAGCCGCCACCGGTCGCAGAACCGCCGCCTGCAGCATCACCACCGCCGCCCGTCGAAGTTCCACCGCCGCCTGCAGCATCGCCGCCGCCCGTCGCGGTTCCACCGCCGACTGCAGCGCCTCCATCCGCGCCGCCATCACCGACGCCGATGTTCTCAGGCCCGCACGCGACCGCGCCGACGATGACGACCAACACAACAAGCGCATTTCTCAACATCGCGGACTCCATTGCTCAGAACGTGAACGCCGCCACGAACGCCGCGCCGTCACCGCGCACCGACACCGGCGCGACGCCGGCCAATCTCACCGGTAGGCCATTCGCTCCATACGCGTACCGGCTCGACCGATGTTCAACGACCCAGCGCCCGACGAGATACCCCATGGCCGCGCCGACGATGACCTCCGACGTGAAGTGCGCGTCGTCGAGCACCAGAAACGTCGAGAGCACCGCCGCCGTGCCGAGAATGAGCGTCTGCAGCCACCACGCGTGGAAGTACGTCGCGTACACGCCGGCGATGGCGAACAGCGTCGCCGCGTGGCCCGACGGAGTTCCATCGGGGAAGCTGATGCGCGTCGGCCCGAAGTACTCACCCTTGCCGGTGCGCGCGAGTGGCCCTTCACGCCCGGTCAGGAGCTTCAAACTCACGTGGTACACCTGCGTGACCGCCAGCGCTTCGAGCGCGAGCGCGCCCACTTCGACGAACGGTTCACCGCCCTCGGGCAGCGCGGCGATGAGCATCATCAGCACCGGCGTCGCCATCGCCACGGTGATGATCGCGGTATCGCTCGGGAGCGTCCACAAACGCGGGCGGATCTTCGGCGGGTCACCACAGAGCTCTGAATTGTGCGTCTCCGCGGCGTACTCGCAGTTCGGCCCGCCCATGACCTTGCGCACCTCGAACTGCAGCCGCGAGTCGAGCGATTGCCCGTTGATGGGCACGCTCATGGCGATCGGTATGGCGATGCCGCCGGCCAGCGTCGCGTAGTCGAGCGCCGTCCATCGCAGCACGCTGGTGGGGATCGAGACGAAGTCAGCGAGGATTCGCAGCACGAAGTCACGCAGCCACGGGCCAAACGGAGAGCGCTGTTTGTAGCGCCACTTTTCGCCGATGAAGACACCGCGCGGCTCGGGGTACTTCGCGGGCTGAAACCCGGGCGGTTTCTCACCCGTGGGCTCGGCGAGGGGCGCGTCGGCTGCGGGCGTTGGTTCAATCGTGGTGGGCTGCGCGTCTCCCGCACCGACAGCGAGCACCACGACCAGGAAAGAAGCGAGCATGAGGGCGCGCATCGTGCCTCACGTTGCGCGTTGCACGAAGAATCTCAGTGCACCGTGACCTGCGGGCTGACCCATTCCGAAGTGAGCCGGCACAGTTCAGTACCACCGGCTCCACAGACCTCGGCGAGCGGTGCGCGCGTCACGCTGTCGGTGAAGACGAAGGGCACGAGGTTGCGCGCGTTGCTCTGTGCGGCGAGTTGTCCGCGGCCCGAAGCAGACACCGATTCTCTCATGCGCACGGCGCCGGTGCCTTCGCAGAGCACTTCGCCAGAGGGGAAACGCAGCACCCGCGCGCCGAACCAGCCGGAGCCGGCGATGAACGTGGTGTCCATCACGCGCGGCATGGTGATCGGCCCGTAGCGCGCGACGACGAGGTAGCGCACGTCGGCGAACTGCGGGCTCCCGTTCGCTGCCCACGCGAGGTGTCGTGACCAGTCGAAGGGGTTCGCGTTGTAGATGAACGAGTGCGCGAGCGACTCGTCGTCGATGGGCCCATCGATGAAGCGATCGGCGAGGTGCAGTGAACCGACGTCGCTCACGCCGAGGAGCGTGCGGTCGACGTGCCAGTAGCTCTCGGCGAGAGGCGGCAGCGTCTCCATCTTCGCGACGTAGGAAGCGATGGTGTTCGGGCCGCCCGACTGGAGCTTCGCCTTGCACGCTTCACCCAACGACTCCGGCAAGCCGTTCGGGAGCGGCGCGAGCTTCTCGCCGAGCTCGACCGCCGTTCGGTACCGCGCGTTCATCGCGTTGGTGCGCGACCAATGCAGCAGCGATACGCCGACGAAGCTCAAGAGCCACAGCGCGAGCGCGCCGAGCCCCCATTTCTTGAGTTTCATGCCGGCAGCTTAGAGCGACTCTGCCGCGCGCTTGATGAACTCGAACGAGCGCAGCCGTTTGTCGAAGTCGTACACGTCGGAGACGATCATCAATTCGTCCGCGCGCGTACGCTCGAGCCGCTCCGCGAGGCCGCGACGCACGGTCTCGATGCTGCCGATGACGCTGAACGCGAGCATCGACTGCGCCTGGAACTTCTCAGCGGGCGACCAGTAGCTGTCGATGTCGTCGATGGGCGGCTTCGAGAGCCCGCGCTCACGCCGCAGAATCCCCGCGAATGACATCTGCTGCGTGGTCGCGAGCTTGCGCGCTTCTTCATCGGTCTCCGCGGCGATCACATTCACGCCGATGAGCGCGTAGGGCTTCTGGTTCTGCTCCGACGGCTTGAAGCGATGGCGATAGAGCTCGAGCGCTTCATCCAACTGCTGCGGAGCGAAGTGCGACGCGAACCCGAACGGCAACCCGAGCTCCCCCGCGAGCTGCGCGCCGAAGAGGCTCGACCCCAGAATCCACAACGGCACGTTCGCGCCTGAACCGGGCACCGCTTCGATGCGCTGACCGGGCCGCGCGGGCGCGAGAAACGCCTGCAGCTCGCGCACGTCATCGGGGAAATACTCTGCAGACGCGGGGTCACGTCGCAGCGCCACCAGCGTCTGTTGGTCAGTGCCGGGCGCGCGGCCTAACCCCAAATCGATACGGCCGGGGAAGAGCGCGTCCAACGTGCCGAACTGTTCGGCAATCACGTACGGCGCGTGATTGGGCAACATGATGCCGCCGGCGCCGACGCGCAGCGTGGTGGTGCCCGCCGCGATGTGCCCGATGACCAGCGAGGTCGCCGCCGTCGTCACCGCGGGGAAGTTGTGATGCTCCGCGACCCACATTCGCTTGAAGCCCAGACGTTCGACGTGCTGCCCGAGCGTGCGGGCTTCGAGGAGCGCGGTGCGGCGGTCGCCACCTTCACGCACGCGGCCAAGTTCAAGTACCGACAGCGGAGTCATCGCGCAGAGGTAACGGCGCCGAACGCGTTCGCCACCGCGTCTTGACGCGTTCTTGATGTCGCGATGCCCCGTCTTGACGCCGTCCTGACGCGGGCGCCGGTACTCCACCGCACCATGAAAACCATGATCCTCTCCGCGCTGATGCTGTCGGCGCTCACCGCGCAGGCGCAGGAAGCCGACGCGGGAGTCGTGCCCGAGTACGCGCGCGTCGACGCGGGTGTGCCCGCCGCTCCGTTCTTCACCTTCAACGCCGAAGACTTCGCGCCGCCCGGGCCCGCGCCGTTCGGGTACGCCGACTTCGGCTGGGCCCCCGGCGCGTACGGAGGCGTGGAACACCCGCTCACCTGGGGGCCGTTCTCCGGCGAGCTCCGCGTCGACACCGTCTATCACTATGAAGGCACCAACCCGGTCGACAACACCATCTCGGGTTCATCTGAAGTCTTCCGCCACGGCGAAGTGCAGTTGACCCAGCTCGGGTTCGGCGGCGACTTCTATTACAAAGGAGTCCACGCCCGGCTGATGACCCAGTTCGGCATGTATTCGCAGACGACTCCGCGAAATGACGCCAGCCCCGCGCGCGGGCAGTGGAATCTCGCTGACGCCTATCGCTATCTGTCAGAGGCGTATGCTGGTTACCGAATCAATGCCCTGAATGGCATCAACATTCAGGCCGGTATCTTCATGTCGTATATCGGTTTGTGGAGCTACTACAACTTCGACAACTGGACGTATCAGCCGTCGTACGTGTCATCGAATACGCCGTGGTTCTTCACCGGTGTGCGCGGGCAGATCTACACCAGCGATAAATTGAAGATTGAGCCCTGGCTGGTGAATGGCTGGCAGTCGTATGGCCGATTCAACAAGGGCTACGGCGGCGGCGGTCAGGTGCTGTGGCGCCCGACCGGCTGGCTGTCG
Source organism: Myxococcota bacterium (assembly GCA_048498275.1). Classification (GTDB taxonomy): domain Bacteria; phylum Myxococcota; class Myxococcia; order Myxococcales; family Myxococcaceae; genus Archangium_A. The sequence continues at coordinate 2,572 of JBEHYH010000370.1, read as the reverse complement.
TTCGTGAGCAACAACTACGTCGGCACCGACACGCTGGGCACGCCTGATCGCGTTCGCATTCACACCGACGACAGCCTCAGCGTGAAGTACTTCGACAACCCCGAGGGCTTCCTCAGCAAGGCGGCGGCGTCGGTGACCATCGACGCGGGCTGCGAGTTCGGCGGCGGCGTGTCGTGTGGCAGCCAGTTCTTCATCGGCTTCATGGCGTACAACCGCCTGTGGTTCTGGCACGACCGCTTCGCGCTCACGCTCGGTGGCGGCGCCATCAACAACCCCGGCCGCTATCTCGTGTTGCTGCCGCCCATCAACGGCGCGACGGCCGCCTCGGGCACGCCGTACTTCACCGCGAACCCCGGCGACCAATTCAAGGCGTGGGACATGCAGGCCACGTTCGACATCATGCCGATCCGGTATGTGACGTTCCGCTTCGAATACAACCATCGCGCGGCGAGCACTCCGTACTTCTCCGGCCACGGTGGCGTGACGCCGCCCGGCGGCAATCAGGGCAACCCGGGCTCGGCCGTCACCGGCTGGGCGCCCGACCTGGTGCCCATCGAGAACCGTCTGACGCTCGCGTTGATGGTGAAGCTGTGAACCGGGCGCCGATGTTCTTCGCCGCGTTCGCGCTCGGCACGGTGACGCTGCGGAGACTCGGCCATTCCGCAGGCGCGGCGATCGATCTGCTCGGCGTCGCGTGCGCGTTCGCGGCGCTGCTGCTCGCGAGGAGGAAGTCATGACGCTCAAGAAGAAGAAGCGGGACATCATCGGGTTCGTGGTGCCGCTGTTGTTGCTGCTGGTCTCGTTGCCGGTGGTGTTCGCGCCGCGCTTCGGCGTTCAGGTGCCGCAGGTGCAGCAGGTCATCGCGACCATCGTCGCGTGTGTCGCCGGGCTGATGCTGCTGTTGGGAGCCGCGCATGACTGACGTGACCGCGGTGCTGGTGCTCTTCGCGCTCGCTGCGGCGACGCGCGGTTTCATCGCTCTGTGTGAGCGGTTGTCGAAGGTGAAGTCATGAACGTTCTGCTTCTTCTCGGCGGCGCGCTGTCGCTCGCGCTGCTCGGTTACCTGCTGTTCGCGCTGCTCTTCCCGGAGCGGTTGTCATGAATGCGCACGCGTACGTGGAGTTCATCGCGTCGATGGCGCTGTTGCTCGCGCTCGCGTTCCCGCTCGGTGAATGGCTGGCGCGCGCGTTGAACGGCTCGTCGGCGTTCGAGCGCGCGGTGCTGCGTGTCGCCGGCGTCGACGCGAAAGAAGAGATGACGTGGTCTCGGTACGCCATCGCGTTGCTCACCTTCAATCTGCTCGGCGCGCTCGTGGTGTACGCGCTGCAACGCGCGCAGGCGGTGTTGCCGTTGAACCCCGCCGGGCTGCCGGCGGTCGACCCCAACGTCGCGTTCAACACGGCCGTCAGCTTCTCGACCAACACCAACTGGCAGGCGTACGGCGGCGAGTCGACGATGAGTCACCTCACGCAGATGCTCGCGCTGACGACGCAGAACTTCGTCTCGGCCGCGACGGGGCTCGCGGTGTTTCTGGCGCTCGTGCGCGGGCTGACGCGCTCGCAGACCGACACGCTGGGTTCGTTCTGGGCAGACCTCACGCGCTCGACGTTGGTGCTGCTGCCGTTGTCGATCGTGTGGGCGCTCCTGCTGATGCGCACCGGAGTGCCGCAGACGTTGCACGCCGACATCGATGGCGCGGCGGTCGGCCCCGTCGCCTCGCAGGTCGCCATCAAGCAGCTCGGCACCAACGGCGGCGGGTTCTTCAACGTGAACTCCGCGCACCCGCTCGAGAACCCGTCGCCCGCGTCGGACATGCTCGAGTGGATCGCGCTGCTGCTGATCCCCGCGGCGCTGTGCTTCACGTTCGGGAAGCTGGTGAAGGATCGCCGCCAGGGCGTCGCGTTGCTGACCGCGATGTTGGTGGTGTTCGTGCCGCTCACGTTGCTCGGGCTCTGGAGCGAGCTGCGCGGCGTACCGGAGCTCGGCGCGCTCGGCGTCGACGGGTCGCTCGGCCACCTCGAGGGCAAGGAGTCGCGCTTCGGGGTCGTGTCGTCGGTGCTCTGGTCGACGGCGACGACGGCCGCGTCGAACGGCTCCGTCAACGCGATGCACGACAGCTTCACGCCGCTCGCGGGCCTCGGGCCCATGGTGCTGATGCAGCTCGGCGAGATCATCTTCGGAGGTGTCGGCTCCGGCCTCTACGGCATGTTGCTCTACGTCATCGTCGCGGTGTTCATCGCGGGGTTGCTCGTCGGCAGAACCCCCGAGTACCTCGGCAAGAAGATCGAAGGCCGCGAGATGAAGCTGGCGTCGCTCGGCATTCTCCTGCCGTCGTTGTTCGTGCTCGCGGGCACCGCGCTCTCGACGCGCCTCGGTGCCGCGATGACCGCGAACCCCGGCGAGCACGGGTTCTCTGAGTTGCTCTACGCGTTCAGCTCGACGGCGAACAACAACGGCTCCGCGTTCGGCGGCCCCACCGTGAACGGCACGTTCTTCGCGCTCTTGACCGGCATCTGCATGTGGGTTGGCCGTTTCTTCGTCATCGTGCCGGTTCTGGCCATCGCGGGTTCGC
>JBEHYH010000369.1:0-6733 GCA_048498275.1 Myxococcota bacterium | reverse complement strand
GGTGACGAGGTAGTGAAACGCGCCGGGCAGCTTCGACTTCACGATGCCCTTGGTGAGCTGAAACTGTTCTTCGTGCCCGGCGAGCATCGACTCGTCGTGCTTGCAGCGGTTGATGATCTGCATGTTGTCGATGCTGATGACGGGCAGGAAATGATTCCGCGCGTACATGTAGCTGAACGACTCGAAGTCGCTGATGACGACGTCGGGTTGGAACTTGTCGGCGATGTCGAAGTACTCGCGAACGTTCTGCGGCCAGCCGGTGATGGCGCCCTTGAGGTTCTGCAGCACCGTCTGCCACTTCTTCACCGAGTTGCCTTCGTACTGAATGGTGAAGCCCCAGATGTTGTGCACGTTCTCGAAGCGCTTCGCGAGGTAGTCGCGCGCCCGCCCCGAGACCACGATGTGCACGTCATGATGTTTCGTCAGGTGCTCCAGCACCACGCGAGAACGGGTGGCGTGACCCATGCCTTCGCCGACGACTCCGTAGAGGATGCGCATGGTCGCGCAGCATAGACGCGCGCAGCGGCCCGCTGTCGGGTACCTTTCGCGGCCGTGAGTCGCGCCATCTTCTTCGGCTTGTTCCTCGGGTTCACGGCGGCCGCCTGCTTCTTGAGCTGGCAGTCGTGGAGCAACGCGCACTTCGAATGCGAAGCGGCCGGCACCGAAGAATGCGTGTTCGAACAACAGACGCACGACGAGCTCGCGCGGCTGCAGAGCTACTCCGCGGTGGGCCTCGCGTGTCTGGCGTCGGGGATGTTCCTGCTCGGCCGCCGCCGCTGACTCACTCGCCGAACAGCGCCTTGCAGTCGGTGTCGTGCATCGGGTCGACGACCGCTTCAGGCAGCGCGGGAATCGAGGTGTCGGGGTGTTCGAAGTCGAACATGTCGAACAGCGGCCACGCGTTGGCGTCGCGATTGGTGAGCGCGGGCAGGCCGAAGCGCGTCTCCACCAGCCGCGTCACCGAGGTGTGGTCGACCGGCGTGTGCGAGACGTACCCGCGCTTCGCGTACGGCGAGATGATGATCAGCGGCGTGCGGAAGCCGAGGTGATCGAAGCGCTGCCCGCCGTCGGGGTACAGGTCGTCGGGCTCGCACGCTTTCGGCGGAGGCACCGAGTCGTAGAACCCTCCGTGCTCGTCGTAGAGGAAGATGAGCGCGGTGTGCGGCCACTGCGGCGAGTTCATCACCGCGTTGACCACCTTCGAGGTGAAGAGCTGGCCGTACTGCATGTTCGCTTCGGGGTGCTCGTCGTCCTGATCTCCGGGGATTCCGCCGGTGAAGCTCGCCTCGACCACGGTCACCGGCGGCATGGTGCCCGCGTCAGCCGCTTCGAAGAACGAATCCATCGCCTTGAAGTGGTCGAGATGCGTGTCGAGCAGCCCGACGAAGATCGCGGGTGAAGGCAGCCCGCTGCCGTACGAGAGCCACGGCACCCTGGCGTCATCGAGCCGCGAGAAGATGGTCTGCACCGGCTTGCCGTGCACCTCGAGCGGCGCGAGCCCGTTGCTGATGGCTCCGAAGGAAGTGCCCGCCCAGTAGAACTGACGATTGGGCTGCGTCGGGCCCATCACCGACGAGAAGTGCGCGTCAGAGAGCGCGAAGGTGCGCGCCAGCGCGTAGTAAAAAGGAATGTCGGTCTCGTCGAAGTAGCCGAGCGCGCGCGCACCGTTGGGGTTGTTGCTCACCACGAAGCCGCTCATGCCGCCGTCGGCGAACTGCGTGTGCGAACCGTTCCACGAATGGTTCACGTCTTTGATGCAGTACTGCGTCTCGTGGTACCGCGCGATGGGGCTGCCGTCGCTGTCGGGGTTCATCGCGCCCGGAGGCGCGACGCGCACGCCACCGTGCGACAACTGCGAGAAGTAGTGATCGAAGCTGCGGTTTTCCTGCATCACCAGCACGAACGTATCGATGGGGATCTGCGCGCCGATCTTCCCGCCCTGATACGTGACGGTGTCTTTCGGGAGCGCGCCCGCGGCGTAGGTGCACGCGTTCAGCTTTTCGTGAACCTGCGCTTCCGTCGGCAACTGCTCCGCGGGTTTCTTGCAGCTGACCAGCAGCACGACCGCGAAGAGCAGGAGTGAACGCATGCCGGAGATCTACTCGAATGCAACGGCCGCCCGGTCACGTTTCTGTCACTCCGGTTCTCGCGCAGTTTCGTAGGCTGCGCGCGGCATGCAGCTCGACCCTTTCAATCTCCCGGAGCGGCTCAACCTCGCGCAGGTCTTTCTTCACGCGCAGGCGGAGCGTCACCCGGAACGTGTCGCGATTTTCTTCGAAGATCAGAAGTTCACGTATGCGCAGGTTTCAGATGCCACGCACCGCGCGGCCGCCGTGTTCCGCGGGCTCGGCCTCGAGTGGGAACAGCGCGTGCTGCTCATGTTGCCCGACGTGCCGCAGTTCGCGTCGGCGTGGTTTGGAACGGTCGAGACGGGCGGCGTGGTCAGCGCGGTGAACCCCGGCCTCAAGGTCGAAGAGGTCACGTACTACCTGAACTACACGCGCGCGAAGCTGGTGGTCACCGATGCAGCGACGGCGGCGATCATCGATTCGGTGTTGCCGCTGTGCCCGCATCTCAAGCACGTGCTGGTCGCGGGCGGCGGAGCGGGCCGGCACATCGACTACGACGCGGAGCTCGAGCGCGCGCAGCCCGGTGCCGCGGTGGCCGACACCACGAAAGAAGACGTGGGCGTGTGGCTCTACACGTCGGGCTCCACGGGCTTTCCGAAGGGCGCGGTGCACAAGCACTCGGACTTCGTCTTCAACGCGTTGACCTACGCGCTCCCGATTCTCGGCTACGGCGAACGCGACGTGTGCCTGTCGATGCCGCGCCTCGCGTTCGGGTACGGGCTGGGCACCAACCTGCTCTTCCCGTTGCTCGCGGGTTCCTCGGTGGTGCTGTTCAAGGACAAACCGACGCCCGAGAAGTTCTACGAGCTGCTCAAGAAGCATCGGCCCACGGTGTTCACGGCGGTGCCGACGGTGCTGAATCAGTTGCTCAACGCGAAGGAGATCGAAGGCGCAGATTTCTCGTCACTCCGCGTCGCCATCAGCGCCGGCGAAGCGTTGCCGGCCGAGCTGTATCAACGCTGGAAGAAGCGCACCGGCGTCGAGATTCTCGACGGCATCGGCAGCGCCGAGATGTTCCACATCTTCATCACCAATCGCCTCGGCGACGTGAAGCTGGGTTCGCTGGGCCGCGTGGTCGAGGGCTACCAGGCGCGCGTGTGTGACGACGAAGGCCGTGAACTCCCGCGCGGAGACATCGGCACGCTCTGGGTCAAAGGCGAATCGATGGCGCTCGAGTACTGGCAGCAGCGCGCGAAATCGAAGACCACCTTCCGCGGTGAATGGTGCGTGTCGGCCGACAAGTTCCAGCAGACCGAAGACGGCTACTTCTATTTCTGCGGCCGCGGCGACGACATGCTGAAGGTCAGCGGCAAATGGCTCTCGCCGGTCGAGGTGGAGAACGTGTTGCTGCAGCACCCGGCGGTTCGTGAAGCGGCCATCGTCGCCTTCAAAGATGCCGACGGGCTCGACAAGCCGCGCGCGTTCGTGGCTCTGAATGACGGCGTCGCCGCGAGCGATGCGTTGAGCGAAGAATTGAAAGCCCACGTGCGTGGAAAACTGGAGCCCTTCAAAGCGCCGCGTCAGGTGAAGTTCATCGCCGCGCTGCCGAGGAGTGATCGCGGCAAGGTGCTCAAGACGGAACTGCGAGACTGACCATGCTGCACGAAGCCCGAACTCTTTCCTGGCCGCGCGTGAAGACGCTCGCGGAGACTGGCGCGCTCGCGCTGTTGCCCATCGGCAGCACCGAAGCGCATGGCCCGCATCTCCCGCTCAGCGTCGATGTGGTCATCGCTGAAGAGGTCTGCCGCCGCGTCGCGAAGAAGGTGCAGCGCGAGGTCGTGATGTTCCCCGCCATCACCTACGCGCTCACTGATTTCGCCGCGCCGTTCGCGGGCACCGTGTCGCTCAACGCCGATGTGGCGCGCTCGCTGATTTCGGGAGTGCTCAACGGCATCGCGTCGAGCGGCTTCGCGACGATCGTCGTCATCAATCACCACCTCGAGCCCGCGCACTTTCGCGTGGTGCATGAAGCGGCGAAGAGCATCACCGCCGCGCGCGTGATCGTCGCCGACCATCGCCGGCCGCCCACCGGTCCGCTGCTCGGTCACGAGTTCATGCACGGAGGCGCGCACGCCGGTCAGTACGAGACGAGCCTGATGCTCGCCGCCGCTCCGCAGTTGGTCGATGAAGCCGCGCGCGCCGCGCTGCCCGACGTGAACGCCAGCCTCGTCGACGCGATCAAGACCGGCGCGAAGAACTTCGTTGAAGCAGGTGGGCCTGATGCGTACTTCGGCACTCCCGCGCGCGCGTCGGCGGAAGAAGGCGACAAGCTGTTCGAGATTCTGAGTGACGCGGTGGTGTCGCTCATCCCCGCGGGCTGAGGTGGTCCTGCGCTGATGGTTGTGGGTGGTGATGCTGCGTGGAGCGGCACGCACACCACCACGACGACCGCTCCACCACGGTAAAGCGCCAGAACCAGAAGCGCTCGTGCCCGATGCCGGTGCGAGCTCCCCTCCAGAGGCATCGACGCCCGAGGTGTCCGACGTTGCTTCGTCATCTCTCCCTGACTGGGCGAAGCGCGTCGCCGCCGCGAAATCGCCGCGCATCGGGTGAAAGACATCACCGCCGCTGATCGTCACCTGCGAGAACCTGGAGGAGCTCAAGCGTGTTGGTATCTCCGTGACACAGTGCTCGTGCTCCCGAACGACAGGCGCGTTTCTCGTGCGCGCGACCACATTTCCTACTTCTCAGCGGACAGCCACAAGACGTGCGCTTGTTGTTCGAGCGACTCCCCGGCCCAGCTCCGCCAGGCGGAAATCGAAGAGCGCGAATTCCGCCGGCAGCAGGCGCTCCGAAAGAAAGTGAAACCTTGAAGGCACACACGCGCATTTTGAGTGACGCAGCGGTGCCTCTCAGCGTGTGATGCCGCCACTCATGCGTTTCTGGTTTCTGACGTGCCTGGTTCTGGCCGCCGCCGCATTCGCTGCCCCGAAAACCAAAGCTGCTCCCCCGAAGAAACCGGTGGTGATCGTCGACGGCAGCGCCGCGATGGTGAAGCTGGTCACCAAAAGCCTCGGGGCGAAATACGTCGTGAAGCCCGCGAACAAACGCGGCGGTGAGGTCGCGTTCGTCAACGTCACCAGCGAAGGCAAGGAGTTCAAGTTCACGGTGTTGAACGCGGCCGACGGCGCGGAGCTCGGCGTCATCTCGGTGCCCGGCACGGCGAAGAAGCCGCCGAAAGCGTTCCCGAAGCCGAAGCTCACGGCGCTCCTGAGCGCGTTGGCGAAAGCGCAGGCCACCGCGACGACGAAGCCGTCTGAACCGGTGAAGCCCGCGGAGCCGACGCCGGAGACCAAGCCCGAGCCGCAGCCGGAACCAGCGAAGCCCGCCGAGCCACCCGTCGAAGCGAAGAAGGAACCGACGAAGAAGCCGGAAGAGGAGCAGCCGGAGCCGGTCGCCGAAGAGAAACCCGCCGAGCCCGCACCTGAAGAGAACGCGCCCTCGAAGCCGTCAGCGCACTACGCGTTCCGCGCGTACGTCGGCGGCGGCATCTTCAATCGCAACCTGTACGCCATCGGTTCACTCACGCAGCAGCCGCGCAATTCACCGCACCCGGCGTCGGGCGCGATCAGCGTCGAGCTCTCCACGTTCCCCGGCGCGGGCTTCACCTCGAACTTCCTCGCGCACCTCGGCGCGTTCGTGAGCGCCGACTTCGGCGCCAACCTCCGTTCACGCGTCGGCACGCCCACCGTCTTCACCGTCACGCACTCGAGCTCGCGCATCCGCTTCGGCGCGATGGGCCGCATCCCCATCGGTGACGACGTGAGCTTCGTGCTGCACGCGGGCTACGCGCGCCACACGCTGCTGACCTCCGTGCCCGAGGGCTACACGCTCGACACGCCTGACATGCTGTTCAACGGCTTCCGCGGCGGCGCGACGTTCCGCTGGCACATCGCGGGCCCGGTGGAGATCGAGTTGGGCAGCGCGGCGCAATACGTCTCGAGCCTCGGCACGTTGAAGACCGACTTCCCCAAAGCGAAGGCCTTCGCCATCGACGCCAACCTCGCGCTCTCGATTGAGCTCGTGGAGCACCTCCGCTTGCGGTTGAGCGGCGAATGGCAGCGCTACTTCATCACCTTGAACGGTGACGCGAGCTCGCCGTACCAGACGCGCGCGGTGGGCGACCAATACGTCTGGGTCTCCGGCGGGCTGCAGTGGTCGATGTGAGTCGTCTGCTTCACTTGCGCTAATACCCAAGTCTCGCTACTGATTCAGCCACAACCAAGGAGCGCAACTCATGCAGCTCGAATCGCTGAAGATGTTCGTCGACGTGGTGGAGACCGGCTCGTTCTCTCGCGCAGCCCAACTGAATCACGTCACGCAGTCGGCGGTGAGCCAGCAGATTCGTGCGCTGGAGACCCGCTACGAGCAACGGCTGCTCTCACGCAGCGCGCGGCAGGTGACGCCGACGCCCGCGGGTGAGCGCCTGTTCCGCGGGTGCAAGGAGATCCTCTCGCGCTTCACCGAGGTCGAAGCCGAGATCCGCGAGCAGGCGACGGAGATCTCCGGCAGCGCGACGGTGTCGGCCATCTACACGGTGGGTCTGCACGAGCTGCACACCATTCAAAAGGAGCTGCTGCGCACGCACCCGCGCGTGAACGTGC
>JBEHYH010000368.1:0-6758 GCA_048498275.1 Myxococcota bacterium | reverse complement strand
CGGCATGACCAAGACCGCGCAGCTCGCGGTCGCGCGCGGGCTCGCGGAGCTGACGTCGAAGACCGGCGTCACCGTGAACAGCGTGTTGCCCGGCCCGACGCGCTCTGAAGGGGTCGGCGATTTCGTGAAGGCGCTCGCGAAGGAACGCGGCCTCACCGAGCCGGAGATGGAGAGCGCGTTCTTCAAGGAAGCGCGCCCGGCGTCGCTGCTCCAGCGCTTCGCGACCGTCGACGAGATCGCCGACGTCATCGTGTTCGTCGCCAGCCCGCTCGCCGCCGCCATCAACGGCAGCGCGTTGCGTGCCGAAGGCGGCATCGTGCGCTCCCTCGCGTGAGTCACCTGCAGACGTTGGGGAAGATCATCAACGAGGCGTTCAGATTCCACGAATCGGCGTCGCCGTAATGCGCCCAGCCACCGTCTGCGTGTTGTTCCCAGATGGTGGAGGGCGTCGTCTGCCCGTCACCGTTGCTGAGAATCGAGAGCATCTCGCCGCCCGCATCAGGCACCACGCCGGCCGGCGTGAACGCGCCACGCGGGCCCGTCGCGCTTCCCACGACGCCGAACTGCTCGAGATTCACCGAGACGAAGAAGCGCTTCGAGCCGGGCATCGGCGTCATCGAAGAACTCGAGGTGAAGAAGCCCGTGAGCGCGCCGTTGCGGAGGTCGCGCTGCACGACGCTGATCGAGCGTGAATCGCTGTCGAGCCAATCGGTCGGCGCGCCGGTCTCACCCTCGTAGAGACTCACTTCGGCGTACTGAAGCAGCGGGTCGTTCGACGCCGCGGCGCCGAAGCCGACGAGGACATCGTGGATGAACCCGTAGTCGGTCGATGACACGTCGTAGAAATTCGCCTTCTGCAGGTCGCCGTACGCGCTCGTGCCGTTGACCCACCCGAGGCCCTCCGAACCGTCGCCGATGACGTAGTTCGCGGGTGACCACGAGGCGGGGGTGGGGCGGTTGACGTATTCGCACCACAGCGGGCGCAACGCCTGTTCGAACGAACACCCGGCGAATTCAGCGCGCACGACGAAGACTCCATCGCCAGACGGGTACGAGAGCGGCGCGCCTGAAATGACTCCACCGTCGAGCGAAACGCCCGGAGGCAGCCCGCCGTCGACGATGGTGAAGGTCCCCTCGAAGTCATCGGTGAGCACCAGCGCCGTCGGCGTGTCGAGCCCGCGTTCGAACAGCAGGTCGCGGCCGTTCCACAGAGAGTTCGCCACCTGGCCGCCATCGGGCTTGATGGCGCGCGTGAAGATCTGCTCGCGAGGGCACTCCACCGCCAGCGTGTACGGCGCGCTCTGGCCGGTGCACCCGTCAAAGTCCTGCGCGGTGACGCGGAAGGTGGCAGCGCCGTTCAGCTCGGGCAGCGCGGTGAGCGTGCCGTCGGCCGCGAGCGTCACCCACGGAGGAAGTTCGCCGTCGCTCACGAAGAACGTCGGCGACTCCGCGCCGGTCTGCGTGAAGTGCTCGGTGAGACGCGCGCCGAGGTACACCGACGAACGCTCCGGCGGCGTCACGGTGATGACCGGACAGATGATGGTGACCACCACGTTGAGGGTCGCGGTGCAGCGCGCGCTCGAGGCGAGGAGGTCGAAGGCGTACAGACCCGAGAAGGCGGGCGTCCCGCTCAACACGCCGACTTCGTCGACCGTCATGCCGGGCGGAAGGTCGCCGGCGGTCACCTCGAAATGAGCGCCGCCCGGGAGGAAGGCGCGCGACGCCGGCTCTCCACGCCAGAAGTTCAGCGACGAAGGCGGCGTGATGACGAAGTCGTCGCACGGGCCTCCCGCGTCGACGGCGCCCGCGTCGCGAACGCCCGCATCGGCACCCGCGTCGGTGCCCGAATCGACGACGCCGGAGTCTTGCCTGCCCGCGTCTTCGCCCCCCGGCGGGACACAGCCCACGACCACCACCCCCGCGAGCAGACACCAGACGCGCATGGCGAAGAATCTACCGTGCTTCCCCCTCGCGAGACCTCACGCGTGGAATCGGTAACCGACTCCGGGTTCCGTCAGCAGGTACTTCGGCGCCGCGGGGTCGCGCTCCAGCTTCTTGCGAAGGTTCGCCATGTAGACGCGCAGCGAGTGCGTGTCGGCGGTGTGCGCGGGGCCCCAGACGTCCTTGAGCAACTGGCGATGCGTCAACACCTTGCCGGCGTTGCGCGCGAGTGAAGCGAGCAGCTTGAACTCCAGCGGCGTGAGCTTGAGCTGCTCGCCTTCGCGCCACACCTCATGCTTCGGGAAATCGATGCGCAGCCCCTCGAACTCGAGCACCGGCTCCTCGAGTTCCTGCCCGTGGCGATGACGGAGCGCGACGCGCATTCGCGCCAGCAGCTCGTTCATGCCGAAGGGTTTGGTGACGTAGTCGTCGGCGCCCGCGTCGAGCGCGGCGACCTTGTCGTCTTCGCGGCCGCGCGCGGAGAGCACGATGATGGGCACGCTCGAGAACTCCCGCAGCCGCTTCGTCACCTCGAGCCCGTCGACGTCGGGGAGGCCCAGGTCGAGCAACACCAGCTCCGGGTTGTGACTCGTCGCGAGGGGAACGGCCTCGGCGCCCTTCTCGGCTTCGACCAATCGGTACCCGCGGCTCGTCAGCGCGGCGCGCAGAAACCGGCGCATCTGCGCTTCGTCTTCGACCAGCAGCACGAGTGGTCCGTCACTCATCGTTCTCCTCGGGCACCGCCGGCGGCTCGCCGTCGAGGGGCAAGTCGATCACAAAACTCGCGCCTCCGCCCGCGCGCGCTTCGACGTGAATCTGCCCGCCGTGCGCTTCGACGATGCCGCGGCAGATGGCGAGCCCGAGCCCCGCCCCGGGGACGTTCTGCTGCTCGCCGCGGAAGAACTTGTCGAAGAGCCGCTCGGCATCGGCGTGGGTCACTCCGGGGCCGCGATCGCTGATGGTGACGCGCGCCCCGTTGTGCGCGCGCGTCACCGCGATCTCGAGCGGCGACTTCGCCGGCGTGTACTTGCCCGCGTTGTCGAGGAGGTTGAAGAGCACCTGCTCGAACAACACCGGGTCGACCTGCAAAGACTCGAGCTCCGCGCTGAGTTGAACGTCACGGCCTTCGAGCTGCTTCGCGAGCCGCGTACGCGCCGAGCCGACGAGCTCATCGACGGGCACCCATTCTTTCTGCACGCGCAGCGCGCCCGACTGCACGCGCGTCATGTCGAGCAGGTTGCGCACCAGCCGCTCGAGCCGTTCGGCTTCGTCGGCGATGGTGTCGAGGAGCTGCGCCTTCGTCGCTTCGTCGAGCGCGGTGTCGTCACGCAAGGTCGTCGCCGCGCCCGTCACCACCGCGAGCGGCGTGCGGAGATCATGGGAGACCGCCGACAACAACGAGCTGCGGAGCTCTTCGGTGCGCGCCTTGAGCGCCGACGCGCGCGCGTTCTCGGAGAACCGCAGGCGGTCGAGCGCGAGGCCGGCCTGCTTCGCGAAGCCGTCGACGAGCCCGCGGCGCGCCGAGACGACGTCTTCATCGGGCGGGCGCCACAGCAGCACGCCCGAGCCATGACCGAGCGGAGTCGCGCGCACGGTCGAGCCGGCGAACGTCTCCGTGCCGAGCCCCGCCTCGCGTTGATGCTCGTGCGTCCACTCGGCGACGCCGCGCTCATTCGCCGAGAGCGACGGCGACGCGCGCAGCCGACCGTCTTCGAGCAGCAACGTCTCCGCGCTCCCACCGCAGGCGTCGACGAGGTGACGTTCGAGCAACCGCGCGATGCCGTCGACGTCATTGGCGCCCGCGAGCTCGCGCGTCAGCGAGAGCAGCGCGCGCGTCGTCATCTCTCTGGCCCGCGCGGCGGCTTCCTGATGACGGAGCCGGCCGGTGAGCGCGGAGATGACGACCCCGACGCCGAACATCAACGCGAAGGTGAGCACGTAGCGGCCGTCGGCGACGGCGAACGTGTAGTACGGCGGCACGAAGAACACGTCGTACGCGGCGACGGAGAGCCCGGCCGCGAGCAACGACGGCCCGCGACCGAAGAACGCCGCGACCACCATGATGCCCGCGAGAAAGAGCGATTCAGGGTCGGGGATGTTCGCGAAGCGATGCAGCACGAACGCGAGGCCGGTGGTGAGCGCGACCGTCGCGAGACTGCCGGCGTAGCTCCACCACGGCGTCCGCTCGCGCGGAGCCGGCTTGTCTCGACGCTCGGTTTCTTCGTCGCCGGAGATCACGAGCACGTCGATATCACCAGACCCGCGAACCACCGCATCGACCAGCGAGCCCTTCAGTCGATCTCTCAGGCGCGTGTGCGTGGGCTTGCCGAGCAGCAGCCGCGTGACGTTGTGCGCGCGCGCCCACTGAAGCAACTCCTTCGCGACCGACGGCCCTTCGAGGCGCACGACTTCGCCGCCGAGTGATTCAGCGAACGCGAGATGCTCCTCGATGCGCCGCGCGTCTTCGTCGTTGAGCGCGTTCACCGGGCTCGACACGCACGCGGCGAACCATGGGGCACGCAAGCCGGCGGCGATGCGATGCGCCGCGCGGATCAACCTGGCCGAGCTCGGCGCGGGGCCGACGCACAACAGAATGCGCTCACTCGCCGGCCAGGTGTCTTCGATGTCATGCAGCTCGCGCCACGCCTGCACGTCGAGGTCGACCCGCTCAGCGGTGCGCCGCAGCGCGAGCTCACGGAGCGCCAGCAGGTTGCCCCGCTTGAAGAAGTGCTCCGCCGCGCGCCGCGCCTGCTCGGGGAGATACACCTTTCCATCAGCGAGCCGCTTGAGCAGCTCGTCAGCCGGGAGATCGATGAGCTCGATCGCGTCGGCGCGCGCCAGCAGCGTGTCAGGCACCGTCTCGCGCACCTGCACGCCGGTGATCTGCGCGACGACGTCATTGAGGCTCTCGACGTGTTGCACGTTCAACGTGGTGTGCACGTCGATGCCCGCGTCGAGCAGCTCGAGCACATCGTTCCACCGGCGGGCGTGCCGGCTGCCTTCGACGTTGGTGTGCGCGAGCTCGTCGAGCAGCAGCACCGCCGGCTTTCGCGTGAGCGCGCGTTCGAGATCGAACTCCGTCACCTTTCGGCCGCGATATTCGATGGTGCGCCGCGGGAGCACCTCGAGCCCTTCGAGCAACGCTGCCGTCTCTGAACGCCCGTGGGTCTCGACGAGGCCGACGACGACATCGACCCCGCGCGCTTTGAGCCGGCGCGCTGATTCCAACATCGCGTACGTCTTCCCGACGCCCGGAGCGAAGCCGAAGAAGAGCTTCAACCGGGCGCGCTCTGATTCCTTCACGCGCTCGAGCAGCACGTCGGGGTCTGGCCGCTCGTCGCTCATTTCAACCGGGCGTTCAGCTTCACGACGTTCACGCGTGGCTCGCCGAAGATCCCGAGAAAGCGCTCTTCGGTGAGTTCCCCGATGAGCGCGTTCAACTTCTCCGAGGGAACTCCGCGCGCGGCGGCGACGCGATCGACCTGGTACTTCGCGGCGAGCGGCGAGAGATGCGGGTCGATTCCGCTCCCGCTCGTGGTGACCAGCTCCGCGGGCACCGGGCCACTTCGCGTCGGGTGCGCCGCGCGAACCTTCTGCACGCGCGCCTTCACCGCTTCGATGAACGCGGGGTTCGTGGGCCCGAGGTTCGAGCCCGAGCTCGCCTTCGGGGTTCCCGCTGACGGGCGTGTCCAGAAGACATCGGGCGCGTCGGTCGCTTCGGCGAACGCGCCTTCCGGCAGCGAATCAGAACCAAGCAGCGTCAACGACAGCGGGTACGCGAGCCCGGTGAGCAGCGTGAAGAACGTCAACAACACGAAGGCAGGGCGAATCATGAGACCGCTCCAGTCGCCGTCAGCAGCACGTCGATGAACTTGATGCAGGGGAACGGGAGCAGCACACCGCCGACACCGTAGAGCAGCAGGTTGCGCGAGAGCACCTGGCTCGCGGGCGCCGGGCGGAACTTGATGCCGCGGAGCGCGAGCGGAATCAGCGCGACGATGATGAGCGCGTTGAAGATGACCGCCGACATCACCGCGCTCTGCGGCGAATGGAGGCCCATCACATTCAACGCTCCGAGCGCGGGGTAGGTGACCGCGAACGCCGCGGGGATGATGGCGAAGTACTTCGCGACGTCGTTCGCGATGCTGAAGGTGGTGAGCGCGCCGCGCGTCATCAGCAACTGCTTTCCGATCTCCACGATGCGGATCAACTTCGTCGGGTTCGAGTCGAGGTCGACCATGTTGCCGGCCTCCTTCGCGGCCTGCGTGCCGGTGTTCATCGCCACGGCGACGTCGGCCTGCGCGAGCGCGGGGGCGTCGTTCGTCCCATCGCCGGTCATCGCCACCAGATGACCTTTCGTCTGGTACTCGCGAATGCGCGAGAGCTTCTGCTCCGGCGTCGCCTGGGCGAGGAAGTCGTCGACGCCCGCTTCCGCGGCAATCGCCGCGGCCGTCAGCGGGTTGTCGCCGGTGATCATCACCGTGCGAATGCCCATGCGGCGCAGCTCATCGAACTTCTCGCGGATGCCGCCCTTCACGACGTCCTTGAGCTTCACGACTCCGAGGGCGCGCGTGCCGTCGGCGACCACCAACGGAGTCGCGCCCTGCTTCGCGACCTCACTCACGACCGCGCGCACCTCCGCGGGCAACGGTGAGCCGATGAAGCGCTCGATGGCGTCAGACGCGCCTTTGCGAATCTTCCGGTCCTTCACGTCGACGCCGCTCATGCGCGTCTGCGCGGTGAAGGGCACGAAGCTCGCCGTGAGCGATTTCACTTCCCGTGCGCGAAGCCCGTACTGCTTGGCGAGCACCACGATG
>JBEHYH010000367.1:0-6791 GCA_048498275.1 Myxococcota bacterium | reverse complement strand
GATCACGTGATCGGCGCCGAGCTCGCGTACGCCATCTCGCGGCTGGGGCACCCCACGTTGCGCTTCAACTACCGCGGCGTCGGCGGCAGTCAGGGTGAGGTGTCGAAGAAGCCGAGCGATTGGCTCGAAGACGCGCGTGAGGCGCTCAAGCTGGCGCAAGACAACACCGGCGGGCACCCGGCGATCATCGCCACCATCGGCGCGTCAGACGCGGTCGCCCTGCAGCTCGCGATGGAGACGGAGATCGCCGGCCTCGCCATCATCAACCCGTCGTTCGCGCGGCCGTCCGACCTTTCCCTCCAGACGAAGTGGCCGGTGAGCGTGATCGTCGCGTGGGAAGACGCGTCGCAGGACCGTGGCTCGTGGGCCGCGGCGATCGAACGCCTCGGCGGAGAATTCACGGTGATTCCGGGTGCTTCGCGGAGCTTCCAGCGGAACCTGCCCATGGTGGGGAAGGCGGTGGCCTCCCTGGTCACCCGGGCGAACGGCGGCGTTCACGCTTCTTAAGCGTCAGCGGGAGGGGAACGTGTGAACAGATCCAATCGTTTCCTGGGTCGTTCGTAGTGCGTCGTACGGAGGATTCATGCGCACGCTTCTCGCTGCCTCGCTGTTGCTCGCCATCCCCGCGTTTGCCGGGCAACGCATCGTGGTCGACTTCGTCGACGGCACGACCAAACAGCAGTTCGACGAAGCCGAGAAGGCCTGGGGCGTCGATCTCGAGTTCAACTCGGCGGAGGAAGGCCCGTCGTCGGGCGTGACCACCGGCGAGTACGACGGCGACGTCGATGAGCTGCTGGCGAAGATTCGCGCGAACCCTCTGGTGGAAGCCGCGGAGCCGTTGATGGAGGTGCACTCGAGCTTCGTGCCCGATGACCCGCGCTACGGCGAACAGTGGAACCTCAAGGCCATCAACATCGAGAAGGCGTGGGACAAGTCTCACGGCAAGGGCGTGGTGGTCGCCGTGCTCGACACCGGCATCGCCTGGGAGAACCACGACGACTTCAAGCAGGTGCCTGACCTCGGGGGGCAGGGCTTCAAACACGGGTGGGACTTCGTGAATGACGATGATCACGCCAACGATGATCACGGTCACGGCACGCACGTCGCGGGCACCATCGCGCAGGCCACCGACAATCACGAAGGCGTCGCCGGCATCGCGTTCGAAGCGACGCTGATGCCGATCAAGGTGCTCGATGCCTTCGGCTCCGGCAACACGGCCGACATCGCTGACGGCATTCACTGGGCGGTCGACCACGGCGCGAAGGTGCTGAACCTCTCGCTCGGTGGTGGCGGCCGTTCGGCGGTGATGGAGCAGGCCGTCGAATACGCGCGCGCGAAGGGCGCGGTCGTCGTCTGCGCGGCGGGCAACGGAGGCCGCGGCGTCGTCGAGTTCCCCGCGGCGTACAAACACGCGTTCGCGGTCGGCGCGGTCGGCCCGAATGGCACGAAGGCTCCGTATTCTTCATGGGGCACGGAGCTCGACCTCGCGGCGCCCGGCGGTGACAAGTCGCAGGGCGAAGCGGCGGGCGTGCTGCAGAACACCATCGACCCGCAGGACGTGGGCCGCGCCGTCTACGCGTCGTACCAGGGCACGTCGATGGCGACGCCGCACGTCGCCGGGGTCGCGGCGCTGCTGTTCGCGGCCGGCGCCAAGAACCCCGATGAAGTCGAACAGGCGCTCATCGCCGGTGCGAAGCCCGCGCCGGGCACGAGCGGCTGGAGCGCGGAGTACGGCAACGGGCTGCTCGACGCAGATGGCGCGCTCAAGGCGCTCTCGAAGCTGCACGGTGAAAGCGCCGACGGGTTCGATGTCGCCTCGGCGCCCAGCTACCGCGCGACGAACTGGAATGTGTTCGCGTGGGCCTGCGCTTTTCTCGCGTTCGTGTTGCTGACGCTGGGCCGCAAGGAGCGCGGCGGGTACCTGAACGTGTTGCTCACGCCCGGCTTCTTCGTGCCGTTGTTGCTCACCACCGTGGGCGTGTTCTTCATTCAGCGCTTCGCGGCGCCGAGCGAGGTGACGACGTCGATGGCGCTGCCGTTGCCCGACTGGCTCGGCCGCATCATCTTCGGCCGCGGCAAGCTGGCGAACCCGCTGGTGTACAGCGCGCTGTTGCCCAGCGTGCTCGCGATCATCGCCATCAAGGCGCGCGGCATTCGCGCGGCGGCCGGCGGGCTCGCCATCGGGTTCGCGGCGATCCTCGCGTACACGGCGTGGGCGCACGCTCCGGCGCTCGCGTGGTTGCCGTTCACGTTCCTCGCGATTCCGTGGCTGGCGGTGAACGCGCTCATCTGTCTCTTCATCGCCCGCGCCATGCTGCGCAAGGAGGCCTGATGAAGCTCGAAGGCAAGGTCGTGTTTCAGGATCTCGAAGGCGGCATCTGGGTCTTCGAAGGTGACGACGGCAAGACGTACCTGCTCGCCGGCGGAGATCGAAAGCTCAAGAAGAGCGGGGCGCGCGCGGTGCTCGATGGAGAGGTCGACGGCGCGTCGCTGACCACCGCGATGGTCGGCCCGCGCTTCGTGGTCAGCAGCTACCGGTTCCTCTGATCACGTCTCCCAGTCACACGACGCGAGCGAGTAGCGAAGCCCGCGCCGCGGTTCGCCGAACCCCCAGACGTTGATCGGTTTGCCGGGCGCGAACTCGGCCCGCGCGCGCTCGGGGTGCAGCGGGAGACACGACAGCGAGGCGACTTCTTCGGTGTTCGAATCGATCAAGATGAACGCGCCATCGGGAGCGACTTCCTTCACCACTCCCGAGATGCGAACGCACTCGTTGGCCCACACCGTGGTCGCCTCGACGTCATTCGCCTCGAGCGCGCGGAGCATTTCTTCCCACGGGATCTTCGGCTGCCGCGCGCAGACTTCGACTGACGCCCGCCGCGCGGGGTCTGCGCTCGCCGAATCGAGCGCCTTCGCGCGGAGGTAGAACGCCGCCACGGCAGCGCCAGCGAGAACGACGGCGCCTCCGAGCACTGCCCAGCTCACCATGTTGGAGTTCGGTCGCATCTGACTGCCCTAACGGCGTCGTTTCAGCGCTGGAGTCGACGTGGTCTTTTTGTGACAGAAGCGCCCGCATGCGCATCCTTTCGGGCGTTCAATCATCGGGGAAACTCCACATCGGCAACTACTACGGCGCGATCCGCGAGTTCGTGCGGATGCAGGCCGATGGTGAGGCGCTCTATTTCATCGCCAACCTCCACGCGTTGAACTCGGTGCGCGACGGCAAGCTGGCGCGCGAACTCACGCTGGAAACCGCGGCCGCGTTCCTCGCGCTCGGTGTCGACCCGGCGAAGGCGTGTTTGTTCCGCCAGAGCGACGTGCCCGAGGTCGCCGAGCTGAATTGGATTCTCGGCACCGTGGTGCCGATGGCCGACCTCGAAAACGCGCACTCGTACAAAGACAAGATCAAGCAAGGCGCGGCGCCCGACTTCGGGCTCTTCGCGTACCCGGTGCTGATGGCGGCCGACATCCTGCTCTACGACTCCGACGTGGTGCCGGTGGGCAGAGATCAGAAGCAGCACCTCGAGCTCACGCGCGACTGGGCTGGCAAGTTCAACCGCACGTACGGCGAAGGTCTGCTCAAGATTCCGAAGGAACGCATCCGCGATGAGACCGCGGTGATCCCCGGGCGCGATGGCCGCAAGATGTCGAAGAGCTACGCGAACACCATCGACCTCTTCGGCACCGACGGCGAAGTGAAGAAGCAGGTGATGTCGGTGAAGACCGATTCGACGCTGCCTGACGCAAGCAAACCTGTTTCGCAGATGGTCGACAGCCAATCGACGCACCCGCTCTACGACCTGCTCAAGGTGACGTTCACGCCCGAAGAATTCGCGGCCATCGACGCGAAGTGGAAGGCGAGCGGCGGCGCGCCCGAGACGCACGGCTACGGCGCGTTCAAGAAGACGCTGCTCGACGGCTTCCACACCACGTTCGACCCGGCACGAAAGCGTTACGCGGAGCTGATGAACGACCGCGGTGAGCTCGAACGGTTGCTGAAAATCGGCGCCGACAAGGCGCGGAACTACGCGGCGCCGGTCATTCAGCGCGTGCGCGGTGCCGTAGGCCTGTAGCACCGCAAAAAAGGAGCGGTTTCGCGGTCGCGTGCTATGCCTCCGAGGCCGATTTACCGGCCTGCGAAGGGGTTGCGTGAAGGACGGGAGTCCTGCACAGGAAGAGGTTCTGAATGAGGTGATCGCTCCGCGCGACGCTTTCAGAATCGCCTTGCCCAATTTCGAGGGCCCGCTCGATCTGCTCCTGCACCTGATTCGCGAGCACAAGGTCGACATTCTCGACATTCCCATCGCGCTCATCACCGAGAAGTACCTCGAGCACCTCGACAAGATGCGCGAGATCAACCTCGACATCGCCGGCGAGTTCCTGGTGATGGCGTCGACGCTGCTCCATTTGAAGTCGCGCATGCTGCTGCCGCGCGAAGAGCAGCCCGCGGGGCAAGACGCGGTGCTCACGCAGCCGGAGCCGTCAGACCCGCGCGCGGAGCTCGTGCGCCGTTTGCTCGAGTATCAGAAGTACAAGGCCGTCGCGGAGCAGCTCTCGACGAACCCCATTCTCGATCGCGACGTCTTCCCCCGCCGTGTCGCGGTCGAAGAAGTGCCGCTCGACGATGATGAAATCGGGCTGCGGGAGATCAGCGTCTACAAGTTGATCGAAGCGCTCGACCGCGTGCTCAAGGCGCTCGAGCCCAAGCGTCAGCACGAGGTGACGCGTGAACATCTCTCGCTGTCGGTGGCGATGTACCGCATCGCCGGGAAGATCCGCGAAGAGGGCAAGGGCCACGCGGTGAACTTCTTCGCGCTCTTCGACGGCGCGCGAACCCGTTCAGACGTGGTCATCACCTTCCTCGCGCTGCTGGAGATGGCGAAGCTCAAGCTGGTTCGCATCTTCCAGGCGGAAGGCAGCGACGACATCGTGATCAGTGAGAAGGGAGACGCGCTCGCCGACTTCGGCACCGAAGGCGACGCGTCTGCCGCGAAGGAATTGGACCATGAGTACGAATAGCAGCGGCGGGCCTTCCCCGTTTTCAGAAGAAGAAGTCGAAGCCGCGACGGCGCCGCCCGCGGGCGACCCGGAGATCGAAGAGCTCGACCCCGCCGACATCGACGCGACCGAGCAGGAAGCGCCGTTCGAGAAGATCGTCGCGAAGTCGCGCAAGCTGACTGAAGAGCAGATCCGCGTGGTGCTGGAGAGCGTGTTGTTCGTCGCTCCGCAGGCGCTCACCATCGATCAGCTCTTCGACGCGACCGGCATCGATCGCGAGAAGATCCTCGTCGCGCTGATGGAGCTGCTGAAGATCCGCAGCGTCAGCACCGGCGGCGTGGTGCTGCATGAAGTGGCTGGCGCCTGGCAACTGCGCACGGCTCCTGAATCGGCCGAATACGTGCGGCGGTTCCTCAAGGTGAAGCCGCAGCGCCTCACGCGCGCCGCGGTCGAGACGCTCGCGCTCATCGCGTACCGCCAGCCCGTCACGCGCCCTGAGATCGAAGACGTCCGCGGCGTCGATTCAGGCGCGGTCTTGAAAGCGCTGTTGGACCGGCGACTCATCAAGATCGTCGGCAAGCGCGAAGAGGTCGGCCGGCCGATTCTGTACGGCACGACCCGCGAGTTCCTCGAGTTCTTCGCGTTGAAAGACCTGAGCGCGCTGCCGACGCTGCGCGAGTTCCAGGAACTCACCGAAGAGAGCCGCGAGATCGTCGAGAAGGAAGCGCCCATCAAGGGCGTGGAGGGCATCGTCGAAGAGCTCGCCGACAAGGGCTTCGAAGAGAAGCTCGCGCAGCAGGACGCCGCGTCTGAAGCCGCGCTCGCCGAGCTCGAGTCGGCCATTGAATCTGCAGATGAGACGTCGAAGACGGCCTCGAAAATTCTGAACCCGCCGGAGCCTGCTGCCGCGCCAACTGAACCGGCAGCTCCCGGCGAGCCGACACCCGGCACGGAGAACTGAACATGGAACGCTTGCAGAAGTACCTGTCGCGCGCGGGAGTAGCCTCGCGGCGCCACGCTGAAGAATTGATCGTCGATGGCCGCGTGAAGGTGAACGGCAAGGTGGTCGATGAGCTCGGCTCCCGCGTCGACCCGGCGAAAGACCTCGTGCTGGTCGATGGCAAGCTCGTCTCGCCGTCGGCGGAGCGGAAATACTTCCTCTTCTACAAACCGCCCGGCGTGGTCACGACGTTGTCGGACCCCGAAGGCCGCCCGTCGGTCGGCGACTACGCGCAGGACACCGGCGGTCGCGTCTTCCCCGTGGGGCGCCTCGACTACGACGCCGAAGGCGCGCTGATCCTCACCGACGACGGCGACCTCGCGAACAAGTTGATGCACCCGAGTCATCAGGTGCCGCGCACGTATCTCGCGAAGGTGAAGGGCGTGCCCGACGGGGAGTCGCTCCAGAAGTTGATCACCGGCGTGCGGCTCGAAGACGGCATGGCGAACGCGGTCGAGGTGCGCCTCTTCCGCGAAGTGAAGAGCAACACGTGGGTGAAGATCGTGGTGACGGAAGGCCGTCAGCACCTCGTGAAGCGGCTGTTCGCGGCGATCGGTCACCCCGTGGTCCGTCTGTACCGCCCGTCGCACGCGAGCTTGAGCGTGCACGGTCTGCGGCCGGGCGAGCTCCGCGCGTTGACCAACGATGAGATTCGACGCGTGAAGGCGATGGCCGACGGTGAGTTGCAGCCGGAGGCGCCGTTGCACCTGCCCGCGCGCCGGCATGGCCACGCCGCGCCCGGCTTCGAGTCGGAGCTGGAGGAAGAAGAAGAGCGCGCTTAGCACGATGAACA
>JBEHYH010000366.1:0-6799 GCA_048498275.1 Myxococcota bacterium | reverse complement strand
TGTAAGAGGCCCGCCATGTATTTCCAGGACCTTCTGCTCACGCTCCAGAACCACTGGGCGAAGTTGGGTTGCATCGTCACGCAGGGTTACGACCTCGAGGTCGGCGCCGGCACGATGGCTCCGATGACCTTCTTGCGCGCGCTGGGGCCCGAGCCGTGGAACGTCGCGTACGTGCAGCCTTCGCGTCGCCCGGCCGACGGCCGTTTCGGTGAGAACCCGAACCGTCTGTTTCAACACCATCAGTTTCAGGTGATCCTCAAGCCCGCGCCGAAGAACGTGCAGGAGCTCTACCTCGAGTCGATCAAAGCGTTCGGCATCAGCCCGCTGGAGCACGACATCCGCTTCGTGGAAGACGACTGGGAATCGCCGACATTGGGCGCGTCAGGTCTCGGCTGGGAAGTGTGGTGCGACGGCATGGAGATCACGCAGTTCACGTACTTCCAGAAATGCGGTGGGTACGAGTGCAAGCCGGTCGCGGCGGAGCTGACGTACGGCCTCGAGCGCATCGCGATGTACCTGCAGGGCGTCGACAGCCTCTACGACATCGAATGGGTGAAGGGCGTGAAGTACGGCGAGATCTTCCACCGCAACGAAGTCGAGATGTCGCAGTACGCGCAGCGCGATTCAGACCCGGAACAGCTCGAGATGTTGTTCCGCTCGTACGAGGCCGAGTGCAAGCGGCTCATCGTCGAGAAGGAACTCCCGTTGCCCGCGTACGACTTCGCGCTCAAGTGCAGCCACACGTTCAATTTGTTGGACGCGCGCGGGGCGATCTCCGTGACCGATCGCGCCGGGTACATCAAGCGCGTGCGCGACAACGCCGCGCTGTGCGCCGAGGGGTATCTGAAGATGCGCCAGAAGCTGGGCTGGCCGCTCTGCAACACAAAGTGGACGGTGGGTGAGCAGCTCCCGATGTTGGAAGGCAAGGCGGCTTCGGAAGCGTGGAAGTCGGTCTCGTTTGAAAAGAAGGAGAAGGAGGCCACCCGTGGCTGAGCTCCTTTTCGAACTCGGTACCGAAGAGCTGCCCGCGCGTTTCGTGGTGCCGGCGCTCGAAGACATCGTTCGCAACTTCACCGAGCAGGCCGCGGCGCTGAACATCAAGCACGGAGCGATCCGTCGCTTCGGCACTCCGCGCCGGCTCGCGATTCTGGTGTCGGGCATCGCCGAGAAGTCTGACGACGTGACGAAGGAAGTTCAGGGCCCGTCGGTGCGCGCGGCGTTCGAAGCCGACGGCACGACTCCGAAGGTCCCCGCGATCAAGTTCGCGGAGAGCGTCGGTTTGAAGGTCGAGCAGCTCAAGCGCACCACGACTCCGAAGGGCGAGTACCTGACGGCGACCGTCGAAGAGAAGGGCCGCCGCGCGTTCGACCTGCTGCCCGAGGTGCTCAACGTCTGCACGCGGAAGATCAACTTCGCGAAGCAGATGCGCTGGGGTGACGTGGAGCATTCGTTCGGCCGCCCGCTGCAGTGGATCGTCGCGCTGCTCGACGGCGAAGTGATCCCGCTCATCTATTCAGACGTGAAGAGTGGCCGTGAGACGCGGGGGCATCGGTTCCTCGCGCCGGCGGCGATTTCTCTGTCGAAGCCTGCCGACTACGAAGCCGCGCTCGAGAAGGCGCACGTGGTCGCCGACCTCGACAAGCGTCGCAAGCTGTTGGTCGAGCGCATCGCCGAGACCGCGAAGAAGGCCGGTGGTGTGGTGCTCGAAGATGACGGGCTCGTGGAGCAGGTGTTGAACCTCGTCGAGCTGCCGAACCCCGTGGTCGGCACGTTCGAGTCGCGGCATCTGGAGCTGCCTCCCGAAGTGCTCGTGCAGGAGATGAAGAGCCACCAGCGCTACTTCACGCTGCTCGAAAGCAAGGGCGGCAAGCTGCTGCCGAAGTTCATCGCGGTGTCGAACACGCCGGTGAAAGACGTCGCGCTCTCGGTCGTTGGTTACGAGCGCGTGTTGCGCGCGCGTCTGACCGACGGGCGGTTCTTCTTCGATGAAGATCGCCGCTCGCCGTTGGCGGACCGTCTGCCGAAGTTGGCCAAGCGCTCGTGGATCGATCGTCTCGGCTCGATGGCGGAGAAGACCGACCGGATCCGCGCGAACGCAGTGTGGCTCGCGAAGGCTGTGGGCCAGAGCGCGCAGTTGGCGACGGTCGAGCGCGCGGCGACGTTGTGCAAGGCCGACTTGAACACCGGCATGGTCGGCGAGTTCCCCGAGCTGCAGGGCGTGATGGGCCGCGAGTACGCGCTTCACGACGGTGAACCGAAGGAGGTCGCGCTCGCGATCTTCGAGCACTACCTGCCGCGCGGCGCGGGCGATGGGCTGCCGACGCAGCATGCGGGTGCGCTCATCGGGCTCGCTGATCGTCTCGACTCGCTCGCGGGTCTGTTCGGCATCGGTAAGAAGCCGACCGGAGCGAAGGATGAATTCGCGCTCCGCCGCGCGGCGATCACCTTCATTCGCATCGCGACCGAGAAGGGCTACCGGTTCTCGCTCGGCGCGGCGATCGACCATGCGCTGTCGTTGCTCGAAGGCAAGCTCGCTGAGGTGAAGAAGAAGCAGGGCGAGCCGACGGTGAAGGAACAGTTGCTCGAGTTCTTCCGCGGCCGGCTCGAGTCGACGTGGCGGGAGTCGAATCGCGCGGACGTCGTGGAGGCCGTGCTGTCGGCCGGCTTCGATGATCTCGTCACCGCGCAGAAGCGTCTCGATGCGATCACCGCGTACGTTTCGCGGCCCGATTTCGCGGCGCTCGGCGCGACGTTCAAGCGCGTGGCGAACATCGTCGAGAAGCAGGCGAAGGACGTTTCGGCGGGCGCGGTCGATGCGTCGAAGCTGACCGACGACGCCGAGAAGACGCTCCACGTCGAGGTCGTGAAGGTCAAGGACGCGGTGCTCGCCGCGGTGAAGGCCGACGACTTCAAGGGCGCGATGGAGAAGGTCGTGCCGCTCAAGGGCTTCGTCGACGCGTTCTTCGACAAGGTGATGGTGATGGCTGAAGACAAGGCAGTGCGTGAGAACCGCGTGCGGCTGCTCATGGAGATCGCCGCGCTCTTCGGCAACGTGGCCGATTTCTCGAAGATTCAGGCGGAGACGTGATGCGCGGTCTGGTGCCAGTGCTGTCACTCGCCGCGCTGAGTGCGTGCGGCAACCTGGGCAAGATCGAGGGCCCGGCGCTCGATCGCTTCGCATTCCCCGCGGGGCTCGCGCACGTCACCGTGCCGGGCAAGACCAACGGCGTGTTGCTGGTCGCGAACGCGAACGGTGACAAGCGCTACACGGCGGGCTCGATCGTCGCGGTCGATCTCGATGCGTTGACCGATCTGCCGCAGCTCGGCTCGGCGCCGTACGCGGTGAAGAACATCTCCGATCTGCACCTCACCGAATCGCAGCGCGCGGTGATCGGGAGCTTCGCGGGTGAGCTGCACCTCTCGGAGGTCAGGGCGGGCGAGTGGCGCGCCTACGTGCCGACCCGCGCGGAAGACAACGGGTTGTACCGCGTGAAGCTGACGATGGAGGGGACGACTCCGAAGCTCTCGTGCATCGGCGGGGCGAGCGGCGATGGCCAGAACTGTGTGCCCACGGGCATCAGCATGACGCCCGACTTCCTCGCGAAGACCACCAGTGGGCTCCCCCGCGCGCCGCAGCCGTTCGGGGTGACGTCGCTGGTGCGTGCGTGCACCAACGCGATCGATTGTTGCCCAGCGGGCGCGACCGACCTCTGCGGGCGGACGTGCCAGGCGAACGCGTGTGTCGGCAAAGACGGCGCGCCCTATTCGGACCTCTGGGTGACGCACATCGCCGCCGCCGACTCTCCGCCGCAGAGCGGGACCAACTACGTCAGCTATCTCGTGCACATCGATTCAGACGACTTCACCATCGGTGAGACGAATTACGTGAGCATCGGCTTCGGCGCCTCGAACTCCGCGGTGGCGCTGGGCCGCTGGGTCTACGTCACCGGCCGGCTCGCGACGACCGCGCCGAACCTGCTGCGCCTGGTGCGCTCCGATTCGCGGTACGACTTCTACACGGTGTACGAGGTCGCGAGCGAAGCGGCGGTGCGTGTGGCTGACTCGCGCGCCATCGCGCTCTCGAGCGACAAGACCCGGCTGTACATGCTCGGCCGCCTGCCTGATTCGATCATCTTCGGCGAGATTCAGGGCGGAGATGGCTATTCGCCGGCGGTGCCGTTGACCAAGCAGGTGCCGACCATCGACGCGGTCATCGACCTCAAGGTGATCCCCCGCGTGGGCAAGGGTGATCTGCTGGTGATCTCCGGCGGTACGTCGCTCGGGCAGCTCGCGATCTACGACACCGATTCAGGCCAGCACGCGGCGATCGTGAAGGGCATCGGCGCGCAGCCTTCGAACGTCACCGTCGACGTGCGCGGCAATTCGGCGCGCATCTTCACCAGCAACTTCGGAGATGGGCGCATCTCGGTCGTCGACATCGATGATCTCGATCGCCCACAGGACGCGCGGCTCGTCGCGTTCCTCGGCAAACAGCAGGTGTGTCTGGTGCTGGGTGAGAAGTCGCCCAACTGCCGCGCGCTGGCGGTGGAGGACCGATGAAGCGCTTCATTCTTCTCGTCGCGACGGCGCTCGCGGGCTGCTCGCAGACCGGCATCGTGAACAGCGGCTCGCTGGTGGCCCCGCTCGACCTGGTGTTCGCCGACAAGTTGCCTGACGATGGCCTCCTCGCTCGCGTCGAGTACACGACTGACGGCACCTACGCGTATCGCGGGCTGCCGTCGGCGCAGGTGTTCATCACCTCGACCGACACCAATGAGCTGCGCGTGTTCGAGACGTTCCGCACCGGCGCGGTCACCACGAACGACTGGGCGCGCGCGCCCGACCCGCTGGAGACGCTCTCCATCCCGGTGACCGATTTCCCTGATCGCATCGCGGTCGATGAAGGCCGTGGCATCGGTGATACCCGGCGCACCGGCGAGTACGTGTACGCCGCGCGTCGCGGCGGGCGCGAGCTCAGCATCGTCAGCACGCGGTATCGCAAGACGCTGGTGACGCGCGCTCCGCTGCCGGCTGCCATGAGCGCGATGACCGCGTGGATGGACATCGTCGATGAGAAGCTCCCGGCGACCACCACGTTGTACCTCGCCACGTGGGACGGGGAGGCCGGCCGGGTGCTGCGCACGACGTTCGACACCGACGAGAGCCGGTTGGTCTCGCAGCTGGCGGATGCGGCGCCTTCGTTCACGCAGCTCGCGGTGTTCGAAGGCGAGACGATTCAGGCGTTGCAGGTGGTGGCACCGAACGCGAATCGCACGCTCGACGGTGCGCCTTTCTGTGCGACCAATGCATGCCTCGCGCTCGCGACGCGCAGCGCCGGCGGTGGCCGCACGGTGCTCGTCGATCTCGTGACCAACGTCTCGGCGAACCTTTCGTTCGGTGGGCCGGTGCGTGAGCTCGCGGTCTCGACGCGCGCCGATGGCGACGTGCGCATCTACGGAGTGCTCGATGAAGAGCACTGCGGCGGCCCCAATTGCGGAGGCGTGGTGAGCGTCGACATCGTCACCGGTGTGGGCGGCGCGTTTCCGCTCTCGACCGATCTCTCGAGTCTCCCGATGCAGCCGATGCGCGTGGGTACCGGCTTGATCTCGGGTCTGACCATCGGCGCCGGCGCGGAGCTCGCAACGGGGTTCGAGTCGGTCACCGACGCCGGCATCGTCTCCGTGCTGGGCGTGCAGGGGTTCGTCGAACTGGGCGCATTCTCGAGCACCAATGGCTACGTCAGCTTCTTCAACCCTGAGGACGGCCTGCTGATCGACTTTGAGCCGCGCCGCGCCGACATCGAGCAGGGCGTGTTGCGGCGGCCTGGCCTGCTTGCCGACGGCGGTTTGTCTCTCACCGATCCCGATGGTGGTTTTCTCGGCACTCAGGAGCTCGCGACGCTGAGCTGGGCGCCGTATCTCTCTGGTTCGGGTGCGCATTCGCTGCCGTGGCGTGACGTCACCGTTACCGCCTCGGGTATGAATTGGCGCGTCGAGGTCTTCGACGGGTATTTCGGCGATGAGTCCATCTACGTGGTCGCGCACGGCGCCATCCCCGGGTTGACGACCATCCCGAGTGCCGACTCCGATGGCACGCACCTGCCGACGGTCTACGGCTACGAATCGTTCTCGCGGCTCGGAGACACGGTGGCCTTCTTCACCGGAGATTCGACCAACGGATACACCCAGTGCGGTCGCGCGAAGATCACGGCGATCAGCGCCGGCTTCATCGACGTCGATGCCGTGCCGCCCGAGTGCGTGAACCGCGTGTACTACACGGTGCTTGCAGGTCAGACGCAGCCGCTCGTGATGTCGGCAGACAGCGACGGCTTCATGGCGCGCGGCGAACCCGGCGAGACCATGATCTTCACGCGTCGTTTGTTCCTCTCGCCCGGCTGGGTGGGGCGCACCGACTACACCGACCCGGTGAATGATCCCCAAGGGTACAACTCGCTCTACGCGCCGCGCGACGCGCTCAAGGTCACGACACCGGCCGGAATGCCGCTCGAAGAAGCTGCGGCCATGACCTTCTCGCTCTTCGGCCACCAGACGCCGTACCGAACGTACCTCGACATCACGTTGACGGGCTCCTGCTACATCAGCACCAGCACTCCTTCGCAGATCGAGATCGGCTCCATCGCGATGGGGTTCTCCCCACGGCCTCAGGCGACAGGTACCGAACCGCAATGGCAGTGGACGACGGTCGGCACCATTCCCACCGGCAACGCCATGCTGACGATGACGCAGAGCACGATGGGGGCGGGGGATGCGAGGCTTGCCGTAGTGCTCGCGGATCGATT
>JBEHYH010000365.1:0-6824 GCA_048498275.1 Myxococcota bacterium | reverse complement strand
GCGGCGAACCTCGAGCGCGCTCGCCGGCCGCTGCGCCGGGTCGGCCGACATGCAGCGCTTCACCAGCGCCGCCAGCGTCTCGGGGACGTGTGAGGGCAGCTCGGGCGCGCTCTTCAGCACCGACGAGAACAATTCTTCGGGTGACGAGCCCCGGTGCGGCGCGCGGCCAGACAAGACATCGTACAGAATTGCGCCCAATAGATAGACATCGGTTTGTACAGAGATTGCGCCGCGGCCTGTCATCTCCGGCGCCATGTACGCGGGCGTGCCGGCGAGCTGCAGCGACGGCCCCGGAGAACACGCGAGCCCCCAGTCGACGACGTAGACCTCACCGAAACTGCCGACCATCACGTTCTCGGGCTTCAGGTCGCGATGAACGATGCCGCGGGTGTGCGCGAAGTGCACCGCGTTGCAGACCTGCTGCAGAATCCGCAGGTGCTCGTCGAGCGGGTGCTTGCCCGGCGCGTGCGCCTCCATCTCCTTCGGGTCGCGCAGCAGCGTCTGCCACGTGCGCCCCTCGATGCGCTTCATGATGATGACCGGCAGACCGGCTTCATCGAGCGCGAGGGCGTGAATCGGGAGGATGTTCGGGTGCTCCAGCCCGCCCGCGCGCCACGCTTCTGACAGCAGCGCTTCGACGTCCTGCTCGGTGCGGTTGGCGGGCCGGAGGAACTTGATGGCGACCTTTCTGTCGAGCGCGACCTGCTTCGCGAGGTGCACGATGCCCATGCCGCCTTCACCGAGCGGCCCTTCGTCGACCAGCGCCTTCGGGTCGAAGGTCAGCTTCTTGAGCACCTCGAGCGCGCGGCGGCCGATGAGCCCGTCAGTCGGAGGCGCGACCGTCGACGTCGGGCTGCGCACCACCGTGCGCGCCTCGCTCTGCATGGTCTTCAAGAACTCGTCGAGCTCAGCCATTGCGGCGCAGCTAAGTCGACGAGGCCGCTCCCGTCAGCCGTGATGTCTTCAGTCGGGGAGATAGATGCGGCCGGGCGCGTCCTCCGCTCCGGAGACGGTGTGACAGGTGTTGCAATCACCGTTCGACTGCGGGCCCTGCATGGTGCGCGTCTTGCCCGTCGAGGTGATGACCCGCGCGCGCCAGGTGGCGGGGCGCGAATTGAGATTGCCGTAGAAGTTGCCTCCCGTGCCGAAGTTCATCTGCAGCAGCACCGTGTCGCTCACCGCGTCGAGGATCTGCACCTTGCCGGTGACGGGGAGCGCCGGCGCGCAGAGGTCTTTTTCATGCGGCGCCGCGAAGACGGTGCCCATGAAGGTGCGGATGTCTCCATCGGCGCTCAGGCCGCCCGGGTTCTGCCCGTTGAAGTTCGCGCCGGTGTGACACGAGATGCACGCCCAGCCCGGCGCCATCGAGGAGCTCGCGTGGTCGTTGCCCGGCACCGGCGCCAGCTTCATGGAGTTCGAGAAGCACGTCGGGTCGGGCGGCCACACCTTGCCGGCGTCGATCTGCGCGCAGGAGCCCGCGGGCATGCCGGCGTTCACCCACGCCACCATCGCGTCGATGTCGCTCTGCGGCGCGTTGGCGGCGGGCGGCATCATGTCGGTGGTGGCCTGCATGCGCGTGGCGCTGCGCTGGCCGTAGTTCTGGTTCGGGTCGACCGTCGAAGGCAGGAGGAAGTCGTCGCGCGAGAGCAACGTGATGGGCGCGCCGCCGCTGGGCACCGGGCCGTGGCAGTCGACGCAGCGAGACGCGACGACCGCCGCGACCTCGCAGGGGAGACCCGTGAGCTCGCCTCCGTCATACCCCGACCCGCCGCCGGTTCCCCCCGCATCGACCGGCTCACACGAGCCCACGGGCATCCCTGCAGAGACCCAGGCGGCCATCACGTCGATGTCGCTCTGCGGCGCGTGAACGCCGGGAGGCATCATCCCCGAAGCGGCTTGCATGCGCGTGACGCTGCGCTGGCCATAGCTCTGCTGCGGGTCGATGGCGGAGGCCTTCATGAAGTCGTCGCGCGAGAGCAACGTGATGGGCGCGCCGCCGGTGGGCGTCTGGCCGTGACAGCTGGCGCAGCGCGCGGTCACCACCGTCGCCACGTCACAGGGCAACCCGGCGGGCTGAGCGCCGGAGCCTCCGCCCGCGCCGGAACGGCCGGGCTCGATGATGCCCATGCAGCCGTTGAACCCGAAGAGAAGTGGGAGCACCCAGAGAAGCCGGAACCGCATGCTCCCAAGACCTCACCGGGAAGAGATCGGCCACACCACCGCGGGTTTCGTGAGGGGCTGTGAAGAAGAGGCCTCGAGGTGTCGTGTCGCGCGTCGTGCCGGGAGCGCGCATGCGCTCCTCGTCACGCGAACATCGCACGCCTGGCGTGCGTGGGACTGCGGTTGCGCCAGGCGCAACGTGTGTCTCAGACGAGCGTGCCTCGCTGAGCTGTGCGCCAACCGGCCGAGCCGCATCCACCCCTGCAGGCGATGAGCGCTTTGTTCACGGCCCTTGAGCGCCACAGACGCTGTCCAGCCGCCGACATCGGCGAAACGCGCGAGAGGTCGAATCGTCTGACGCGTCACGTTCGCTGACGGCGGCGCGACACTCGCGCGACGCGACCCGCTTTTCAGAGCGTGCAGCGGCCGTTCATCTGGCAGGTGGCGCCGTCATCGCAGTCGCCCACCACGCAGCCTTCATTGCCCTCGGAGCCGTCGGGCGGCAGCGGGTGCAATTCGATGAAGCGGCTCTCACCCGCGGTGAGGCATTCCTGCTGTTCAACCGCGCGCAGCCCGCGTGCTTCACCGTGCGCGAGGTAGCAGCCGGCGGGCACCACCCAGCGCGTGCCCTCCTGCGTGTGGGCGACGGGCACCGGCATGTCCTTGAGGAAGATGTTCACGTCGTACAACCGGAGGAACTCCGGGCCTTCGTATTCCACCGTGAGGTGCGCGGCGGGTGTGCCCTCGAGGTCGCCGAGCTGCAGCAGCGAGCCGCCGGTGACGGTGACGGTCTGCCGCTGCGCGCGCGTGCCGTTCATCACCAGAAACAGCTCCAGCTCACCGGCCGGCGCGCCGTCGAGGTGGAACGCGCCGTCGGCGCCGGGGTGCGCGGTGAACTGCGGCTGACCGACGATGCCCACCAGCGCGTCGGCGTCGGCGTTGAGCAGCCGCCCTTCGATGGCGCCGCGCGTGAGCGGTTCGTTCTGGAGCCCGCCGCAGCCCAGCAACACGCCGCAGAGGAGGAGCGCGAGTCTCATAGGCGGTACCCCACGGCGAGCCAGCCGCCCGCGAAGCCCAGCGGCCGCGAGACGCCATCGACGGAGAGGACGGTCAGCATCATCTGTGCGTTCAACGAGACCTCCCAGTGTGTGGCCAGCTTGAACCCCACGCCCACCTGCGCGCCGGGCGTCATGCTGAACGCGAGCTGCTGCTGCGAATACGCGCTCAGGGAGAAAGACCGCGCGAGCCACCAACCGGCCACACGCACGCCTCCCCACAGGGAGAAGAACCGGTATTCCCACCGCAGCAGCGCGGCGAGGCCCAGCACCACGCTGGTCCACGTGAAGGGCACCGGCGCGCCGCCCAGCTTGAGCCCGCCGCTCCCGTGAAAGCCGCTGACGTCGGCGCTCAACGACAGCGGCTCGAAGCCCACGCGGTCGACGCGCACCGAGCCGCCGACCGCCGCGACCGCGGGCAGCAATTGCTGACGGCTCGCGGTGTCGATGAAGCCCAGCCCGCCGCCGACCAGCGAGAGCGTGGTGTTGGGCTCGCGGCGGCGCGTCAACGTGTCGAGGTCGACGCGCTCGCCGTCGCGCACCACCAGCTCGTCGCGCAGCAGCACCTCGCCGCCCTTGGTGAGCTCGATGGTGTGCGCGCCCGGCGTCACCGCCGCGCCGCCGGGGAGCTCGCCCTTGTCGTCGTCATCGACCTTCAGCGTGAAGCCGTCGAGGCGCGCCGCGTACGAGAAGAGCTCCGGCTGACCGGCGCCGCGCAGGTGGCCCGTCAGCAGCACCGGGTCGGCGCCCACTTCGACGATTTCAGCCGCGGGCCGCTGCCGGCCGCCGGAGAACGCCCAGGTGCGCCGCCGCGCGTAGTCGTGCGCTTCGGTAGCCGCCACCGCGCCGTCGCCGTTGCGGTCTCCCGCGCCGCCCAGCGCCTCGATGAAGAAGTGCGTGTACACGTCGTTGCCCAGCGTCTCGTCTTCGCGCGCCACCTCGCCGCGATCGCTCGCGGAGAAGACGAGCGACGCGCGGCTGGCCAGCTCCAGCGGCGGCACCGCGGTGCCCTTGGTTGACGCGAGCTCCGCTGCCATCGCCTCGTTCAACATCGACTTGCCGCCGCCCGAGTGACACGTCGCCAGCACCACCACCCGGCGCCGCGACGCGCTCGCGCCGAGTGACTGCAGCAGCTCGTCGACCTCCAGCGCGGTCTGGCTCACGCGGTGAAATTCGGCGTCGGAGGTGACGAGGTAGCGCTTCAGTTCTCCGTGCGCGTCATGGTCGAGCGTGCCGTGCGCAGACACGTAGACCAGCAACGTGTCTTCGGGGCGCGTGGCCAGCGCGGCGAACGCGCGCACTTCGCGCCGGAGCGCTTCGCGCGTGGTGTCCCGAGGCTCCGTCAATACGCGCGTCGAGGTGAAACCCGTGGGGCTGGTCGGGCCCAGCGCGGCCGCGAAGTCGCGCGCGTCCTTGGCGGCGAACTTCAGCGGACGCCAGCGCTCGTCACTCGCCGCGTCGATGCCGACCAGCAGCGCGAAGCGGCGGCCCGCGAAGCCCTGGTCGATGGCCGCGGCGTCGGCGCGCACCGTCACCAGCCCGCCCTTGGTGCCATCGCCGTGCGCACAGGCCGCGAGCGTCAGCGCGAATGAAAGGAAGACGGTTCTCACGAGCGCACCCGCTGCCGGCCCGGCTGGTGACACCGTACCGTGGTCACGGCTGCACTCGCACCCGCACGGGCACCCGCGCGAGCGCCGGCGCGGGGAAGGCGATGGCCGCGACGGCCTCCGCGGGCGAAGGCGCGACCGTGCCGGCCACCAGCCACAGCGTGACGTCGCCGTCTTCGCCCTCGAGCGAGACGCCCAGCAGCCCGTCATCACCCTGCAGCACCTGGGGTCCTCCCGTGAGGTGCACCGCGCCCAACACCTCCGGCCGCGCCGCCCCGCGCTGGAGGAGCAACAGCCCTTCGGCCGCCAGCGAGGTCTGCGCGCGGAACACCAGCGTCTCGCGTGACGACACCACCTCGCGGTCACCCACCGGGCGGAATGCGCCGTCACGCGCGCGCACCGCCGCGGAGAACTCGATGGCCGGAGGCAGCGGCGCGCCCTTGAGCCCATCGTCGGCGGGCTTTGGCCACCACAGCACGCCCGCCGCCAACGCCGCGGCCGCCGCCATGGGCACGAAGACTCGCGGGAGACGGGTGCGACGACGCGCGGGCTGCGGAGTCGGGCGTGCGGTGCCGATGCGCGGCGGCGCGAGGCGCAGCAGCGCGACATCGACCGCCGCATCGAGCGCGGAAGCACCCGCCAGCACCGCGTCACACGTCTCGCATTCGGTCTCGAGGTGCGCGAGCAGCTCTTCGTCACGTTCGCGGCCGTCGAGCACCGCCTGCAGCCGCTCTGAAGTGAGGTGCGTCATGGCAGGTCTCCGCGCAGCGTGAGGATGCGTCGAACGACTTCGCGTTTCACCCGCGTGCGGAAGCGCTCCAACCGCATGGTGACCGCGCTCTTGCCCACGCCGAGACGCTCGGCGATCTCCCGGGTGCTCAGCTCCCCTTCTACGTAGAAGAGGTGCACCGTCTCGCGCTCGGGCCCTTCAGGCAGCGCGTCGATGAGCTCCCGTACCAGCGCCGCTTCGATCGCGCCCTCGGGTGTGGGCGGCGACTCCGCGGCCATGACCACTTCGGAGTTGATCGGCACATCGAGCACGCCGCGCGATTGCAGCCACTGGCCGGCGAAGTTTTCCGAGAACGCCTTCGCCTTCGGGTCGGCGAGCATGCGTTTCACCTGCGCGCGGAAATTCGCCCGCAGCGCACCGCGCGCCGCGAGCTGCCTCAGCTCGTCGTCCGGCATCGAGGCCCAAAGCGCATACGCGAGCCGCGACGCGAGGGAAAAATCGTCCAATGGCGCGAACCGCTCCCCGTCTTTGGCCGGCGCGGTGGTCTCCAGGTGAAAAAGAAACCGCGGCGACGCGAGCACGGCGGCGATCGCCTGCGCGATCCCTTTCTCGAACGTGTTGCCCGGACTCGAATAGGTGAACTCGGCGAGCTTCACGAGCTGGTCGACCTTCTCGGCTTCGACGGGACGGCGAAACGCTTTCTCCACGAAACGGCCGAGCACTTCGCGCGCATAAGCGCGGCGCTCCGCGACGTCCTCCGGCGGCCGCTCGCGCGTGTAGAAGAGATCGTAGTTCGGATGATGTTCCCATTGTTCGCGCGCGAGCGGGCCCTCGAGCGTCACCCAGAGGACGCGGTATTCCATCTTCGTGCGCAGCGGTTGCAGCTCGGGATCAACCGGCTCGATGGCGACGGCCAGTTCGTGCTCGCCCGGCTCCCAGTGCACGATGCGCTCGTCGGTCAGGTAATCGGCGTCGGCCCATTTGTATTCGGCGCCGAGGATTTCCTTGCCGTCGGCGGTCCACGAAACCTTGGCGTGCTGCGGGTCGACGGGCATCGCTTCGCCGTCGATCTTTGTGTTCAGGATGATGCGGTAGTCGCCGCTTTTTCGGACGGTGTAGCTGTAGGCGGCGCGACGCGGCTGGTAATAGGACATCTTCGCGGCGTTTTGCGTGCCGCCGGCGGTCTTGATGTCTTCGCCGACGGTCATGCGCGTCGACATCACGAAGGTGTCGAGCGGCACGCCCTGGTTCACGGCGGCTTGCGCGGCTTCG
>JBEHYH010000364.1:0-6841 GCA_048498275.1 Myxococcota bacterium | reverse complement strand
ATCATCGGCTTCCTCATCTTCCTGCCGTTCCTGGTGTTGGACATGTTCATCGCCAACGTGCTGCTCGCGCTCGGCATGCAGACGTTGTCGCCGAGTCAGGTCAGCCTGCCGTTCAAGATTCTGCTCTTCGTCGCGGTCGACGGCTGGTCGCTGCTCTCCCGCGGTCTCATCCTCGGGTACCGGTGATGGATACGGCACTGCTCGTCGGACTCGCTCGTGAGGCGCTGCTGTTGATGGTGCTCGCGTCACTCCCGCCCATCGGCGCGTCACTCGTCGTCGGCTTCTTGATGTCGCTGATTCAGGCGACGACACAACTGCAGGAATCGACGCTCTCCGTGGTCCCCAAGCTGTGCGCGGCGGTGCTCGCGTTGGTCATCGCCGGCCCGTGGATCGGCTCGCAGCTCACGCGCTTCACCACGCAGTTGATGCTCACCCTGCCCTCGGTGGCGTCATGAACGCGCTGCAACTGGCCATCGATGCGCTTCAACCGCACGTCGTCGCCGTCGCGCTGATCTCGTCGCGGCTGTTGCCGGTCGCGTTCCTCTGCCCGCTCTTCGGCGGCACGCACGCGCCGACGCACGTGAAGCTCGGCGTCGTGCTGGCGCTGTCGGGCTTCCTTCACTTCGCGGGCGGCCTCGGCGCGCCGACGACGCCCGACGCGTTCTCCTTTGGAGGCCTCGCCGCGCAGGAACTCCTCTTCGGCACCGCGCTCGGCCTCGTCGCGTCATTGCCGTTCGACGCCGCGCGCATGGGTGGCCGCTTCATCGATCTCTTCCGAGGTTCGTCGGCTGAAGCGGCGTTGCCGATGGCGGGCACGAAAGAAGCGGCGACCGGCGACGCGCTGTACCACCTGCTCCTCGCGGTCGGCGCCGCGGGTGTCTTGCTGCCTGTGATGCTGTCGTCACTCGTCAAGAGCTACGCGCTCGTCGCTCCGGGCGCGTTCGTTCACACCGAACAGACGGCGCTTCATCTCGCGGGCCTCGTCGGGAGCGCGTTCGCCACCGGCTTCGCGATCGGTGCACCCATCGCCGCGCTCCAGCTCACCATCGACGCGTGCCTCGGCCTCGCTTCGCGCGCCGCGCCGAACATGAACCTTCAGGAGACCGGCGCCCCGTTGCGCATTCTCGGGGGTGGCGCGGTGTTGTGGCTCTTCGTCGCCGTCATCGCGTCGCGACTGCAAGACTTCGGGCTCGCGCACGCCGATGAACTGCGGCTGCTTCAGTAGGCGCCGAAGTTGGGGTGCCCCCGCAGAGCGCGTCGTAATAGAAGTCGACCGTTTCGACGGTCTGCGTGAGCATGTGCACCTCCCGCGCGCGCAACCCCGGAGTGTCGATCGATGAGGAGTCCTCGTCGGTCACGCGCTCGACGGGATAGTTGAACTCGAGAACGTCGCCGTCGTTCGACACCAGCGAGTCGGCAAAGCCCGCAGGCTTGAGGTCCGCGCCCATCGTGTACGTCGGCAATTGGTCACCAAACTCGGCATTCACTGCTGCCTCGGAGATCGCCGCGGTACGTGACGACCCGCTGGCCACGCCCCCGTCGCTCAGATGCATCGTCAGATTGATGCGCACGAACGGCGACATGTTGGCCGCGCCTTCACAGCCGTGGGTCACGATCTTCCCACCGGGAACATCGAGTGCCCCGTATTGATGACTCCGAGAATACGACGTCGCGAGATCGTCTCCTCCTGGCGCGGCGTCGGGCCGCAACTCAGCAACCACACCGCGCAACACAGGAACGAACGCATTCACTCCACCCAGTTGACTGAAAAAACCACGCGCCCAGCTTCGTGCGTGACGTTGATCTCCGTACTCTTCGCGCCGGCATAGTCGGCGATCTCCTCGATGACGCCGCACAGAAACTCTTCCGATGGCACCGCTTCATTCACCTCGAGCCGGATGCCGCGCGGCCCGTTCTCCGCGACGTTCACGACCATGAAGTTGTTGCTGATGGTCAGGTTCTTCGGGAGCCGCATCATGATGCGGCGCACGCCCATCAGCCGGAGCCCGGGCGCAATCAACCGACCCATCACGCTGTCTTTGAAGCCGCGCGAAATCGCGTGACCGAGCTCACGGCGCGCTTTCGCCAACTCGAGCTCCGGGCTCACTGAACGAGCCACGGCATCGACGACCTGAACCCAGACCTCCTTCGGGTACGCAGGCAGCAGCTTCTTGTCGAGATCGATGCCCAGCCCGCGAACCGTCTCCTTGAGCTGCGGTGTCAGACGATCGCCGATGCCTCGAAAGAGGCTCTCGACACCCATGTCGTAGACCAGCTCGCGTTCCATCGTTCAGAGCAACGGCAGCTTGTCGCTCATATCGGCGATCATCTGCGGTGGGTACGGCACGCGATCGTCTCCGGGCTCGATGAACGGGTCGCCGTAACCGGGCACGCGACCGCCGCGGCTCGGGAACCTGGTGGAGTACTTCTCGTCGCTGAGCTCGTAGTCCTCCTGCGCGAGGCCCATCGCCTGCGCGAAGTTCGCCAGCAACCGATTCTGTGGAATGCCCGCCTTCCACTTGTTGCCGTAGCGCCCGGTGATTTCGCGCGTGCGGTTCGTGTAGTCGACGTAGCGGCCGGTCTGCCAATAGCCCCCGCCTCCACCCGCGATGACCGCCGGCACCGACTTCGCGTCGTGCGTCGACGGGCCACTCTCGGAGCTCCAGTGCACCAGCGCCTGGTCGAGCAACGTGACACCGGGAAGAACCTGCGCCTGCGACATGCGGCGGACGAGATCGATGAACCCGTTCTCGAAGAAGAAGCGCTGCGTGCCGAGCAGATACTGCTGGCGATCTTGCAGCGTGTGGTTGTGAAACAGCATGCCGTGCGCGTCGGTGCGCTGCGGCTCTGACTGGCTCGCGGTGTTGAAGACCGTCGGGTTCCACTGCTCGTAGATCGAGCTCATGCTGCGCACCACCGAGCGCGTCACGCCGCACAGGAAGGCGTTGACGATCATCATGTTGGTCAACTCCAAGACCGACTTCTGATCTGCCACGCGTTGCTGCGGCATCGAGGCGGCGCCATCCCAGTCCCAATCGGCTTCGCCTTCACGCAGCCGCAGATCTTTCTGCCCGTCGGTGATGCTCGGCACGTTGCAGCCCGCCGTCACCGTCGCGCGCATGCGATCGGAGATGTTCTGTACACCCGCGACGTATTCCTCGAGACGGTTGCGATCTTCTTTGCTGATGCGGCGGCCGGGCCCGAACGCTCCGCGGCTCAGACGTTTGTAGTCGGCGTTCACGCGGTCGACCAACGAGACGCGCGGGTCGGTCTGACCGGGCGTGGTGTTGAGGCCGTCGAACAACAAATGGAACCACTCGCCCAGCGTGCGCACCTGATACGGGTTGTTCGCGACGCTCGTACCGCTCGGGAATGAACTCAGGTGCGTGTTCGCCGCGTTCACCACCGGCGCGCGCAGCAGCAGCCGATCTCCCGCCGAATAGAACTTGCTGCTCGCCGAGATGACGGAGTCGATGGTGGGAATCGGCGCGTCGGCGATGCCGTCGTCGACACCTCCATCGCGGTTCGTGAAGTTGCCGAGATACCCGCGCGTGTGACCGCCGAACGTGAGGAAGTCGATGCCGCGCAGCACGTTCAACTTGTCGAGGAGCGAGTCTTCGACGAACGAACCGATGAGCGGCGAAATCCGCGCGGCGCCGTTGTCGAGATCGCTGATGACCTGCGTGCGAAGCGCCGCGCCGTCGGCGTGCGTGCGCTTCATGTCGAGCAGCCGGCCCCACTTCGCGAGGTGCGGGCCGTCACTGCCGCTCGTCGCGTAGAGCTGCGCGTCGGTCAGCGTCACGTTGCCATCGAGCGGGTACGCGTTCTCGACGCTCAACCCGCCGTGACCGACCCACGACGAAACGAAGAACCGTGGCGCCGTCAGCGTCTGCGCTTCAGCGCGGCTGAGCAACGAGGGCAGAAACGGGAGCGTCAACGTCGCGCCCACGCCCTGGAGGAAATGCCGTCTGTTGAGCCGGTTGTATTTCATCGGCTGCTCCTCAATTTCCGGGCGGCATGCGGCGCCGCGTGAAGGCAGAAGACTGCGTGAGCGCTCGCACCACGTCTCGCAGAGAACCGTCGGTCGCCGCGTGCTGCATGTTCTGCAGCGCACAGGCGTCTTCCTGCTTGTCGAGCTCTTCGCTGCGGCCCTGCAGGTAGCGGAAGACGTGGCGGGCGTAGCAGGCGTGCAGCCGCTGCGAATCAGCGAGCAGCTTCGAGAGCTCGACGCCGTTGTTGGCGACGTCTGGTGTCCCATCGCGGTTGATCGCCGGCACCGTCGTCGCGTTGATGGGCACCCACGTCGAGACGTTGCCCTGCACGTCGTAGATGGGCTCCTGCGTGCGGTAGCGGCCGAACGCGTCGTACGTCTCGAGCGGGAAGCCGAGCGGGTTGATCGACACCTTGTGA
The DNA here is from genome assembly GCA_048498275.1 of Myxococcota bacterium. Taxonomy (GTDB): domain Bacteria; phylum Myxococcota; class Myxococcia; order Myxococcales; family Myxococcaceae; genus Archangium_A. The sequence continues at coordinate 2,431 of JBEHYH010000364.1, read as the reverse complement.
CAGCCGGTGCACGCCGTGCCCGCCATCTGCGTCTTCGCCTCGACCACCGCGCGCACCGTCGGCACCGCGGGCGTCATATACCCGGCAGGCGGCGACACGTTCGCCGGCGGCTCCATCTTGTCGCAGAGATATTCGACGCGGAGCCGCGCGCCGCGCATCACCGGGTTCGTCTCCGGGTACCCCGACAGCAGATAGCCGGTGCGATTGAAGAGCCCGGCGCGTTGCCCTTCGGGGAAATGCACCAGCGCGCCAGCGTCACCGTCCCACACCGGCACGCCGTAGATCTGCGCGAGCGAATCGGTACGCGCGAATGAAACGTCGCTCAACACCGCGTCACGCAGCGAACCATGTTCGGCGTACCAGCTCATCAACTCGACGAGCTCTTCGTACGCATCGAGCCGGAGCTGCTGGAGGTTCGTCGCCGCCGGCAACGCCGCCGCCGAGTGATCGGGATACTCGAGCTCGAGCGCGGCATTCGCTGACGGGTTGATGCCGTTGATGCGATCGAGCCGCAGCCACTGCTTGAAGAAGTTCTGAAACTGCCCACGCGCTTCGGGCGTCTGCATCAACCGCTCGAGCTGCTCCGAGAGCGACTGCCCTTCACCCTTGAAGTCACCCGCAGCGGCAGCGAGGAGTTCGTCATCAGGCGGCGCATTGGTCACCGCGAACGCGACCCGCGACGCGGTCTCGAACGACGTCAGCTTCGTGAGGTCGGTGCGCGTACCCACCGCTTCACCGCGGAACTCGGCTCGAAAGATGAAATCAGGCGACATCAGCAGCGACGCGATGAGTGCCTTGTGCCCGCCGTAGTCAGCGTCGTCGTACGCGCCGCGATACTGCGCGCGATCGTCATCATCGAGCGGCCGCCGCAACGCACGCCGGCCAAGCCCATCAATCAACGCCGTGACACAGCCATCACTCGAAACGTCCGCGCACGCCGTGTCACCCGCGTACGCGCGCGCGAAGGTCGAGAGCCGGCCGGCGTCATTCGCGATCCACTCGCCCAACGCCGTCGCGACCTCGAACTGCGGAGTCACCAGCAACGGGCTGATGCGCTGATCCATCGAGTCGTACACGAGCTCCGCGCGGTGCACATAGCCATCGGCCGGGAGCGCCGCGAGCTGCGCAGCGATGTTGCCGTTCGAGAGCACGCCTTCCGCTTGATCCGCTCCGTACGCGCGCGACAGCAGCGCTTTGAGCGCGTTGCGGTACTGCACCGGCGTGAGGCGCGTCACCACCTCGGGCGATTGCTCTGCCTTCGGGTCACACTCGAAATACTCGAAGCCCTTCGCCTCTTCGACGGCATCACCGGAGATGGTGCCGACACAACCACTCACGCTCAGCGCCAGCATCACCGCGCGCTTCAGGGACATGCGGCGCTCCTTTCAACCCACCCCGACGCCATCATCGTGATGGGGTGGCCATGCTCGAAGTTGCCGGGGAGCAGCTCGTCCCACACCACGCCGTCCGTGCTCCGGTACAGGCGTTGGGCATCGTACCAGACCTGCCAGCCGCCTCTCTGCGCGACGAAGGTTCCGTTCTCTCCGCGCGCCACGGGGCCGATGTTCGGGCCGCCGCTCACGCCCGCGTCGTTGCGCGTCTGCGTCGCCGCTGAAGTCCACGTGATGCCGTCGGCGGAGCGATGCACGCCACCCGGGCTCCACATCATGAACTCCGTACCGGTCCACACGATGCGCGACTCGACGCTCGCGTTGAGCACGGAGCTCGTCCACGTCTGCGCACCATCGCTGCTACGGCACACCGTCGTCGTGCCGTTCACGTTGTTGGCGACGACGAAGATGCCGTTGCCGTACACGGGGTGCGGCGCACCACACGGGTCGAGCCGGCCGCCATCGGTGAACGACGGGCGATGCCATGTGTCGCCGCGATCGTCGCTGTACTGGAAGTCGTAGTTCGGCCCGTCTTGCGCGGTGACGAGGAACACCCCGCCGCCCCCGACGCCGCCGCGCACGTTCCAGATGGTGTCGCCCGCGTCACCTTTGACGTCGATCTCGCTGCCGTTCACCCACGCAATGCCGTCATCGGACCTCCGCGAGTAGCGCGTCGCCGCGATGAAGCGCCCGTCGTCGAACATCACGTCGGTGGTGTTGATGTTGTCTTCGACCTCCGTCCAATCGATGCCGTTGGTCGAGCGGTAGATGAAGCCGGGCTCGCCCCAGCCTGCCGACTGAACGAACGCTCCGTCGGCGTAGAGGAGGCTCGTCGACGAGTACTCGTTGTGATCGCAGTCGACCTGCGCGGTGCCGCCGTCAGCCGTCGTGTACGGCGTCCAACAGTGATGTTGATCTTCGACGGGCCACGAATCGTCGACCGCCACGTCGTGCACCCAGCTCCAACCGTCGTCGCACGAAATCGCGCGGCGCAGTTGCTTGCCGATCGCAACGGCGGCACAGGTGCCGCGCTGCTCGTG
>JBEHYH010000363.1:0-6854 GCA_048498275.1 Myxococcota bacterium | reverse complement strand
CCGCCATCCGGTGGTGGAACAGGCGTTGAAGGACGCCCATGCCAATCCCTTTGTGCCAAACGATTGCGATCTTTCGGCCGACAGCGGCAAGGCGGCGCGTCCCGCCGTGGCGCCGGTGATGGTGCCGCCGATGGTCTTCACCGACGGCGCGGAGCGATCGAGCGGCTCGAGGCGGAGCTGCGCGGGCACGCCGTTCGACAGATTCACGACGGAGAGGATTCCCCAGCCGGCCTTCACCAACGTCACGTTGAAGGGGTTGAGAATCGGGCCGGTCACCGAGACGTTGCCGTCATCGCCCGAGGTTCCGTCGACGGAGATCCACGGCGTGTCGGAGTTCTCGATGCGCACCGCGACGCCCGGCACCGGCGCGCCGCTGCCATCGATGATCTTGAAGGTGAACGTGGTGTCGCCCTGCCCGCCGCCGGTCCCGCCGCCCGCTCCGCCACCGGTGAGCCCGCCGGCCCCTCCACCCGCGCCCGCGTCATTGCCACCGGGCTTGCCGCAGGAGACAGCGACGACACACGCCATCACGACGAGAGCTCTCATGGTCGTGACGCCTACTCGCCCACGAGAAAATTGTCAGCGCGGCAGAATCGCGAGCGTAGGTCTCAGAGCGACAACGACACACCCGACGCGTCGCGAATGCACTCCGCAACCCACGCGCCGAGCTCATGGCCCTTGCCCTTGTCGTCGAGCCAGCGGCCATCGGCCTCGCGCGAGAAGTGCACGCCTTCACCTTTGCCCGCGACCCAGATCTGCGAGACCGCGCGCTGCGTGTTGACGATGACCTTCGCGCCCGTCTTCGGCGCGGTGATGGTCACCATGTCGCCGGTGGAGTCGCACTCCAGGAGATCGGGGTCACTCGCGTCGACGGCGGCGATCAGCTTCTTGAAGAACGTCGCGACGGAGGACGAGTACTCGGTTGCCATGCCCTCTACCTGTCGCCCGGCTCAGCTCGGGTCAAGCGGAAGACTGTCGAGTACCGGCTGACCGGGGGCCGCGTAGAAGAGCAACTTCGGCGCGCCGCCATCTTCAGGGCGATCGACGCCGATGACGGTGCCGGGCTGCACGGGCTTGGGGAAGCCGCCGAGCCCGAGGAAGTGCGCGGCCGCGGAGCCCATCGATGGCTGGTGGCCGACGAGAACCACGACCTCACCGGCGTGTGGTTCGAGCAGGCCGTCGAGCGAGCCGACCGGCCCATCGGGGAACAGCGCGCGCGTGGCGCGGAGCGGGCCCTCGTACCCGATGGCCTGCGCGAGGAGCGTCGCGGTCTGCACCGCGCGCACCAGCGGGCTCATGTAGATGAGGTTGGGCGTGCCGATGCGGTCGAGCAACGCCGCGAAGTGCGCCGGGAGCGCCAACCGGGAACGCGTGGTGAGCGCGCGCGCGTCATCCTCGAGGCCTTCGGGGATGTCGGCGTCGGCGTCTCCGTGGCGAACCAGAATGATCTTCATCAGGAGCGGCGCACGCTAGCATCGGAGCTCCACGCGATGATTCAACGAATAGGAGTGTGGTTTTTTTCTGCATGGGCTGCATGCGCGGTGAGGCGCGGCTGAGGAGGTTCGGGCGTGAAAAGGAATGTTGCGGCGGTGTTCGCGGGTGTCGCCCTCATCACCTGGTCGACGCTCGAGGTGCTTCGATGGCCTGAATTGCAGCGCCGAGCACAATGGTCTGACTTCAATGTGCGGCTCGCGTTGGAGCGCTCGAACTCGAAACTGCTGGTGTCGATTTGCGAGGTGCTGGGGGTCGATTCCGGCCGGTGGCAGGGAAATCCCCATCGGGTGGGCTGGTGGCTGAGCGTGCTCGCGGCGCTGCTCGTCGCGACCCTTCTGGCCTCGATGGTGCGTGCGAACCGGCGCGCGTCGATGATCGTGTTGCTCGTCGGGCTGGTGATGGCGCTCCCCGGCGCGGCGATCGCGCATGACCTCGCGATGGTTCACCGCAGCGTGCCGCTCGGGCTGCCAGAGTTCGAAATGGTGCAGACGCAGCGGTGCGATGAGGTGGAGTCGTCGCTGGTCATCGAAGTGTCGCCGACGGAGACGACCTGTGGCGGCGAGGTGATGGGTGGCGACCTGGAGACCATCGGCGTCGCGTTGCCCGACAGGTTGCTCAGGGCTCGTGAGGACGCGCGGCGCTTCTTTCGAAAGACCGGCGACGAGGATGCGAAATGGGCGCGGAGCTCGGTGAACATCGTCGCGGAGCAGAACGCGCAGCTACCGGTGATCGCGCTGGTGATTCGTGGGCTGAGCGACGTGGGGCTGACACACGCTCAGATCATCTCGAAGCGCGAGTCGCCCGGCCGATTGTGGACTCGCCCGAGCGTGCATCGACATGGGTGCGCGGTGCCCATTGAGTTTGGTGACGCCGGAGTGCCGGTGACGCAGTTCGCGAGTTGGCGGGCATTGGTCGAGGCCGCAGACAACGCGCCCGCGCCATTGAAGCTTCGTGCAGAATGAGCTCGATGATTCGTGTGCTCGCGCTCGTTTGTCTCACGTTGATGGGGTGCGCGAAGCCGGCCGCGACGATGACCGTTGATGCAGGCACGGCGAACGTCGACGCGGGAGTGGCTGGCGTCGTCACCGCGCAGAAACTCGATGCGTGGTTGCGTTGGCAGAGCGCGGTGTTGTCAGTCGATGCGGGCACGGAAGTACGTGTGCGCGCGCGCGAAGAAGCGCGGTTGTTGCGCGAGGTCGGGCTCGCTCCGGCTGATGCCGACTTGATTGAGGCGCTGGTCGCAGCGGTCGTCTCGGAGCGCAACCTCGAGAAGATCTCAGGCTCCGAAGCGATGGCGCAGTTCAAGCAGCGGCTTGAAACCCTCTCGCCCGAACAGCGCGCGAAGGCGCAGGCGGCATTGGGCAACGGAGCCGCGCAGAACGCCGCTCCACTCGTGCAGGCCGAAACCGAATTCGGAGCGGACGCCGTTCACGTCGTGCTCGCGCGCGAAGTTGAAGTCACCCGCGCGTGGGAGACACTGCTGCAACTTCAGAGCGGGAAAAAATGAACCGAGCGAAATCGCCGCATCGCTCCAATTGTCGACGCAGGTGGTTTCACGGGAGCACCTGCATCGGTGGGACCGCGGAAGGTTCGCGATCGATCGATGTTTCCGTCGAAGAATCGCCATTGGATGCCGCGTGGCGTGGACCTTCTGCGTGACACCCGGGGCAAGGGCGCGCCTCGAAGATGATGGGCGTTGATATGATTTTCGCGTGAACGCGCTCTCCGCCGTGCTCGTGTCGATTCTCTCGCAGTCGATGGTCATCGAAGGCCAGCTCGACGGCGGAGCCGACTACGAGATGATCTCCTTCGATGTGCCCGCGGGCATCAAGGAGATCTCCGTCACCCACCCCTCGCAAGATTCGCAGAACATCCTCGACTACGGCCTCTGGTCGCCCGACGGCTTCCGCGGCTACGGCGGTGGCAACAGCGAGCCCTTCGTGGTCGCGGAGACGGGCGCGTCGCGCAGCTACCTCCCCGGCGTCATCACGCCCGGCACCTGGCAGGTGATGATCGGCAAGGCGCAGATCAAATCGGCGCCGCCGAAATACCGCCTCGAGATCGAGCTCCGCGACACGCAGACGCTGCCCGCGCAGACGCGCGCCCAGATTCCCACCGTGCAGCTCTCGACCGAATCGCGTTGGTACGCCGGCGACTTCCACGTGCACACCGAACAGAGCGGCGACGCGCACCCGACGATGCAGGCCGCCGCCGAGTTCGCGAAGTCGCGCGGGCTCGATTTCGTGGAGTTCAGCGAACACAACACCAGCGCGGGCGTCGGGCTCATCGCCGCGGTGCAGAGCACCTTCGCCGATCTCCTCATCGTGCCCGGCGAAGAATTCACCACCTACAAGGGCCACGCGAACGCGATCGGTCTCACCACCTACGTCGACCACCGCATCGGTTTGAACGGCCGCACCATCGACGCCGCCATCGACGACATTCACTCGAACGCCGCGCTCTTCGCCATCAATCACCCGAAACTCGATCTCGGTGACTCGTGCATCGGCTGCGCGTGGACGTGGAAGTTCCCCCAACAGGTCGACGCGATGGAGCTCGGCACCGGCGGCTGGGCGGTCACCGGCCCGCTCTTCACGCTCGACGTCATCACCTGGTGGGAACAGCTCTCGAAAGACGGCCGCAAGATCGTGCCCATCGGCGGGAGCGACGACCATTCCGGCGGCATCGGCAGCGGCATCACCTACAGCCCGATCGGCAACCCGACGACCATGGTGTTCGCGAAGGGCCTGAGCATCGCGGCGATCATGGAAGGCCTTCGCGCCGGCCACACCGTGGTGAAGCTCGGCGGCCCGGGTGACCCCATGCTCGAGCTGAAGATCAACGATGGTATCCCCGGTGACGAGGTGTTCGCGCACGGCGGCGCGACGTTGACCGCCACGGTCACCGGCGGCGATGGGTTGCAGCTCGTGGTGCTCAACGAAGGCAAGGAGCTCTTCCGCGAAACCATCTCCGGCTCGCCGTATGCGTTCACGAAGGAGGTCTCGCAGACCGGCCGCTTCCGCGCGTTCATCGAAGTCGACGGCAACCCGCGCACCGTCACCAACAACATCTGGGTCTCGAGCCCGACCACTCCGCCGCAAGGTTGCACGTGCGACTCCGGGAGCGGGTTGTTGTTCGCCGCGCTCGCCTTCCTGTTCCGCCGGCGCGCTTCCACGAGCTCCCGCGAAGAATGACGCTGAAGTGACGGTCGCTTCGACTCAGTCGATCAACATGCCTTCATCGCGCAGCTTGGCGACGCCGACACGAACCTGCTCTTCGAGCATGTCTTCGACGTTCGCCGGGTCGAAGGTGCGCGAGTCGAGCTGGTACACGACCTGGCCCTCGGCGAGGTTGTAGACCGTGGTGAGCAGGTCGACGCGCGTGCTGCTCGCGGAGCGCGGCACGTCGATCATGTCCCACGTGGCCCATACCGGGCCTCGAATGCGCGTCACTTCTTCGTCGACGTTCACCACGCGCATCACGACGACCTCCTGAAAGCCCTGCTCGAGCAGCCGCTGCTTCACGAGATCGCGGTTGTGCAGCTCTTCAGGCGAGAAGAGCCCACGCAGCACCACGCCGTTGATGAGCTCCGCCAGCTTCGCCTCGGCGACGTCGCGGCGCGCGGGGTTCATGGTGGAAACCACCACCACCCGCTTGGTCTCGCGCTTGACCGGCGCGGCGCCCTCCGCTTTCCACACGTCGAGCACGTGCGTGGTGGTGCAGGCAGACGTCAGGAGGGTCAGCGTCAGCAGAGCGAGTGTTCTCATGTGAGTGTTCTGCGGCCTTCGGGCGCGCGACGCCAACAAAAGCGCCGGGTGTGTGGAGGTGGAAACGGCCGCACGGTGCGTCGCGAATCGAATCAAAGTGAGGCGGCGCGACACACGGCGCGAACGTGATTGCGGGGGGAACGGCGTCGGCACGACGCGTGCTCCGGCTGGAGCTCGCAGTGACCAACTCGATCTGGTGTTCCCGAATGCGAACGTTCTTGATCATCATCTGTGGTGCGTTGTGTGTCGCGGCGATCGCGGCCGGAGACCTGGTGACCGACATGCGCGTGAGTCTCACGCTCTTCCATGTGCTGCCGATCGCCGGCGTCGCGTGGGCCGCGGGGTGGCGGCCGGCGCTCGGGGTCGCGGTGTTTTCGCTCGGCGCGAACCTGCTCATCGATGTCCGCGCGGGAGTTCACCTCGTCGATGGCGGCTTCGTGTTCGCGTGGGCGACCTTCAATCGGCTCGTCGCGTACGTGACCACCGTATTGCTGCTCGAATGGCTTCGTGAATCGCAGCGACGCTTGAAGAAGCACGCGCAGACCGATGCGCTCACCGGCTTGTTGAATCGGCGCGCGTTCGAAGAACGATGTGAAGCCGAGCTGCGCCGCTGCCGCCGCCGCGAGGAGCCGCTCACCGTGGCGATGCTCGACCTCGACGGGTTCAAGGGCATCAACGATTCACTGGGCCACGCGACGGGCGACGCGGTGTTGAGGCTGGTCGGTGAACTGCTGCAGCAACTGCGCAGCGGCGAGGTCGCGGCACGACTCGGTGGTGATGAGTTCGCGGTGCTGTTCCCCGGCGCGTCGCTGGCGTCTGCGCAGGCGGCGATCGATCGACTCGCGCGCGCGCTCGAACGCGAAGCGAGCGCGCGCCGGTGGAAGGTGAGCTGCAGCGTCGGCATCTCTTCGAACAACGCGGCCGATGGTTCCTGCGAGGAGATGGTGCAGCGCGCAGACGACGCGATGTACCGCCACAAGCGTTCACGAGCGGGTGTTCGACGAACGGAGAAGGCCTCGGCGGTTCGTCTCGTACCGGTGCGGTGAAGCGAATGCGCACGATTGTCGCAAGATCCACCGTTCGCGGGTGCAACAGGGTGACGCATCACCCGGCGACGCCCGGGCGCTGCTCTGAGATGATCTCCGTCGACCGAAGGTGTTCAGCGATGGGTTGGTCTCTGGGGGAGGTCGAACATGTCGTTTGAGAAGCTGCTCAAGTCGTTGCCGGTCCTGCACTCCGCGCCGATCGCCTCGCCATTCGACGCCGAGAAGTTCCTCCGGTGGCAGTGCTCCACCGAACGTTCACATGACGAGTTGATCGCAGGCCGTCTCGTGCTCTCGGTGTGGCGAGATCTCGACTGGGTCGCGCTCGCTTCTGAAATGCGGCTCGAAGCGCCGTTCGCCGCGCGGCGGTTCTGCATCGTCGAAGCCGCCACGAGTTGGGACGCGCAACACTGCGCGGCGCTCGCCGGTTGGTTGCTCGAGGGCAACAAGTTCCCCGCGCGCGGGTTGTGACCGTACGAGGTCGACGCCCGGAGGTTGGACAGCGCCGCGGCGGAGATGAAGAAGCTCAGGGTGGCCTGCTTGCGCTTTG
>JBEHYH010000362.1:0-6872 GCA_048498275.1 Myxococcota bacterium | reverse complement strand
GAGCCATCGCGCCCACGCTGATCGAATCTGAGCTCTTCGGTCACGCGCGCGGCGCGTTCACCGACGCGAAGACCGCGCGCCGAGGCGTCTTCTCCGAGGCCGACGGCGGCACGATCTTTCTCGATGAAGTCGGCGAGCTCCCGATGGCCGCGCAGGTGAAGCTGCTGCGCGTGCTGCAGGAAAGCGAGGTGCGCCCGGTCGGTGAGAGCCGCGCGGAAAAAGTCGACGTGCGAGTGGTCGCCGCTTCGCTGCGAGATCTGCAGGCGCTGGTGAGCAGGGGCGAGTTCCGCGAAGACCTCTTCTTCCGTCTCAACGTGGTGCCGATTCAGGTGCCGGCGCTGCGGCAGCGCGGTGACGACGTGCTCAAGCTCGCGCGGCATTTTCTCGAGCGCTTCAACCGTGAATTCAACCGCGAGATTCCGCTCGCGGGCTTCACCGACGACGCGGAAGAGATGATCAAACGCTACGCGTGGCCGGGCAACGTGCGCGAGCTCGAGAACGCGCTCGAACGCGCGGCGCTGCTCGCTGATGGCCCGCTCGTCGCGCCCGCGGTGCTCCCCGAGAAGCTGTGGAGCCGCCCCGCCGCGCCGAGCGCGCTCGAGCTCCCGAAGCCCGGCGCGGCGAACTACTCGCTCAAGCGCGCGATCGAGCTGGTCGAAGATGCGTTCATTCGCGCGGCGCTCCAGAAGACGAAGGGCAATCGCACGCGGGCTGCGGAGCTGCTCGAGATCAGCCACCGCGCGTTGCTCTACAAACTGAAGGACTACGGCATCGACGCCGACGCCGAAGGCGAAAAAGGCGCGCCCTGATCGCCCACCACCGCTGGTAGGCGCACCGTGCCCCACACCTATTGAGGGTATGCCTACATATATTTGACGTATAATTATGGGGTCAAAGAGAGATCAGTTTCGTTGACTTGCTCCCCATTCCGGGGGGACGATGGTGATCCACACACCATGAGCGCGGACGACGAGACGAAGAGAAACAACCGGGTGCAGACGCTTCGCGAGGAGCGGCTGTTGTCGAAGGCGGAGTTGGCGAGGCGCGCCGGCGTTTCGGTGTTGACCATTGATCGCGTCGAGCGCGGCGAGCAGTGCCGCGTCGATACGAAGCGGAAAATCATCCTCGCGCTCGGGCTGAAGGTCACCGATCGCGATCAGGTGTTCGAAGAGTAACGGCCATTTTCTTTGAAGAACGCGAAACGACCGTAGGCTTGCAGTCACACGCGAAGGAGTAGTCGCTATGGCGAAGGGCAAACTGGCGCTGGGCTTGGACATCGGAAGTTCCGGTGTGAAGCTCATTCAGCTCAAGGAGCAGCGCCGCCGAGGCGAACTCAGCTACGCGCTGCAGAGCTTCGGCATGAAGCCGCTGCCTCCCGAAGCAATCGTCGATGGCGCGCTGATGAACAGCACCGCCATCGTTCAGGCGATTCAGGAGCTGCTGGGTGAACTCAAGGTGAAGCAGAAGGAGGTCGCCATCGGCGTCTCCGGTCACTCGGTGATCATCAAGAAGATCTCGATGCCGCGCATGTCGCAGGAAGAGCTCGAGGAGGCGATTCAGTGGGAGGCGGAGCAGCACATCCCCTTCGACATCAAGGACGTGAACCTCGACACGCAGATCCTCCGGCCCGACGCGAATGACGCGACCGGCCAGATGGACGTGCTGCTGGTCGCCGCGAAGAAGGACATGATCAACGACTACTCGTCGGTCGTGTCTGAAGCCGGTCTCACGCCGGTGGTGGTCGACGTCGACGCCTTCGCGGTGCAGAACTGCTTCTCGGCGAACTACGAAGCGCCGGCCAACGAGACCATCGTGCTCATCAACGCGGGCGCCGCGGTGGTGAACATCAACATTCTCGCGCAGGGCGTGACCACGTTCACCCGCGACGTCACCATCGGCGGTAACCAGTTCACCGAAGAAATCCAGAAGCAGCTCTCGGTGTCGTACGAAGAAGCCGAGGCGCTGAAGGTCGGTGGCGGCCGTTCAGACGCCGATGCCGTCGTGCCGCAAGAGGTCGAGAAGGTGATGAGCCAGGTCGCCGAGCAGGTGGCCGGTGAAATTCAGCGCTCGCTCGACTTCTACGCGGGCACCGCGGCCGACGCGAACTTCACCAAGGTCTACCTGTCGGGCGGTACGGCGAAGGTGCCGGCGCTCTTCAAGACCATCGAGTCGCGCGTCGGCGTGCCGGTGGAAATCTTGAACCCCTTCAAGAAGATCGAAATCGACAACCGCAAGTTCGACCCCGCGTTCATCATGGACGTGGCGCCCCAGGCCGCGGTGGCTGTGGGCCTGGCTCTGCGCAAACCCGGCGACAAGCTCGATTAACAAGGACCGCTCGAGATGATGATTCGCATCAACCTCCTGCCGGTACGGCAGGTTCAAAAGCGAGAGCAGGGCCGACAGTTCATCGTGCTGATGGCGGGCGCGTTGATCCTCGCGGTCATCGGCAACGGCTTCTGGTGGTACACGCTCGACCAGAAGCGCGAGAAGGCGCAGCGCAACCTCGACGACACCAACGCGCGCATCGCGCAGCTCGAAAAGGTGATCGGCGAGGTGAACAACCTGGCCAAGCGCAAGAAGGAAGTCGAAGAGAAGCTCGCGGTGCTCGACAACCTGCGCAAGCAGCGCGGCGGGCCGGTGAAGGTGCTCGACGCGCTCGCCACCGCGATCCCCAAGAAGGTGTGGGTCAACGCGTTCTCCGAAGCGGGCGGCGCGGCGGTGATGACCGGCAACGCCGAGAGCTACGACGACGTGTCGGAGTTCATGCGTTCGCTCAACAGCATCGTGTGGACGCCCAAGGGCATGGCGCGCGTCATCGACCGCACCAAGTCGGGCGGCATCAAGGTCGAGATGCTCGGTGGCGACGCCGCCATCGAGGAGTTCAGCGCCCCGCTCGTCGGCCAGTTCTTTTCCAACATCGAGCTCAAGGGCACCAACGCAGTCGACGGGCCCAAGGGCGGCAAGATCGTCAGCTTCGACATGACGCTCTCGGTGAACTTCGCGATTTGAGGATTTGACACGTGGAACAACTCATTGAACGCGTCAACAAACTCGCGACGCCCGCCAAGGCCGGCATCATCGCGGCCATTCTGTTGCTGCTCACGGGCGGTACGTACTTCTTCTTCATTCAAGACCTCGAGACGCAGATCGAGGGCATCAAGGCGGAGCAGTTGAACAAAGACCGCACGCTCGCCGAGAAGCAGGCGATCGCCGACAACCTGAGCGAGCGTCGCAAGGAGATGGACGCGCTCGAGCAGCGTTTCCAGGAAGCGCTCACCCAGTTGCCCGAGAAGAAAGACATCGAAGAGCTGCTCTCTCAGCTCAACGACATCGGCAAGAAGTCGGGCCTCGAGATCGGCCGCGTGACGCCGGTCGGTGAGACGTCACAGGGCTTCTATTCGGCGATCCCCATCGCGATGTCGGTCTCCGGCAACTACCACGAGATCGCGACCTTCCTTCAGGAGATCGCGGGGCTCCGCCGCATCGTGAACGTGTCGGGGCTGCGGCTCGGCGGCCCGACGATGCGCGGCGACAAGGTGATGCTGGGGTCTGAATTCATGGCCACCACCTTCCGCTTCAACGACGCCAAAGGAGGCGCCAAGTGAGAGCACTCCTGATGCTGAGCGTGCTGATGTTCGCGGCCGCCTGCGGCGAAGAGGAGGCACCGCCTCCGCCGCCCGTCGCGCCGAAGAAGAAGGTGGAGACGGCGGCGCCCGTCGAGGCCGCTTCGCAGGTCGACTACGTCTACAACCCGGTCGGCAAGCGCGACCCCTTCCGCAGCCCGTTCATGGACCCGAACAAGGGCCCGAACACCCCGACGGTGGAGCAGCCGGTCGGTTGTTCGGAGCCGCTGTGCCTGGTGGATCTCGACGAGCTGCGCGTGGTCGCGGTGGTCAGCGGCGACGCGAACCCCCTGGCGATGGTCGAAGATCGCGGCGGCGTCGGTCACATCGTTCGCCGCAACACGAAGATGGGCAAGGGCGGCGGCAAGGTCACGCAGGTGCTGCGTGAGTGCATCGTCGTCACGTCGTTCGTGAGCGGCGGGGCTGACGGCAAGCCGGTGGCGAAGAAAGACGAACTGTGTGTCGCGGCTGATGCGCGGAGTCAGCCGGCGCTCGACCTCCTGAAGAACAAAGATTTTGCAATTCCCTGAACGGAAACGCGTGAGAGCCATGAGCCTGGAGAAGACGATGATCAAAAGTGCCCTGTTGTTCGCCGGGCTCCTCGCGAGCAGTGCAACTGCCGCGGGGAACGCTCTGCAAGATGTCTCGGTGGCTCCGACGCCGGCGGGCGTGGAAGTGACGGTGAAGTGCAGCGAGCCGCCGGTCTTCAACGTCTTCCGCCTCAAGGAACCTGACCGCCTCGTGGTCGACGTGTCGAACGCGTCGGTCGAGGCCATCAAGGGTCACCACGACGGCAATGGCCCGGTCGCGGGCATCATGGCCTCGCAGTTCTCCGACGCGAAGGCCGAGGTCGGCCGGCTGCTGCTGGGGCTCAACAACGCGAAGGGCTACGACGTGAAGGCCGTCGGCTCCTCGCTCGTCATCTCCATCGACGCCGGTGGCGCCGCGAAGCCCGAGGCGGTCTCTGCGGCTCCGCGCCAGAACGTCGCCGGTGAGACCATCATCGCGTCGCGCGTCGACGAGAAGCCGGTGAAGTCGCCGGCCACGCGCCTCAAGAGCATCGTCGCCGAGGGCCGCGGCCTGAAGCTGGTGACCGACGGCGAGGTCGCGAAGTTCGAGGTCATCGAGCTCGCCGACCCGTCGCGCGTCGCCATCGACCTCTATGGCCTCAAGGGGTCGCCCCGCGCTCCTCGCCAGGCCCTCGCCAACGTGCGTGATGTGCGTGTCGGCGCGCACGACGACAAGGTGCGCGTGGTGGTCGAGTTCGCGCAGCGCCCCAACTTCGACGTTCGCCGTCGCGCCGATGGCGTCTCGCTGATGCTCAAGGGCGTCATGAAGGAAGAAGTCGCCTCGAATGACGAGCCGGCCGAAGTCGAAATCGACGGTCAGAAGGTGGCGATCGAAGGTGCCCCCGCGGTCGCCGCGAACAGCGCCGAGGTGACCGACGTCTCGTTCAAGGAATCTGCCTCCGGCGGCGTGGTGCGGTTGACGGTGAAGGGTGGCGCGGCGAAGTGGGCCGTCGAACGCCCCGATGGCAAGAGCGCGGTGCTGAACCTCGACGGCGCGCGCATCGCCCGTCGGCTGGAGCGCAGCCTCGACACCAGCGCGCTCGGCACGCCGGTGAAGATGGTCAGCGTGTTCGCGGTGCCGGGCTCGACCGACAAGGTGCGCGTGGTGGTCGCCGGTGAGCAGGCGCTGGAGCAGGTCGTCAGCGAGCGCCCGGGCGTCATGCAGTGGCGCTTCAGCGTGAAGGGCAGCAGCGAGCAGGTCGTCGCTGAGAACCGCTCGGCCGGCTTCTCGACCGAAGCCGAGGAGGTCGCCGAAGAAGGTGCGCCGCAACAGCGCCGTTACGTGGGCAAGCGCGTGTCGTTCGAGTTCAAGGACATCGACATCCACAACCTGCTGCGCATCATCGCGGAGATCTCGAAGAAGAACATCGTGGTGGCCGACGACGTGAACGGCCGCGTGACCGTGCGTCTGCGCAACGTCCCGTGGGACCAGGCGCTCGACCTCGTGCTCCGCAGCAAGAGCCTCGGCAAGGAGGAATTCGGCAACATCGTTCGCGTCGCGCCGATGGCGACCCTCGAAGCCGAAGCCAAGTCGCGCCAGGCGCGCCGTGACGCGCTGGTCAACTCCACGCCGCTGTCGGTGACGCTGGTGCCGGTGAACTACGCCCGCGCCGACGACATGTCGACGCGCGTCAGGGAAGTGCTCTCGGCCCGCGGCAACGTGACGGTCGACGCCCGCACCAACACCATGATCGTTCGCGACCTCCCGGAGAACATCAGCAAGGTGCGTTCGCTCGTCACCAGCCTCGATCTCCAGACGCCGCAGGTGCTCATCGAGAGCCGCATCGTCGAGGCCAGCACCCAGTTCAGTCGTGAAGTCGGCATTCAGTGGGGTGGCCAGGGCGTGATGTCGGCCGGCACCGGCAACCCGACGGGCCTCGCCTTTCCGAGCTCGGTGGGTGTCTTCGGTGCGACCGGCGTGAGCGGTGGCGCGGGCAACCCGGGCAACGCCAACTACGCGGTCAGCCTGCCTTCCGGCGCGAACGGCGCGGTCGGCCTCACGTTCGGCTCCGCGGGTGGCGCGGTGGCGTTGAACCTCCGCCTGACGGCGCTCGAGAATCAGGGCGCGTTGAAGACGATTTCTGCGCCGCGCGTCACCACGCTCGACAACGAGACGGCGACCATTAGCCAGGGCGTGCAGATCCCCTTCAGTCAGGTGTCGGCGGCCGGCGCGAACACCCAGTTCGTGACCGCGAGCTTGTCTCTCACCGTGACGCCGCACATCACGCAAGACGGCAGCGTGCTGATGAAGATCAACGCCACCAACAACCAGCCTGACCCGTCGACCACCGGCGCCAACGGTCAGCCCGGTATCTCGACCAAGCAGGCGAACACCAACGTGCTGGTGAAAGACGGCGAGACGACGGTCATCGGCGGCATCTACGTGCGCGCCGGGTCGATGAGCGAGCAGGGCTTGCCGATTCTCAGCAAGATCCCCGTGCTCGGGTTCTTCTTCCGCAACCACCGCGAGATCGAGAACAAGAACGAACTGCTGATCTTCATCACGCCGCGCATTCTCAACCGCGCGGCCGTCGCCCAGAACCCGTGAGGAACCGAACCATGAAACCCATCTTTCCCAAGCTGCTGGTTGCGGGTCTTCTGCTGGCGGCGTGCGCTTCGCAGCCCGGGCCGTACTCGATCCTCAAGTTCTGGCCGATCACCACGTGCGACGTGATCACGC
>JBEHYH010000361.1:0-6876 GCA_048498275.1 Myxococcota bacterium | reverse complement strand
ATGCCGTCATGCTCTCGGGCAAGACGCCCGTGAACCTGAACTTCATGTGATGACCCCGAAGTGACGGTGTTGAAGACGCGCTACCGCGAGGAGTTCAAGCAGGCCTTCGCGGCGGCGATGGAATCGTTGGAGCCGGATCTCCGCGCGGCGCTGCGGTTGTTCTATCTCGACGGGTTGTCGCTGGCGGACCTCGGGCGGCTCTATGGGTGGTCGGTGCCGACGGCTTCGCGTCGGCTCGCAGCGACGCGTGAGCACGTGCTGCGGGCGACGCGTGAAGCGTTGGGTTCGAAGTTGAAGCTGACGCCGGCGGAGCTCGACAGCGTGCTGCGGCTCATCGAGAGCCGGCTGTCCATCGACGCGCTGAAGCTCTGAATCGCGGGTCACCGGTATTCATCTGGCGGCAATGGCGGCAGCGGCCTGCCCGCGAGCGCCGCGTCGACGCGCGCCACGAACGCCGGCAGCGAGATGGTCGCCTCGTCATGCGAGTCGCCCTGCGAATTCTTGAGCGCTTCATTGGCATCGACTGACAGCGTCGCGGTGCGGCACGCGTCGCGCGCGTACTCCCAATCGGCGCGTCGCCTGGTGTGTTCCGCGCGAAGCACGGCGAGGCCCGCGCGATCGACCAGCGCGATCGTCTGCCGCGCCGACAACCGCTCGCTGTCGGGCGTGTCCTTCACGAGCACCGCGATCCGGTCGATCACCTTCTGGTTCTCCGCGAGGGCACGGTCGAAATCGCGGGCTCGCGCGAACAACGTCGCCAGCGCGTCGTGCGCCATCGCCACGCCCTCGCTGGCGAGGCTGGCCTGACCACCCTCCTCGATGAGGAGGTGCTCGAGCTCCTCCATTTCCTTCACGCGCTGTTCGGCGACGGGGAGCTCCTTCGGGTCGAGCAACGTCATCGAGAGCTCGAGCACCGAAACGAGGTCGCGCACCGTCTGGAGATTCTCCGGGTCTTCGGTGCGCAGCGCGTGATTGATGGCGATCGCTTCGTCGATGACCTTGCGCTGCTCGACGCGATCCTCCAACCACGAATACGTCACGCTCGCTGCCTGGAGCGACACCACGAGATCTCGCCGATACACCGCGTTCTCAGGCTCGACCGCCACCATCGCGCGCGCCGCGGCGAGCGCCTTGAGCACGTACGCCAGCGCTCCGGGGCGATCGTCGTTTCGCCGGTACAACTCGTTGAGCACCGTCCACGCGATCTGCCGGCCGCGACGCGGGTACCCGTTGTCGGGGAACTCCTTCGTCAGCGCTTCGAAGATCTCCTCAGACTCTTTCGCCGCCGCGATGGCCTCGGCGATGCGCGATTGATCAGCCCGCCCACGCGCGATGCTCACCAACACACCGGCGACGGCCTTTCGACTCTCGAGGTCGGGACGCGCCGCGACGACTTCACGCCGGAGCGCCAGCGAACGCTCGAGATGCATCAGCGAGTCATCGACGCGCCCGAGCTGGTCGAGCGTCTGACCCGCGGCGATCTCGTCACGGCTGAGCGCGTATTTCTGGTCGGGGTCATCGGGCTTCTCATCGAGCAGCGCGCGATCGAGCTTCGCTGCGGAGAGATAGCTCTCGAGCGCGACCTCGAGAGCGCCGCTGACCTCTTCGATGGCGCCGAGCTTCTCGGAGCTGCTGGCCAACGTGCGCCGCGCGACGCGGTCGGTGGGGAACTGCTGCAGCACCGACTCCGCGAGCTCACGACCCTTGAGGTAGCTCTGCTTCGCCGACGTGGTGTCGCCGAGCGACGGGCCGTACGGGTCGCCCTGCACGTCACCGAGCTTGATGTACGAGGCCGCGAGCTCCTTGCGGAGTTCGACGTCTTCTCCGGCCTGGGCGGCGAGCGTCTCCAGATACCCCTGCGCGTCTTTCACCAGCCGTTCACGCAGCGCCGTCGAGCCCGGCAGGTCGGCGATGCCGTCGTGGTAGTCGAACAGCACCGCCTTCGCGAGCGAGCGCACCTGCGCGAAGCGCTGCTGCGCGAGATCTCGTTCGGCCTCCGCGCGCCGCGCCTGCCAGATGGTGGTCACGAGGCCGACGGTGAGCGCCATGAACGCGGCGGAGATGCCGGCGACCAGCGCGCGATGGCGGCGCACGAAGAGCACCGCGCGGTAGGTGCGATCTCCCCGGCGGGCGAGCGTCGCGCGGCCTTCGAGCGCCGCGGTGAGGTCGTCGGTGAGCGCCTGCACCGACTGGTAGCGGTCACGAGGTTCCTTGCGCAGCGCCATCATCACGATGGCGTCGAGGTCGCCCTGCAACGCCGCGCGCAGCTTCTCGCGAGACAGCCCACGCGCGGCCACCGCGGCGGCGCTCGCGCGCTCCACCGCTTCACTCGGCGGCTTCACCTCACCCGAGCTCACCGCGAGCAGCAGCGCCTCGACGTCGCCCGGCTTCGTCTCGTACGGAGAGACGCCGGTGAGCAATTCGTAGAGCACCACGCCGAGCGAATAGACGTCGGAGGTCACGGCCGCCGGCTCGCGGCGCACCTGCTCAGGCGACGCGAACGCGGGCGTCATCGGCGCCATGCCGGTCTGCGTGAGCCCGCTCGCGCCTTCGAGCAGGCGCGCGATGCCGAAGTCGACGAGGTGCGGCTCACCCGCGCGGTCGACGAGCACGTTCGACGGCTTCAGGTCGCGATGCACCACGAGGTGTTGATGCGCGACGGTCACCGCGCGAAGCACCGGCAACATCAGCTCCACCCGCTGCCGCGGCGTCAGCTTCGCGTCATCGCACGCGGCGTCGAGCGGCTTGCCGTCGATGAAGTCCATCGCGAACCACGGCCGGCCTTCATCGGTCTCCCCGGCGTCGAGCAGCCGCGCGATGTGAGGGTGTTCGAGGCTCGCCAGCACCTGCCGTTCGAGCAGAAAGCGTTCGGCGCGATGGCCATCGACGGCCGCCTCGTGCAGCAACTTCACCGCGACCACACGTTCGAGCTTCGGATCCCACGCGGAAAAGACGGTGCCCATGCCGCCCGCGCCGACCGGTTCACGAAGCTCGTAGCGGCCGAGCGTGTCGGGCTTCGGCCGCGCGCCGGTGGTGCGCGAGACCTCGGCGACGACCGTGCGGCACGACGCGCACGACGCGACGTGCAGCCGAATCGAGCTGACGCGCTCCGAGGTGACTGCCCCGCTCGCCCACGCCGCCAGCTCCGCATCGGTGATGCAGTCGGTCATGTCGGGGAGACATAGCGCCCCGCGCACGTTTTCACGGAAGAGGCGAGATGATGGGTGCGGCCCTCACCCGAAATCGGGAGAGGGGGAGTCGCAGCGTGCTATCTGCCGCGCGTCCATGCTCGCTCTGCCTCTGCTGGCCCTCGCGCTCTCCCAGACTCCCGCTCCCAACGCCGCCGCGCTCGACTTCACCGAAGAAGCGAAGCTGCTCTACCGCGTCGTCGCGTGCGGCAATGACTCGGCGCTGCCCGCGGGCATCGACGCGAAGGTGGTCGACGCGCACTGCCGGGAGCTCAACAAGCGCATCGAGAAGTACCGCGCGACGTGGGTCAACGAGGCGTCGCCCTTCATTCAGGCGCTCAAGCCCGCGGGGCTGCCCACCACCGTCGTCTATCCGTTCGGCGGCGGCGACCTCATCTCCGCGCTCACCACCTACCCGGAGGCGCGCGAGTTCAACACCATGTCGCTGGAGCACGCCGGCGACCCGCGCCGCATCAAGGGCATCACGTCAGACAAGTTGAAGACCTCGCTCGCGCTCATCCGCGCCACGTCGGCGGGTCTGCTGACCGCGAACGACTCGAAGACCGAGAACCTGATGAAGGGTCAGCGCGGCGAATTGCCGGGGCAGCTCTGCTTCTTCCTCATCGCGCTCGCGGTGCACGGGTACGAGCCGGTGAGCCTGCGCTACGTGAAGCCGAACACCGACGGCACGCTCCGCTACCTGTCGGCGGAGGAGCTGACCACGCTCGAGAAGAAGGAAGCGACGCTGCTCAACAAGGTGTGGGTCGCGCCTGATTTCTCCGAGGCGTTCGACAACCTCGAGCTGGTCGCGGTGAAGAAGGGCTCCGACGTGAAAATCACGCACCGCCACTTCGCGGAGAACCTCGATGACGACCACTTCGGCAAGGACGAAGGCCTCAAGGCGTACCTCGAGTCTCGCGGGCAGATCGTCGCGATGACCAAGGCCGCGAGCTACCTGCTGTGGCGCGACGCGTTCTCCACCATCCGCAACTTCCTGCTCAACCACATGCAGTTCATGGTCAGTGACTCGACGGGCATTCCTCCGAAGTTCGCGACCGCCGCCGGCTTCACGCAGGAAGCCTACGGCAAGTTCGCGGAGTCGTTCCTCGGCGCGAACCCCGACTACAACAAGGACTTCGTGAAGCTCTGGAAGGACGCGAAGCCGTTGCCGTTCCGTTACGGGTACCTCGACAAGAACCTCAGCAAGCACATGCTGGTTACAAAGAAGAAGTGACCGCGTTTCTTCTCCTGCTCCTCGCGCAAACCGATGGAAGCGGCGTCGTCGAGCCTCCGTCTCCGGCGCGTGTGTCCGTCGAACGGACGAAGGCGAGCGAGTTCGTCGACGAGACGCTGGACGACGGGCGCTACTGGCGCTTCGGCAGCGAGAAGAACGGCCCGGTGCACGTGTGGAGCCCGCGTAACCTCAAGCGCGGCGCGCCCATCGTCATCTACCTCCACGGGTTCTTCACCGACGTCGACGCGGCGGTGCGTGAGCATCGGCTCACCGCGCAGTTCCGTGACTCGGGCCGCAACGCGCTCTTCATCATGCCCGAGACCCGCAGCGGCGCGCGCGATGAGCTGCTCTGGCCGGAGCTGCCCAGGCTCTTCGCCGAGGTCGAGAAGCGCACGAGGACGAAGCTGCCGACGGGGCCCATCGTGTTGCTCGGGCACTCCGGGGCGTACAAGGCGATCGCCGGCTGGCTCCGGGAGCCGCGCGTCACCCAGGTGCTGCTGGTCGACGGGCTGTACGGCAACGAGCCCGACTTCGAGAAGTGGCTCGACGTGGCGGGCAATCAACTCGTGCTGGTGAGCTTCGAGACCCGGCTGCGCAGCGAGTGGCTGTCGAAGAAGCGCAAGGCGGTGGAGCTCGACACGCTCCCGTGGCTCTACGATGAGCTGCCGATGTCGACGCGCACCGCGCCGCTCGTGCACATCCAGTCGGAGCGCGTGGAGCACATGCAGCTCGTCACCGAGGGCCGCCTCATCCCCTGGTTGCTGCACGCGTTCCGCTGACGAAGTTGCGGAACCGCCGCGCTTCGTTGGAGTCTGCGCCTCGAGGAGGCGGTCAGATGAAACGGTGGGCGTTCGCAGTCATGGTGCTGGTGTTGGCGGGTGTTGGTGCGTGGTGGTGGTTTCACGATGGCGACGCGTCGGCTCCGGCTGACGACGCGCTCTCGGCGAATGAAGGCGCAGTGCCGCTCGCTGCGCTCAAGTCGAAATGGAACGACCCCATCGTGCAGCGCGGTTCGCGTCGCGTGAGCGGCGTGGTGCTGCGTGATGGCGCGCCGGTCTCTGGAGCGACCATCACCGCGCTCGCGGCGCACGGTGACGACGTGCTGTCTGACCTACCATGTCAATGCGACAACCACTGCGGGCAGAAACTGCTCGCGTGCGGTTGCGCTGAAGCCTCGGGGCAACTCGTCGAACTGCTCGGTGCGCGCACCGGTGAAGCCGCGCCACTGGGCCGCGCGACGAGCGGCAACGACGGCACGTTCACCATCGAAGGCCTCGATGAATCGACGCTGACGTTGTGGGCCGACGCTCCCGGCGCCATCGGCTGGCTCACCGACGTGGCGAGCGACGCGAGCGAGGTGAAGCTCAACGTCTCCACGGGCAGAACCATCAAGGGCAAGGTGACGACCAGCAAGGACACGCCCGCGAGTGGAGCGCTCGTCACCGCCATCTTCGCAGAGCAGAGCCGCTTCTTCGAAACCAACACCAAAGCCGACGGCACCTTCGAAATCGGCCCGATGCCGAAGGGGCAATACGCGGTCGTCGCGATGCAGGAAGGGTTGCTGCCCGACCATCAACAGATGCGAGAAGGCGTCGATGAGCTCGCGCTCGAGTTGAACGTGCCGCGCACCTTGTCGGGCACGGTGATGCTCGATGGGAAACCTGTGGCCGCCGCGAAGGTGAAGCTCGAAGGCATGCACCGCAAGCGCACCGTGTTCACCGATTCGCAGGGCACCTTCCGCATCGAGCGGCTGCGCCCCGGAAAGTACGACCTCCACGCCGAAGGCTCCGGCGCGCTGGGTTCGGTGGATGCGCAGGTGACCAAACGAGATGACCGCGAAGGCGTGGTCATCGAACTGACGCGCGGCGTTCCGCTCGATGGAGTGGTGGTCGACGAGCGCGGCGCGACTGTGACCGGCGTGAAGATGGCGGTGAGCAGGTCTGGCGAAGACTGGGCGCGTGTCGAGAGCGATGCCGAAGGTCGCTTTCACCTCGACACCGTTCCCGAAGGAGCGCGCCGCCTTTACGCGGAGAAAGACGGCTTCCTGCGCGTCGAGAACCAGGCAGTGACCGGCGGAGGAGCGCCGGTAAAGATCACGATGACGCGGGCCTCGGTGCTCTCCGGCCGCGTGCAGACTGCCGATGGCGTCGTGGTGTCCAGATTCGAAATCAGCGCACGGCTCGCCGACGCGGGTCTCGATGACGACGAATACCCGCGAGCGATGGACTCAGCGAAGTCGACCGACGGCGGCTTCTCGCTCGATCTCTCGACTGGCGATTTCGAAGTGACCGTCGAACCTGAAGAATTCGCGGGCACGAAGCTGACCGTGCGCGCACCGAGTTCCGACCTGATCATCACCGTGCAGAACGGCCGCTTCACCGTGCACAGCCCTGCGCCGAGGTCCATGACCGCCTGGGCGAAATCGCCGGCGCGCGCGGCGGGCACCAGCGGCCG
>JBEHYH010000360.1:0-6876 GCA_048498275.1 Myxococcota bacterium | reverse complement strand
CGGAACTGTACTGGCAGCTATCAGCAATTGCATATTGCTTTTCTGTCTTTTTTTAAACGCCCTGGTTCTGGGAGATGCACAAGCAGCTCTTCGCGAACCAGGGCGCGCTCACCGTCGCCGATCTGAAGCAGCACGCGGGCACCATCGGCCTCGACCAGGGCAAGTTCGATTCGTGCCTCGACTCCGGTGAGAAGAAGGCCGCTGTCGACGCCGACACCAAGGCGGGC
The DNA here is from genome assembly GCA_048498275.1 of Myxococcota bacterium. GTDB lineage: Bacteria > Myxococcota > Myxococcia > Myxococcales > Myxococcaceae > Archangium_A. The sequence goes on along the minus strand of JBEHYH010000360.1, from coordinate 6,649 downwards.
TCCGAGGCGGGCGTGACAGGTACGCCGGCGTTCTTCATCAACGGCAAGCTGCTCTCGGGCGCGCAGCCGATGGCCGAGTTCGAGAAGGTCATCGACGCGGAGCTGAAGAAGGGCGGGTGACCTCTGCGCTCCCCCTCTCCCGTTCGCGGGAGAGGGTCGGGGTGAGGGCCTCACATGGCTGCTCGCGATCTGATCGCACTCGCGCTCGACCTGCCGCTGCCTGAAGGCATCGCGGCGTGGGAACGCGTCTCGCAGCACGTCGGGGTCGCGAAGGTCGGTCTCTCGTTGTTCGTTGAACATGGGCCTCGCGCGGTGGACGAGTTCCTCCGACGCGGGGCCCGCGTGTTTCTCGACTTGAAGCTCCACGACATCCCCAACACCGTGGAGCTCGCGGCTGCGCGGGCCGCGGCGTTGGGGGTTTCGTATCTGACGATTCATGCGTCGGGCGGTGCGGCCATGGTGAAGGCCGCGGTCGCCGGCGCGAATGCAGGGGCGGCGAAGGCGGGCGTGAAGCCGCCCGTGATTCTGGCGGTGACGGTGCTGACGTCGATGGACGAAGCGGCGTTGCGTGAAACCGGAGTGCCGGCGACACCCGATGCGCAGGCGGCTGCGCTCGCGGAACTCGCCGTGAGGAATGGCGCGACGGGCCTGGTGTGCAGTGCTCGCGAGGTCGCGCAGGTTCGCGCGCGCGTGGGTTCGGGAATCGTGTTGTGCACGCCGGGCATTCGGCCCGCGGGCAGCGCCGCGAATGATCAATCGCGCACCGAGACCCCGGCGTCGGCGGTCAAAGCCGGTTCGAATCTGCTGGTGATCGGCCGCCCGATCACGAGCGCGGCAGACATGAAGGCCGCCGCGGCCGCGATCGAAGCTGAACTCGCGTAGAGCGGTCGGCGTGCGCCGATTTTTTCAAGACGAGCGTTTTCGTGTCGCGCATCTCGACGGTGCGACGATTGATGCGTGCCTCGGCGTCTGCGCTTCCACTGATCTTCTCCAGCCTGCGCTCGTGCTGCTGAAGCCGCGTGGGCGCGAATGGCAGCGATTTCATCTCGACTCACCGGGCTTTGGCGTTTGGGAAGAAGCACCGGAGCAAGTCGTGAAGGACGACCTTGGCGACGATTCATACGAAGTCGTCGACTACGCCGCGCGGTTTGGACTTCGGGCGGCTCAGATTCGGGCGTGTCGTTGCGCTCCAGACGACACCGGGCGCGTACACGTCTGGCTCGAGCTTTCTGTCGGAGTGCTCACGTTGTCGCTGGGTTCCGATGGCGCCAGCCGAATTTCGTTCGTCGTGGCTGAGTCGTGATGAGAACGCATATAGTATACGTATATACGAGGCGCATATGGCCCAACTCACCATCTACCTGCCGGACGACGTCGAGAAACAGGTTCGTGCCGACGCACGGCGCGCCAGGAAGAGCGTGTCTGCGTACCTTGCTGACCTCGCTTCGAAGAAAGACGCCAGCGCGTGGCGCAGGGCGTTGCTCAAGCTCGGCGGGAGTTGGGAAGGCGAGTTCCCCGACATCGTCGACGCACCTCCGGAGCCGGTGGCGTTCAAGTGAAGCTCCTCGACACCAACATCTGCATCGCGTGGCTCTCTGGGGGTGACGCTGGCGTGCGCCGGCAGCTCAATGGGCTCGAGCAGGGCGACGCCGTGCTGTGCAGCGTGGTGAAGGCCGAGTTGCTCTACGGCGCGCGGAAGAGTTCGAAGCCTGCGAAGAACCTCGCGAAACTCGAGGCGTTCTTCTCGTTGTTCGACTCGTTCCCGTTCGATGACGCGGCGAGCGAAGAGTACGGAGCGCTGCGCGTGCAGCTCGAAGCCGCCGGCACGCCCATCGGTGCAAACGATCTCCTGATCGCGTCGATCGCGCTGGCGAACGACGTCACCCTGGTCACCCGAAATGAGGGCGAATTCCGCCGAATTCCCGGGCTCCGGGTCGAGGTCTGGTAACCGTTTCAGCCCTGTGACCGGGGGCCGCTTGCGTCGCACATGCCCGTGAGGTACGGGCTGCCTCGTTCCCCCTCATTTCCGAGCGAGAACCCTCTCAAAGCGTCAGGCCTCGCTTTGCGTCGAACAACTTCGGCCAGCAGCACCTTTCAGAAGTCCCAGGACAACCCATACCCATGCAGCAGAACTTGAATCAGACCGGCTTTGAAAATGGCGAAGAGAACTTCGCCGCGATGTTCGAGGAGTCCCTCAAGCAGGACGGCCGCACCGGCCTCGTGAAGGAAGGCGAAGTCATCAAGGGCACGATCGTTCGCGTGACGCCCGAGTTCGCCATCGTCGACATCGGCTACAAGTCGGAAGGCCAGGTGGCCATCGCCGAGTTCACCAGCCCCAAGGGCGAGGTGACCGTCAAGCCGGGCGACTCCGTGCAGGTGTACCTGGAGTCCCGCGAAAACGACACCGGCATGGTCGTCCTCTCGAAAGAGAAGGCCGACAAGATGCGCATCTGGGACGAGATCTCGGCCGCCGTGAAGGACGACCAGATCATCAAGGGCACCATCACCGGCAAGGTGAAGGGCGGCCTGCAGGTCGACATCGGCGTCAAGGCGTTCCTGCCGGGCAGCCAGGTCGACATCCGCCCGGTGCGCAACCTCGAGCAGTTCCTCTCGAAGGAATTCGAGTTCAAGGTCATCAAGTTCAATCAGAAGCGCGGCAACATCGTGCTCTCGCGCCGCGTGCTGCTCGAGAAGCAGCGCGAAGAGCAGAAGAAGGAAACGCTCAAGAACCTGAAGGAAGGCGCGATCATGAAGGGCCAGGTCAAGAACCTGACCGACTACGGCGCCTTCATCGACCTCGGCGGCATCGACGGCCTCCTGCACATCACCGACATGTCGTGGGGCCGCGTCGGCCACCCGTCGGAGATGTTCGCGGTGGGTGACGAAGTGCGCGTGGTCGTCCTCAAGTTCGACCCGTCGCAGGAGCGCGTCAGCCTCGGTCTCAAGCAGATCCAGGAAGACCCGTGGCACCGCGCCGACGAGAAGTACCCGGTCGGTACGCGCGTCAAGGGCAAGGTCGTTTCGCTCACCGATTACGGCGCGTTCATCGAGCTGGAGCAGGGCGTTGAGGGTCTGGTGCACGTCTCCGAGATGACGTGGAACAAGCGCGTCAAGCACCCGAGCAAGCTGCTCGAGGTCGGTCAGGAAGTCGAAGCGGTGGTGCTCGACATCGACCCGAAGGCCAAGCGCATCGCGCTCGGCATGAAGCAGATCGAGCAGAACCCCTGGACTGTCCTCGAGGACAAGTACCCGATCGGTTCTGTCATCAAGGGCATCGTGCGTAACGTCACCGACTTCGGCGTGTTCGTCGGCGTTGAAGACGGCGTTGACGGCCTCGTGCACGTCTCCGACATCTCGTGGACGCAGCGCGTGAAGCACCCGGGCGAGATGTTCAAGAAGGGCGACGTCGTCGAAGCCGTCGTTCTCAACATCGACGTCGAGAACGAGCGCTTCAGCCTCGGCATCAAGCAGCTCCAGCAAGACCCGTGGGACACGCTGTCTGAGCGTCACCCCGTGTCGAGCCGCGTCAAGGGCAAGGTCACCAAGGTCACCGACTTCGGCGGCTTCGTGGAGATCGAGCCGGGCATCGAAGGTCTGGTGCACGTCTCGGAACTGCGTGACGAGCGCGTCGAGAACCCGCGCGACGTTCTGGCCGAGGGTCAGGAGGTCGAGGTCAAGATCATCGACATCAACACCAGCGACCGCAAGATCGCGCTCTCCATCAAGCAGCTGCTGAACGATGGTGGCGACGACTACCGCGAGTACCTGAAGAAGCAGGCCGAGCAGTCGAAGGCCCGCCTCGGCGACGTGATGGGCAAGCTGAAGAAGTAAGCAGCGCCTGAGCTTCGTTGAAGCTTCAAAAGCCGCTCTCCACCTCGCGTGGAGGGCGGTTTTTCTTTGAGCGGGTTGCGGCGTGCGCCCGACTGCAGACGACTGCGTGGTTCAACACGACAGCGCCGCTCACGTTCGCGCAACCGTGCGGCGAGGTGGTGCTGATCTTCGCGCTACAGAGGCGGTGCCTCCGCTGCGTGGAACACGGGCTGCCGCAGGGTGCGATTCTCCGAATCTCGGCGGAAGAGTCGTGACGCAGAGGTGTTCGAGACGATGCAGCACCTGCAACTGGGCGCCGAGCTGTCAGTCGCGAATGGAATCGACGCGCCACGCGCGCGGCCCGCGCACCGGCAGCAATTCTTCGAGCGTGAGGTCGTCGTTGGCGATGGGTCTGAACATCATCGCCTTGAAGAGCTCGTACTGAATCTCGAGCTGGAGCTGCCGCGCCCGGAGGATCTTCACTTCGCGACGACGACGCACCCAGCCGATGGTCAGCAACACCGAGAGCAACGCCCAGACGATGGTGCCGCCAGACAGCAGCAACGGCCACCACGGGTAGCGCTTCGGCAGCTCACGTTTGAACGCGTCTTCTTCCATCGAGAGCGGCATTGAGAACCCGATGCCGAACGCCTTCTCGAAGTTGTCACCCTGCGCGACGCGCTCGATGAGCCGATTGAACGCCTGCGTGCCGTGCCGCGCGCGGAGGAACTCGACGAACGCCGCGCTCTGCGCGTACGCGATTTCCACCGAGTCAGCCGAGTGCGGGAAGCCGTCGCTCAATTCATCGAAGTCGTAGACGAGGTTTTGCGTCACCGCGCGCGTCAGCGTCGCCACCTGCTCGAGCTGCCATTTGCGCTCGCCGGTGAGCTCCATCGCCAGGCCTTCTTGAAACCACCGGGGAAAGTCGCCGCCCAGTTGCCCGAGCGCGACATGCACCAGCTCGTGTTTCAACGTCTGCGCGCCCTCCGGCCGCGTCAGCGAATGCGCCTCGAACAACACGATGTTCCTGCGCGGGTACGCGAGCGCGATGGCCCATTCCGGAGGTGGACCTCCGGGCAACGCGAGCGCTTCGTATTCGTCGTGATCGAACCCGACGCGCACTTCCGTCACACCGGGCCAATCGCGACCGAGCAGCGCGGCGACGTCATCACGCATCGGCTCGAGTTCACGCGCGAGCACCTGCGCCGAACCGGCCGCGCGTTCCGTGTAGAGAATCCTGAAGCGCGGCGTCGACAGCTCGCGCGCGGGCGGTGGAGTGGCCGCCATCGACAACGCGAGAAGTGCCGAAACCAGAATCACATCGGGAGCTTGGACACGATTTCGAGAATCGCAACCCAGCCGAATGGCTACCGCTCTCGACGCTCGCGTCCGGTCAGCGCGGAGACGATTTGCAACGTGACGCCGCGAACGACGACGCGCTTGCGGCGCGAGGTCTCTCCGTCGACCAGGTGCACGTCGGCTTTGCGCACGTTCAACGCGTCACTCAAGAACTCGACGAGCGCGGCGTTCGCTTCACCATCGACCGGCGGAGCGGCCAGCGCGATCTTCAACCGCCCGTCGTGCTCGCCGACGACCTTCGTGCGCGACGCACGCGGCTGCACGAGCACCGAAATCGACACGCCATCAGCGGTGACGGCGCACCAGCTCACGGGTTCTGCGTGTGCGACTCGAACGCGGCGATGAGGTTGCGCATCCACCGTTCGTAGTCGTTGGACCGGCCGGTCTGCGGGTCGATCGCGATGCCTTCACTGTCGAGGTAGGTGATGGTCGCCTGCTGCGTGGTGCCGGTGACGCGGACGCGCGCGTAGCCGCTCTTCGTGGTCTGCCGCGCGACGATGCCGTTTCGATCTTCCTGCTCCACGACCCACTTCTGCCCGGCGAGTGAATTGAGGATCACGGTGCGAACGTTCTCGGGGCGCTGCTCACGGGCGAAGATCGCCAGCGCGGGAGGCGGCGTCATCGTGGAGGGCGGGCCGGCTTGCCCGACGGCTCCCGGCGGTGGAGGAGGCGGCGGGGGCGGGCCCTGAACCACGGGCTGCGGCTGCTGCTGAATCTGCGAAGGCGCGCGCGAGACGGCCTTGCGAATCGACGCCTCGAGGTTCGAAACGTACTTGTCGTAGTGCTTTTCGTTGCCGGTGCAGTCGAGCGCGCGAATCACGTAGCGGTTCGGCTCGTAGCTGATGCCGACCACGATGCTGACGCCGCGGTGATCGAGTCGCGCGATGATCTCAGGCGTCTCGTTCTGCACGGCCCACCCGCGATCGCGAACGCCGGTGAGGATCGCCAGGCGGACTTCCGCGGGCGCGCGCGGCGGGTCGACGAACCCGGAGCGCGGCGCGACGGTGGCGGGATTGAACGACAACAACAGCGCGAGCGCGAGCGAGGTCATGACGTGGGGCCCTTACTTCTTCACGAGGTACGCCACGTCGCCGCCGGGCTGCGTCTTCCACGTGTCGAGCAGCTTCTTGTGCGAATCGACCAGCGCTTCGAGGTGCGATTCGAACTGCACCTTCTGGCGCTTGAGCTCGTTGAGCTCCTTGATCAACTCCACGAGGCGATTGTTCGCGCCGGCGACGATCTTCTCGGCCTGCAGCTCGGCGTCGGCGACGATCACTTCCGATTCCTTGCGCGCCTGCGCCTTCACGTCTTCGGAGATGCGCTGCGCGGTGACCATCGTTTCCTGCAGCGCCTTCTCGCGTTCGACGTGCTGCTCGAGCCGCGCCTGCACGCGCTTCACTTCTTCCTTGAGCGAGATGTTCTCGCGCACGACCTCTTCGAATTCGCCGGCCGCGAGCTCGAGGAACGCCTCGACCTCCTT
>JBEHYH010000359.1:0-6927 GCA_048498275.1 Myxococcota bacterium | reverse complement strand
CGGCGCGCTTCATCAGGGCGTCGGCATTGCAGCCGTGGCGCGACGACGACTTTCCGTTGAGCGTGACGGTGACGCAGAACGGTTCGGAGCTCGACTACTCCATCAACGATGACATCGAGCTCACCGCCTCGGGCACGCTGTTCGACAACGGCTCCGCGACGTTCAAGAAGCACCTCGAGCACGTCACGGTGCATGGCTCGACCGACTACGACTACGCCGCCGAGGTGTCTGACACGTTCGTCTTCACCAGGACCGAGACCGGCGTGTTCGTGTCGGGCTCGTTGTCGGTGGTGCTGAGCGCCAACGCCGACCCGGTGCCCGACGATCAGATCTGCGCGCTGAGCGCCTCGTTCAGCGGGCAACGCTGAAGCTCACCAGTCTTCGGTGCCGCTGGCGGAGTCGAGCGGGTCTCCGCCGCTCGACTTCTTCTCCTTCTTGATGCGCTTGCCGCCCTTGTCTTCGCTGGCCCAGTCTTCGGTGCCGGCCTTGTTGTCGAGCGGGTCGCTGCTCTTGACGTTCGACGTTTCGCCGGAGTCGTTGACGTTGACGAGGTGGTTCACCATGCGGCCGACTTCACCCTTCAACTGGCCGTACTCGTCTTCCTGGAAGGTTGCGCGCTTGTAGGCGACGCGCTTGCCGGTCTTCATGTCGAAGTAGCCCATCGAGAGCTCGAGGGTCCCCGACTCCAGCTTGCGCAGCACGCCGATGACCGCGCGGTCGAGCTTGAGCGAGTTGCCCACCGAGGTCATCGCCGAGCCGCCTTTGTCCTTCACGGCTTCGCCGGCGAGCTTGTCCATCAGGTGGTCGTAGGCCTGATAGCCGCTGGTCGCCGTCAGCTCGTAGGTGAGCTCTTGATCGTCGGGCGTCACCTCGACGAGCGCGCCGAACTGCTTGAAGCCGGGGCGCTCGACGCGAATCAGCGTCTTGCCGATGGGCAGCGCGGTGATGGTGGTGGGCGAGAAGCCGTGCGCTTCACCGTTGATGAACACGCGCGCCCCCTGCGGCGTGGTGTTGATGGTGAGCCCGCCCCGGAGCTGCGCGTTGCGGCTGGTCGCCACCTGCGCCTTGAGCGAGAGGAAGTTCTGCAGGTACCGCTTGCGATCGAGCTCGTGCCCCGGCGCGAGCGCCAGCAGGTCGAGAATGGTGATCTTCGCTTCTTCGATGTCTCCGCGGCCCTGCAGCACGGCGGCGAACATCGCGGTCGCTTCGCAGAGGTTGCCGCAGGTCTTCATCGCCGGCGCGGCCTTGCTGTATTCCTTGATGGTCGACCGGAGCTTCTTCTCGGCGTCCTCCCAGTTCTTCGATTCTTCGAAGGCCGCCTTGCTCTCCGCGAACCCCTGTTCAGCGCGCTTGAGTGACGCCGCCGCTTCTTCATCGGTGGTGACGCCGAACAGGTCGTCGCTGGTGCGGACCTTGAAGCCCTCGAATTCTTCCAGCGAATCGTTGGAGAAGCCTTCGATCTTCAACACCAGGCCTTCCGACGCCTTGTCCATCGGGAGCACGAGCGTGGCGATCTTCTTGACGGCCGGGGGCGCGGCGAGCGCCGGCACCGACAACAAGGAGAGGAGAAGGAGAGGCTTCATCACGACCAGACCTTACGGACTGCCGAGGACAATATTGAAGGGCTTCCCGTGACTTTCGGCAGCTCCGACGGCCGCGGCCGTGCCACCGACGACGGCCACGCCGATGATCGTCCAGAACCACCACTTGGTTGCGACCGAGTCACCCGAAGCGGCAGGTGCGTCTTTCTGTTCGACCTCGAGCGGCGAGGGGTTGTTGATGAACGCGGCGATCTTCTTCGCGGAGTCATTGAGCGAGTCTTTCTCCAGCGGGAGGCCTTTGACGCGGTTGCCGGTCTCGACGTCCCACACTTCGGCGGCGTCACCGCGCTTCACGACGAGGAAACGAGACTTGAGCTTCTCGCCCAGCTTCTTCGAGTCGGGGCTCTTCGCGTCTGCGAGCGCGTCGCCCGCGGCGAGCACGTCGGCGAGGCCGCCCGCGGCCTTCAGCTTGCCGTCGACCGTCGCTCCCGATTCGGTGACGTCGACGAACACCCCCTGCTGCTCGTAGCCGTTCTTCTTGAAGGTCACGAGGTGACGGCCGGGCGCGACCCCGGGCTGCTCCGCGAGCGGCGTCTCGCCGAGGTCCTTGCCGTGGAGCGACACGATGGCGCCCTCGGGCTCGGAGGTGATGGTGATGCGCGCCGACGGCCGGGTGGCGACGTCGTTGAGCGCCTTGTCGAACGCCTTCTTCACGTCGGCGCCGTACACGTTGGGGTCGCAGGTGAGCGATGCGTTGAACAGCAGGGCGCGGGTGAACTCCTCCGTGCCCTGCTTCGACTTCGACTTGCCACCGTTCTGGATGGCGAGCGCCCCGAGATAGAAGTGGATGTCACCCATGGTCTGCGCGTCAGCCGACGCCGGGTGTTGGATGAAGAACTCGAGCGCTTCGTTCCACTTGCCGATCGACCCCTCGTAGTCGAGGTCGTCGTAGGCCTGCTTCGCGGCGGCGACCAGCTTCGCGCCCGAGTCATCAGGCTTCGGCGCGGGGAACTCTTCGGTGAGGTCGACGAGCTTCACGCCTTCATCACTGAGCGCGTTGCTCAACGGTTGAGAGGTCTTGTCGTCGAAGAGCACCGTGGCGTTGGAAGGGAGCAGCGGCTTGGCGGGCTCCTGAGACTTCGGAGCCGCGGTCAGAACCAGAAGAGTGAGTGCGAGCACGGTCGCGCACTCTAGCCCCAGAGTTCCAGCACCCAAGGTCGATCTTTCGATCGTTCGTCGCCGCCTGTTCGCGCGCCGTTCGCCGCTGCGCGCTCGTCAAGTTTCTGGACGATCGCGATCTGGCGTGTAAGGTCCGGGCGATCAGGGCTGTAGCAGGTGCTTCAAGGCCCGCAACGACTGGAAAAAACGAGGAAATTCGTGGCTTCGACTGAACAGATGAGCATGCCCCTCGGAGGCGGCGGAAAACGCGGAAAAGGCGGCGAATCGGGCTCCGGCGGCGGTGGCGATCGGCCGATCAACCTCGCCGATGAAGCGCGGCGCCGGTACCTCAACTACGCGCTCTCGGTCATCACCAGCCGCGCGCTGCCCGACGTGCGCGACGGTCTCAAGCCGGTGCAGCGCCGCATTCTCTACGGCATGTGGAACGAGAGCGTCACCGCCGACGCCAAGTACCGCAAGTGCGCGAACGTGGTCGGTGTCGTCATGGGCCAGTTCCACCCGCACGGCGACCAGTCGATCTACGACGCGATGGTTCGCCTGGCGCAAGACTTCTCGCTCCGCTACCCGCTGGTCGACGGTCACGGCAACTTCGGCTCGATGGACGGCGATGCCCCGGCCGCCATGCGTTACACCGAGGCGCGGCTCGCGCGGTTGTCTGACGAGATGCTGGCGGAGCTGCAGCAGAAGACCGTCGAGTTCCGCCCGAACTACGACGGTTCGCGCACCGAACCGACGGTGTTGCCCGCGAAGATTCCCCAGTTGTTGATGAACGGCACCACCGGCATCGCGGTAGGCATGGCGACCAACATTCCGCCGCATCACCTCGGCGAGTTGCTCGAAGCGTGCCTCGAGCTCATCAAAGACCCGAAGCTCGAAACGAAGGACCTGCTCAAGTTCATCAAGGGTCCCGATTTCCCGACGGGCGGGCAGATCCTCAACTCCAAGAAGGAGCTGCGCGACATCTACGAGACCGGCTCCGGCGCGGTGCGGCTGCGCGGCGAGTGGAAGTTGGAAGAACGCCCGCGCGGCGGCCAGAACATCATCATCACCTCGATCCCCTACACGGTGAACAAGGCGACGATGGTGAGCCGCATCGGCGAGATCATCACCGAGCGGAAACTGCCGGCGCTGGTCGACGTGCGCGACGAATCGACGGCCGAAGTGCGTGTGGTGATGGAGCTCAAGCGCGATTCAGACGCCGAGCTGGTGATGTCGTATCTCTACAAGCACACGCCGCTGCAGACGAACTTCAACGTCAACCTGACGTGCCTGGTGCCCACCGAGAACCCGGAGGTCGGCGCGCCCAAGCGCATGAACCTCCGAGACATGCTCTGGGAGTTCCTCGCGTTCCGTCATCAGGTGGTGACGAAGCGGCTCCAGTACCAGCTCGACCAACTCAAGGCGCGCCTCCACATCCTCGAGGGGTTCGAGAAGGTCTACGACGCCCTCGACGAGATGATTCGCATCATCCGCAAGTCGGAAGGCAAGGACGACGCGGCGAAGAAGCTCATCGCGCGCTTCAAGCTCTCTGAAGAGCAGGTCGACGCGATCCTCGAGATGAAGCTCTACAAGCTCGCGCGCCTCGAGATTCTCGTGATCGAGAAGGAGCTGAAAGAGAAGCGCACCGAAGCGAAGCGCCTCGCGGAGCTCCTCAAGGAAGACAAGACCGGCGTGAAGGCGCGTTGGAATGTCGTGAAGGAGGAGCTCGAGGCCATCGGCAAGACCTACGGCGACAAGCGCCGCTCGCGGGTGTCGGGCCCGGTGGAGGAGGTCGAGTACAACGAAGAGGCCTTCATCGCCGACGAAGACTGTCAGGTGGTCGTCACGCGCGACGGTTGGGTGAAGCGCGTGCGCGAGTTGAAGGACCCGACCTCGACGCGCATGCGCGAAGGCGACGAGTTGATGGCGTTGGTGTCGGGTTCGCTCAAGAGCTCGCTCATCTTCTTCTCGAGCGCCGGCTCGGCGTACACCACGCGCTTCAACGACGTGCCCGCGTCGACCGGTTACGGCGACCCGGTGCAGAAATTGTTCAAGTTCGACGACGGCGAGCGCGTCATCGGCGCGCTGTCGTTGGATCCGCGGCTCCCGATACCCACGCAGATGGTGGGCGTGTCGAAGGACGGGTACGGCATGCGGTTCAACCTCGAGCCCTTCAAGGAACAGTCGACGCGTTCTGGCCGCCGCTTCGCGAAGGCGGGCCAGGGCGACGAGATCATCGGCGTCGCTCCGTGCACCGAGAAGGATCTGCTCGCGGTCGTCACCAGGAACACCAACGCGCTGGTCTGCAAGGTGAATGAAGTGAACGAGCTCGCCGGCCCCGGCCGCGGCGTGACCGTCATCAAGACCGCTGAAGACGATGCGGTGATGGCGTTCCTCTGCACGTCGAGAAAAGACGCGGAGCTCACCATCGAGACCACCAAGGGCAAGAGCCTCAAGCTCACGCCCGGTCGCTACGAAGTCACCGGCCGCGGCGGCAAGGGCCGCGAGATGTCGAAGAAAGACACCGTGAAGTCGATCAGCCGCCCGCTGGAGTTCGTCACGCTCCCCGAAGCTCCGAAGGAGAAGAAGTAAATGGCGCCCAAGAAATACGATGAGTCAGACATTCAGGTGCTCGAGGGCCTCGAGCCCGTTCGTACGCGCCCCGGCATGTACATCGGCGGCACTGGAGCCGACGGCTACCATCACCTCCTCTGGGAAATCGTCGACAACTGCGTCGACGAGGTGATGAACGGCCATGCGTCGAAGATCGACGTGACGCTCCACAAGAACGGCACCACCGTCACCGTGACTGATGATGGCCGCGGCATCCCCGTGGGGCTGATGCCGAAGTTCAAGAAGTCGGCGCTCGAGGTGATCCTCACCACGCTGCACTCCGGCGGCAAGTTCGAGAAGAAGGGCTACACGCACTCGGGCGGTCTGCACGGCGTCGGCAGCTCGGTGGTGAACGCGCTCTCGACCGAGCTGATCGCGCAGATCAAACGCGACGGCAAACACCACGAGATGACGTTCTCCCGCGGCAAGCCGACCTCGAAGCTGAAGGTCGGCGCGAACGCGCGTGGCACCGGCACCACCATCACCTTCACACCCGACCCGGAGATCTTCGGCGCGAAGCTGAAGTTCGACGCGGAGCTGGTGAAGGAGCGCCTCGAGTCGAAGACGTACCTCCACAAGGGCATGGAGATTCGGTTCATCGATGAGGTGAACAAGCAGGAATACATCTTCAAGCACGACGGCGGCATCGCCGAGTACATCGCCAAGCTCGTCGCCGATCGCGGCAAGTCGTTGGTGCCCGCGGGCTCCGTGCCTTTCTACAAGTCGCACGAGAACGGCATCAAACTCGAGCTCGCGCTGGCGTGGACGGAGGCGCCCGACGAGTACGTGAAGAGCTACGTGAACGGCATCCCCACGCGGTTCGGTGGCACGCACGAACTCGGCCTGAAGTCGGGCGTGGTGAAGGCCATTCGCAACTACATCGAGACGCACAACCTGACGCCGAAGGGCGTGACGTTGACCGCAGACGACATTCGCGAGGGCACGGTGTGCGTGCTCTCGACCTACGTCGTCGAGCCGCAGTTTCAGGGTCAGACCAAGGAGCGCCTCAACAACCCCGAGGTGCAGGGCCAGGTCGACAACGTGGTGCGCCCGGCCGTCGAGAAGTGGCTCAACGACAACAAGACCATCGGCGAAGCGGTCGTCGGCCGCATCATTCTCGCGGCGCGCGCGCGTGAGGCGTCGCGTGCGGCGAGCCAGGCGGTCAACCGCAAGTCGGCGATCAGTCACAAGCTGAATCTCCCCGGCAAGCTGGCCGACTGCTCGTCGACCGACCCGGAAGATTCGGAGCTGTTCATCGTCGAAGGTGACTCCGCAGGCGGTTCGGCGAAGCAGGGCCGCGATCGCCACACGCAGGCGATCCTCCCGCTGCGCGGCAAGGTGCTGAACGCCGAGCAGGCGTCGAGCGACAAGGTCTCGGGCAACAAGGAGCTGCAGGACATCGCCTCTGCGCTCGGCTGCGGCATCGGCGCCGACGTCGACGTGTCGAAGCTGCGCTACGGCAAGGTCTTCCTGTTGATGGACGCCGACGCCGACGGTCTCCACATCTCGACGCTGTTGCTCACGTTCTTCTACCGGCACATGCGGCCGCTCATCACCGGCGGGCACGTGTACATCGCGCAGCCGCCGCTCTACCGCGTCGACATCGGCAAGGAGA